>JAUVDT010000051.1 GCA_030595185.1 Gammaproteobacteria bacterium
AATATTAAGTTGTGTACAAAATAAATATTGCCGCTCAGTGGCAAGTTTTGAGAAACAACTGGCAAAAGCATGTTCTGAGAAAAGTAATATTAAAAATTGCAAATCAGAGATTAAAAAGGATATTCATGGCGTATTTATGAATGACAAAATAAACGACAATATTTCTAAATATGCATTTAATAAAGTATGCAAAAACTTCTCTTATATAAAATGTCAGAATTTTATAGTTCAGTATTACAAGTCCTCAAAAGTATTAGAAGCCAAACAAATAATTGAAAATTTCATTCCAAAGGGAAATTCTTTGTTTTCTAAGTTCTGTGGTGAAAAAGGAAAAGTTGCAAGCTGTAAACAATTTGTTAGAAAATATCCTGATTTAATTAAAAAAGATAAAATAGAAAATGCATTTCTGTATCTGAATCAAAAATGCCGCTTAAAAGAAAGTGGCTGGTTCTATAAAGGCAGTCAGTGTCGTTCTGGTTTAGCGCATGGTAAGGGTGAAGCCGTTAATCGTTCTAAAAATCTTAGCTTTAAAGGTCAGTTTATAAACGGTCAGCGTGTAAAAGGTGAAGTTTTATATGCTGGTCAACCTATGTTCGATGGCAAACTGTTAGAAGGGCGTCCAAATGGTGTTGGTGTTTGCTTTTACAAAAACGAACCTGAAAAGTGTGAATACTATAAAGGTAAGCGAATTGATGTTTTATACAAACAGCGTATCGCTAATTTAGAACAACAAGAAAGAATGGATGAAAAACTCGCTGAAATGAAACAAATACAGGAACAACAAAGCGATCAAATCAGTCAGATGAAAAACCAAGCTCAAACGGCTACTCAGAATCAACAACAGGGTCGTACGGTAGGTCAGGAAATCGGTGACTACGCGATGAAAAAAGCCGGTGAAAAAGTCATGGATAAATTGTTTGATAAGTTGTTTTAACAGGATAAAAATGAGATTAAGCAGAGCATTGTTTGAGTAATTAATCAGTTGTTGGTGTTATCAGGGGATAGTGTATGAAGTTCGTAATAAAAGTATTAGTGTGTG
Source organism: Gammaproteobacteria bacterium (assembly GCA_030595185.1). GTDB lineage: Bacteria > Pseudomonadota > Gammaproteobacteria > SZUA-229 > SZUA-229 > JAUVDT01. The sequence goes on from JAUVDT010000051.1 coordinate 1,040, forward strand.
TTGGGGTTGTTGTATCCGTGGGATGCCAGAGTGCAAAACCTAAAGTTTCACTTGGTCATAATATGGCAGTGACAATGGCTCATCTGAATCGGGGGGGCGATGTAAATGCTCGAGATGACCATGGATGGACATTATTGATGGGATCAACCATCCATAATAAACCTAAAATAACTGAGTTATTATTAAAAGCAGGAGCCAATCCTGATTTAACCGACTCAATCAAGCGGTCACCTATTTTTTGGGTGAAAGGTCCAGAAGTCACCGAGTTGTTAATAAACTATGGTGCAAATTTAGATTTAGTTGATGTTACTGGTAAAACACCATTGGCAATAGCTCAAAATAAGTTGAAAATTTATAAAGGTCAAAAAGGTGCTATTTGGCCTAAGTTGGTTGGACGAATGCAAGAGGTTGTTGATTTATTGAGTGGCAATGGTACCACCATAAAATGGCTGCGTTATGCCCAGAGGGGGCAGTTAGAAAAGTTAAAAATGGCTATAGTAAATGGTGTTGTTTTAACTGATGTAGATGCTAAAGGGAATACTGCTTTACATCTTGCAGCAGATAATTCACATGATGCAGTAGTGGGTTACCTAATTAGTAAAAAGTTACCATTAAATATAAAAAATGCTAAAGGAAAAACAGCATTTGAGCTTGTTAGTAAGAAGAAAAATAAGACAGCTAAAGTTTTAAGTTGTGCAATAAATAGTAATTGTAAATCTGTGTCAGGTTTTGAGAAAAAACTAGCACAAGCCTGTTCTAAGAACACCAGTCGTAAACAGTGTCTTCAGGCAACAAGAAAAGACATTCATGGCGTTTTTATGACAGCCGATATTTCTGAAAGAATGTCATTTTTTACATTTAATTTGGCTTGTAAAAAGTTCTCTTATAAAAAATGTAAATTGTTTATAAAACAATATTCAGATTCTTCATTTGTATTCAAAGCTGAGCTGGCGTTGGAAAGATTTCGTCCGAAAGGTGAGGCTTTGTTTTCTAAATATTGCAACAATAATGGAAAAATAAAAAACTGTAAAAAGTTTGTTATGAATCACCCTGGTTTGATTAAAAAAAATAAAGTAGATAATGCGTTGATGTTTTTAAGTCAAAGATGTCGTTTAAAAGAAAACGGCTGGTTTTATAAAGGAGATCAATGCAAGGCTGGTTTAGCTCATGGAATTGGTGAGGCGGTTAATATATCAAAAAATCTTAGTTTTAAAGGTCGATTTGTCAGTGGACAGAGAATAAAGGGAGAGATACTTTACGATGGGCAACCTATGTTTGATGGTAAGTTGTTAGGCGGTCGTCCAAATGGGGTAGGTATTTGTTTCTACAAAAATGAACCTGAAGAATGTAAATTTTATAAAGGTAAGCGAGTTGATGGTATCTACAAACAGCGTCTTGCGAATATTGATCAGCAGGAAAAAATGGATGCTAAGCTCGCTGAAATGAAACGAATACAGCAACAGCAAAGCGATCAAATCAGTCAGATGCAAAACCGAGCTCAAACGGCAGCTCAGAATCAACAGCAGGGGCGTACGGTAGGTCAGGAAATCGGTGACTACGCGATGAAAAAAGCCGGCGAAAAAGTAATGGATAAATTATTTGATAAGTTGTTTTAAATAAAAAAGTCGGGAGTCAGCAGTCGTAAGTCCAAAGTCAAAAAAGAGTCATGAAAAGGACAGGTCTTTATTTTTGACTTAAGACTATCGACTTATAACTGATCTCCTTTTAACCCATATGGGTGATGACTTTGGTGTAATAAGCGTGTTGTAATCAGATGATAATAATGAAGAGCGCATCAGTTGCGTATTGTTTGAGCATATAGAAAAGTATCAGGGGTCAGGTTATGAAGGGTTTATTGGCAGTTTTCATGGTTTCCAGTCTTGTCTTAATGACGGGCTGCAGTTCTATACACACTAAAGCCTTTTTTGGTGATGGAGAAGCGGTGAGGTCTTATCTGGCTGGTGGTGGTGATATTAAGGCGAAGGGTGATACTGGATATAACTTGCTTCAATCTGCTGTAAGCGGTGATAAGGTTAATACCGCAGAAATTTTATTAAAAGCCGGTGCAAATGTTAACGCAAAAGACACATTTAATCAGACGCTTATTTTTAATGTAGGAAGTTTAAAAATGGCGGATCTTTTAGTTCGTTATGGCGCTGACTTAACGGCTAAAGGTATTGGTGATAGAAGTCCTTCTCAAGCGGCTGCAGCGAGGATTAGCCTATATCAAGGATTCTTATCAAAAAAAGAGAATGTATACCATAGAAAGAAAGTGGACTTGAATAAAAAGCTGTTGGTTTTTTTCAAGCAGAAAGAATTTTATAGTTTCTTCGGGGCTGCAAAAAATGGCGAGCTGGATAAACTCAATAAATTAGTTGCTAAAGGCTATAAATTGAGAACTGTCGATACTGGCGGAAATACGGTATTGCATTATGCTGCCATGTACAATCGTGATGCGGTAGTGAGTTATCTTATTAGTATGAATATGTCCTTAAGTACTCGAAACAAAAAAGGTCAGACCGCGCTGGATCTGACTAAAGCTAAGAAAAATAAATCAGCTAAACTATTAAGTTGTGAGCAAAACAGTCATTGTCGTTCCGTAGCAGGCTTTGAAAAACAACTGTTGAATAATTGTTCAAAAAAATCTGCTGTTAAAGGCTGTTTAACAATGCTGAAAAAAGATATTCATGCTGTATTTGTCACACAGGCAATATCTGAAAGAATGTCGGCTTATGCCTTTAATAATGCCTGTAAGCCATTCTCTTACAAAAAATGTAAAACGTTTAGCGAAGAATTTACAAATTCGTCAAAAGCAATGAAAGCTAAACTGCTTATTCAAAACTTTATTCCCAGAGGTCGTGCTTTGTTTGCAAAATATTGTGGTGCTACCGGTAGCTTGGAAAAATGTAAAGAATTTTCTGAAAATCACACTGGTTTGATTGAAGACAATAAAGTCTCAAATGCAATGAGTTATTTGGCACAAAAATGCCGCCTAAAAGAAAGTGGCTGGATTTATAAAGGCAGTCAGTGTCGTTCTGGTTTAGCACATGGTAAGGGTGAAGCAGTTAATCGTTTGAAAAACCTCAGCTTTAAAGGCCAATTTGTAAATGGTAAACGTGTTAAAGGTGAAGTGCTTTACGACGGTCAACCTATGTTTGATGGGAAATTATCTAATGGCCGACCAAATGGTATTGGATTCTGCTACTACAAAGGCGAGCCAGAGAAATGTGAGTTCTATAAAGGCAAGCGAGTTGATGTTTTATATAAGCAACGAATGGCTAATGCTGAAGAACAACAAAAACGTGATGCACAAATAGCTGAAATGAAACGGATGCAACAGCAGCAAAATAACCGTATTAGCCAAATGCAGGGGCAAGTTGATGCAGCAGCGCAGCAAAGACAACAGCAGCCACAAGGTCGCAGTGTAGGTCAGGAAATTGGTGATTATGCTATGAGAAAAGCGGGTGAAAAAGTAATGGATAAATTATTCGATAAACTATTTTAGGGTGTAGATTGGGTTGAGGGACGAAACACAACAAAACATTAAACCCCGTTGGGTTACGCAATAAAGCTGCTAACCCAACCTGCGGGCTTACAAGAAGTCGGGAGTCGTAAGTCTAAAGTCCAAAAACAGAGTCGTAAGTAGGGTGTGCTATGCGCACCAAAGCTCTATTTGAGTTTGAAAGTTTACAGTGGCAGACGTCTGTTTGCAGTAGTGAAAAATAATGAGAGTTTCAGGTCTTCTAACAAAAGGCTGGTGCGTGGAACGCACCCTACGTGACTTATGACTTATGACTTACGACTCAAAACTCAAAACCGAAGTGTCGGTTTTGTCATGTCCGGGTAGTCGTTTATGTACGATTTCCATCACGGCTTCTGCTGTTGCACGGTGAGCCGTTAGCTTGCCGCCATAAATGCTGATAATTTTTGCATTTTTGTCATTGTCGGTATGTAGAATAGTTTCACGCTTTCGATTGAAAGCACTGTCATCAGCGGCGGGTAATACTCTTAAACCTGCAAACGATTCTAAAATATCATCGTTTGTTAGCGTGTCATTAAAATATTGATTCCATGTTGTTAACAGATATTCGATTTCTTCTTTTTGTGGAACGCAATCTTCAGGTTTTTTATTAAAAGGAGTTTCTGTTGTACCAATAAGGCAGTGTTCTTTCCATGGAATAGCAAAGACGACTCTTTTGTCAGCTGCTTCGACGTAATAAATTCCTTTTGAAATTGTTCTAGGGATAACAATGTGTGTGCCTTGTACTAAATCTATGGATAATGCATCAATAGAAGGTGTTACTTTTGATAGCGTATCATTAACCCAAGGTCCACTGGCATTAATTAATAACTTCGCGCTGATTATTTTATGCTGAGATGTTTGTACGTGTACACTTTCTTCTTCTAGTTCTATTTTTATTATTTTATTTTCAGGTAAAAATTCTGCTCCTATCTTAATTGCATCTGCCAGCACGGCTTGTGTTAGTTTTTTGTCATCGGTTAGACCATCGTGATATTGATAAACATGTTTTAAATTGTCTGTATTGAGGCCATCTAGTGAGTGCCATTCTGACTTAGATATCTTTTTGAATGTGCCACCACCCAGTAATCGATAAAGTGTGAGGCCTAAATAAATTAAACAGCTTTGTCGTTTGGTATTTTTATAAACAGGGATATGGAAAGGTATTAATTTGACGAGCTGTGGTGCTGTTTTTAATAAAACGCTGCGTTCGTGTAAACATTCTTTAACCAGTTTAAATTGAAAACTTTCCAGGTAACGCAAACCGCCATGAATTAGTTTGCTTGAATGGTTGGATGTGGCGAGACCCGCTTCTGGATATTGTTCGATAATGCACACATTGTAACCATCATAACTGGCGGCTCGGGCAACAGCTGCGCCGTGAATGCCTGCGCCAATTATTATGAGGTCATAATCTGCCATTAATATATTATTCGGGTGACTTACTTATTATCCGAAATAGGTTTGAGTTGTTCGTGTTGTAATAACAGGCCAATGTGATTGGTTTCGATAAGATTAATACCTGCTTTGCCGTAATCTAAAGCCAGTTGTGCATTGTCCATAAGGTATAGAGCCCAAAGCCACTCTCCAGGCCATAATGTATTATCGGGAAACTTACCTTCTGCATTTAATTCGGGTAGCTTTCGATAGTTACAAATAAGCATGTCAGGGTTAAGTTCATCGGCTTGTTGATGAGATTCTTCATCGTATGTGTGCAATACAAAACCTGTTTTGAAATCTGAATTATTTTTTGTGTATTCTATTGCTTCTGCATTAAAAGAGATTATATAGCAGCGATCTTTAATGCTTTTTAATTCGCTAAACAACTTTTTCATTACGTGCTCAACACCATATTCGTTGAGGCTGTCTTCTTTTATTTCGATGAGTATTGTGGCATCTGGAAATTGTTTAAAAAGTGACAAGGCATTATCAAGTAATGGGATTTTTATGCCTGAGAATTGCCCAGAGAAAACTGAATAGTAATCAGCCTGAAAATGTCTAATGGTTGAACTGGTTAATGAAAAGACAGACTTATTAATGCCGGATGAGCGTTTTAAATTATCATCGTGCATTAATATAAACTCATCATCGGCCATCATCTGTATATCACATTCAACAAATTTGGCTCCTGCACTGAGTGCTGCTTCGATACTGGCCAATGTGTTTTCAGGGTATTTAGATGAATAACCACGATGGGCTATGAGTTCGGTGGCATGCATAATAATCCTTTATGGCATTGATAATGTTAAATGATAATTTAGCAGATAAAACGGTTTATATCATACCGTTCTGACGGCTTTTTTGTCATCCCGGCAGGTAAGTGATGTTAAGTGCTGGGTGAATGTTTGATAACGAGATTTTAAAGCATCATTGGGTTCAGGTTTAAAGCTGGAATCGGCTTGTTTTATTTTCCAGTTTTCAGAATGGCTTAACAGCCAGGCTGCACCTGTTGCACTGGCTTCGGTGTTTTTAAAACGATTAACGGTTAGTCCACTAATATCGGCCAGTTTTTGGCATAGGCCATCTAATTTTGAGAGGCCGCCTGAAATAATAATATTCTGGCTATTTTTATCGCTTAGTTCATCGATGTTATTTTGCAGTAAGAAAATAATACTCTCAATAATAGCAACAGATCGTTCCGGCAAATCATATTCTGTGGCGTCAGCATTAATAAAATGATCTGCAATGGTTGTATCCCACCAGGGTGAACCTAAACCGCTTATTGTGTTGATGTATATGGGAGGAGCCTGAATCATATTCAGCCATAGTGGCAGCTGTTCAAATAAATGTTCTTCATCTATTTCAGAATAAAGAGTGGTTAAAGCAGCGCCTGCTCCATTAACCGTTCCTTCTTGTACGAAGGTTTTGTTATCGCTTTGACTAACTGCCAAGCCGTTTAGAAGGTGATGACTCTTTTCTAAAGTAGGTGTCATTTTTAGAGCGAAAGCGCCTGTGCCAATATTAATCAGTATGGTTCCTGATGGTGGTATGCCGTTAGCAAACAATGCTGCATTTTGGTCTCCACTGACCAGCTTTAAAGTGAAGTCGTGATGACGGAATTTTCCATAATCAGACAAACAAGGTTTGAGTTTTGGCAAACATGTGGGGCTAAGATGAAACTTATCCAGCATGTAGTTAGACCATTGCAGCGTGTTGATATCTAAGAGCTGAGTACGTGATGCATTGACGTGGTCGACAACCGCATTGGTTAACCCCGTTAGTTGTTCAATTAAGTAACAAGCGAGTGGTGCGATAATGATTTCATCTTGCTGATAGGCGATATTACACGCCGCATCATTTTCGATTAACCACTCCATTTTACTGGCACCATAGTGCGGTGATAAAGGAAGCCCTGTGATCTGTTGTATTTTATGCGCTGCAGTCTGTAGAGGGATTAATAATGCGCTAGCGCGGGTATCTTGCCAGCTGATGGCATGTGAAATCGCTTTGCCGGTGTGTTTGTGCCAAGCGATAATGGTAGAACGCTGCGTGATGAGAGCGGCTTCCTCAATACTCTCTAATTTGCCCTTTTTTTGCAGATTATCAATGCAGTAATAAATAGAGGCTAATATTTTTTCTGGATTTTGTTCAATAATTCGCTCTCCCTGCCGATAAGTAGAGAGAGGTTGTTGTTCTTGTGCGACGATGTTGCCAGCGGTATCAAAAACAATGCAGCGGCTGGCGTGTGTGCCCTGATCAATAACGAGAATGTTCTTCATACCTAAACTATAGCAGGCTTATTTCAATGCGACTGATTTTGATTTTTATTTTATCTCTCCCTAGTTTTTCGGCCATGTCGTTTGAGTTGTTTGGTGTTGTTATCAATAATATTAATCGTCTGGAATTACGAGAAGCTATTAGAAAGAGTGGTGCTGAGGTTATCCGAGAAGCGGGGGATGATAACTGGTATGACCTTTATAATATGTCGCTGAACTTCAAACAAAGTAAACAGCTATTTGTAGCTTATGATAAAACCAATGGCGACTTTGCTTTTGCGGAATATAATTTGGATTACAGCTACTTTAATACAATGCTAAATCGCTTGAAGGGAAAGTACGGTAAGCCAACAGTTAGATACGGTACCTTTCAGTCCGATGCAAAATTTATCTGGAATGTGGATGGGATTGATATCTCATTGCAGCAAGATTGGGGCAAGAGTATTAGCCGGCTCGTTTATAGTCAAAAAGAAAAATTGCTTGCTGTGCAGTTAGCTTATCGGCAAACACAGGCGCAAAAAGCATCAAAGCTATTGCAGCTTGATGCATCATATTACTAGCCGAGTATTAGCTATATAACCAGAGCCGGTCTGGGTTTAAGTTGGGCTTGGTTGTAGGGTTAAACATTTTTAATATTTTGAATTCATCGAGGCTGGTATCTCGCTTGATAGGCGATGCATAAAACTGCCCGTCAATATGTCCGATGCTCATAGCACTGCTCATAATGGAATTACCAAAGCCACGATAAGTGACGGCAGCGATGTCCCCATTGTTTAATCTCACCAGAGTACCGGGTGGAAAGGCGCCTAATTGTCGGATGAAATTCACATAAATGGCCTCATCTTCTTTCGATGCCATTTGATAAACTTCTTGTAAAGCCGTTTGAGCCAATGAGGCTTTTCGGTATGCGCGTTTGCTGATCATCGCCACATAGGTATCGGCAAGACCGAGGATCTTTGCAAACTTACTGATGTATTTACTCTTTAGGCCCCAAGGGTAACCGCTGCCATCATTTCTTTCATGATTTTCTATCAGTGTTTTTAACCATATTATATCTTCTACATGGCAATCTTTGAGCATTTCAACCGCTCTGGCAGGTGCATTCTTTATTGTTTGTTTTTGAGGACCAGTTAAAGGTGTCGCCTGGTTATTCAGCTTGTCTTGAATTTCAATTAAACCAATATTCGAAGTAATGGCAGCAGCTAATAAACTTTGTCTTTCAATAAGAGTGAAATCTTGCAGGGAAGCGGTTAACTCACACAATATGGCTTTATAAATAGGCTGTAAAGCCGTGTATGTCTGGTCGTAGTATAAGTGTATTGCACCCAAACAGGCATCTTCATCAAACTCAACCAACGATTGAATGTCTTCAGCCAGACGAATTACTTTTTTACCAACAATTGGCTCGTTCTTTTCTATGTCTTTAATAATATTTCTGTAGCGAGTTGCAAAACGCGTTATTTCATTGAAAGGGTTACGGCTTTCTTTCGTAGTGATCGCTTTTTTGCGTTCAAATAATTGAGGCGTGGTCTCTATAATTCGTTCTACATTACGAAATGGATCATGCTGGAATACTTTACTAATGACGTCTTCACTAGTAACAACTGTTCCCTGGCGTAGTAATAACTGACCATTGGCTCCATAAATTGACCATTCTAATGGTTTATCGAGCTGAATTTCATTGATGCCAAGCTTACTGCGTTTCATAAGGTGTATATGTTTCGTCTATAGCGTTAAGAATAATGATAATATGAGTATCTTACGCAATCAATATGCCAGTATTGAAAAGATATGCAAGTCATTGAGTAGAAAAATGCCTGAACAGTTAATTCCTTTACCCATTCAATACAGTTGGAAAGCGATTTTTCAGATTGCTTTAAAACACAAGAAAATACTCATTGCTGGTCATCTAATCGCTATTTTTGCAGCATTAGCCATGATCCCGATCCCATTATTGATGCCGATACTGGTCGATGAAATTTTGTTGGATACACCAGGGACTCTGGTCGCCGCTGTCGAGTGGTTAATGCCAGCAGAGTGGCACAGCTCTGTATTGGTGATTGCGATGGTGATGTTGCTGACCATTTTTCTAAGAATTTTTGGCGTGTTACTCAGTGTGCTGCAAACACGTCAATTTAGTCTGGTGGCTAAAGATGTTTCCTTTCGAATTCGCAGTGACATTATTTCTAACTTACGCAAAGTATCGATGAAAGAATATGAAACCTTAGGTTCAGGTGTTGTGGCATCGCATTTAGTGACTGATGTGCAGGCAATTGATGACTTTATTACCAATAGTCTTAGCCGGTTTATTGTTGCTATTTTAACTATCATTGGTGTCGCGGGTATATTGCTTTATATGCAATGGCAGCTGGCTTTGTTTATTTTGTTTATGAACCCATTGGTTATCTTTTTTACCATGATGCTGGGTAAAAAAGTGAAGCACCTTAAAGCAAAAGAAAATAAAGCCTTTGAGATATTTCAGCAGTCATTAAATGAAACGTTGGAAGCGATACAACAAATTAGAACCAGTAATCGTGAACAGCATTATTTAAAACAGGTGCTCAATAAAGCGCGAGATATTAAAACACACAGCGCTTCATATGCTTGGCGCAGTGATGCGGCTAACCGATTATCTTTCCTCGTCTTTTTAGTAGGGTTTGAAGTATTTCGAGCGGTGAGCATGGTGCTGGTTTTGCTATCAGAACTAACTTTGGGGCAAATGTTTGCCGTTTATGCCTATCTTTGGTTCATGATGACGCCGGTGCAAGATATCCTGGGTGTGCAGTACAGTGCGTATTCTGCTCAAGCGGCATTAAAGCGAATTAATAATTTATTAACATTGAAACACGAACCAAATTATCCAACTGTCACTAATCCCTTTACCGATCAAAAAACAGTCAGCGTTGAATTAGAAAATTTACAGTTTAGTTATGATGATGAAGACGTTTTGAAAGGCGTGAATTTACAAATTCAGTCAGGTGAAAAAGTAGCGTTTGTTGGCGCTAGCGGTGGTGGTAAATCGACCCTGGTGCAAGTCATATTAGGTTTGTATCAACCGCAGCAAGGTCGGGTGTGCTTTGATCATGTACCGGTGGATCAAATTGGTTACGACGTGGTACGTGAAAATGTTGCAACTGTGTTGCAGCACCCCGTTTTATTGAACGCATCGATTCAAGAAAACTTAGGCATGGGCTTAACTTATAGCAATGATGAATTGTGGCAGGCATTAAAGATTGCCCAGTTGGATGAATATGTGTCGGCCTTGCCAAACCAGCTGGAAACCATCGTCGGCCGTAATGGTGTGCGTTTGTCTGGTGGCCAGCGACAGCGTTTAGCGATTGCCCGCATGATATTATCTCGCCCTAAAGTCGTTATTTTAGATGAAGCGACATCAGCTTTAGATACAGAAACAGAAGCGCGATTACATACTGCGATGCAGTCATTTTTGCAGGGGCGAACGACCATTATCATTGCTCACCGTTTAAGTGCTGTCAGGCAGGCAGATAAAGTATTTGTCTTTGATAATGGTCAGATCATTGATGAAGGGCATCATAATGAACTCATTAACAAAGATGGCTTATATAAAGACCTGTACGCGAGGCATTAAAGGTTAGCAATATGCCAGAACTTACTAAAATCAAATATGCCTATATCGCTCATATGCCTGCAGCCGATGAATTGAACAGGGGCATTGTTGAGAGCTTTAATGCGCATCAAGATAGCCCGCTGATCAAAAAGACACATTACTTTGGTGATCGATATGAAAATATTTATATTGAAAGAGAAGAGATCCCAGAGATCGACCAGATTATCGAACAAGCTATTTTGTACGTTTCTGAGCTGCTGGATGTCGCTGTAGAGAAACTCCAGTGCGGGTTCTGGTTTAACAGTATGCAAAAAGGTGATGTGACCACACCACATACTCACGACGACGATGATGAGCTGATGTCAGGTGTTTATTATATTCAAGCGCCTAAGCAATCTGGTCAGTTAATTATTGGTATCAAAGGGTATCAAAGCGTTGTGGAACCTGAGGCTGGAAAGTTTGTATTTTTTAAGCCGAATGTCATTCACGAGGTCAGTGAGAACCTGAGTGATGATCATCGTCTGTCCATCGGCATGAACTTTGGGCTGAAAAATGAGTTTAAATCAGAGTAAATTCAATAGTTTATAACAGTTTCGACACCTAAAAATTTCAAGATTATTTTAGCCTGTGATAAACTCTGTCCGTCCGGTATCCAAATACTCCGGTTAGATCCCTTCCCATAATTTTTTTGTGGTATTTTTTAACACTGATTTAGGGAAGGTTTTGTACATTTTTAGTTTTTATAGAGAGTTGATATGTTAAGTAAAAAAACATTTATTAAAAATATTGTCATTAGTTTAATCGTTGCATCTGTTGCTACGTTAATTGCCGATAAAACCGGTATGTTAGTTGATTTAACAGTACAGACATTGGCTTATTTAATGATTGCTGCTTCAATTGTTGCAACAATGATTGCAACTATTCGTATCTCAGCAGCGGGTGAAGGTGAAGTGTCTCGTGATGGTCGTGAGAGTGGTACTGTAAAGTGGTTTAATGGCACAAAAGGTTATGGTTTTATCACACGCGATAGTGGTGACGATGTATTTGTTCACTACCGTTCAATTCGTGGTAAAGGTCATCGCAGCTTAGTGGAAGGACAAGCGGTATTTTTCCATGTAAGTGATGGCGATAAAGGATTGCAGGCTGATGATGTATCGGTCGTTTACTAGTTTCTCTAGTTTGAGTAAATAGTGTAAATAGCGTTACAATGGTTCGGGTCAGGCAGGTTATAAATATCAACTGACCCGGATTATTAAAATAGGAACAGTTCTTAGTTTGGAGCTGATATGGATAGCAACAAGGAGTAAGTTATGACAGATCGTGTTAGCGGTACCGTTAAATGGTTCAATAACAGCAAAGGTTTTGGTTTTATTGCCCGTGAAAGCGGTGATGATGTTTTTGTACACTTCAGAGCCATTCGTGGTGATGGTTACAAATCATTGCAAGAAGGTCAAAATGTAGAGTTTGAACTACATGACGGCGATAAAGGATTACAGGCACAGGAAGTTGATATAGTCGCCTGATCTCATTTCGAGACATTCACCCCTTCAAAAGTTTCCAGTTGTCTCACCCTTATTGACAGGGGCCGAGGCAATGCCAGTAAATTAAGCGATTGTAGGTTCGAATTTATTCGAACAAAACCTCGTGCAATCGCTTCATTGTGCGAATGAATTCGCACCTACGCCCTTAACTTACTGGTATTGGGGTCCGAGGAAAGTCATTTACCGTGTGAATGTCTCTTCTTACAAGATATTTAAATTCTTTTTAGCATAAACTTTAATGCTGGCACTGGCTGCAATAGTAAGTCGATCGCTGGTTTAGCGTTTTTTGTTTTATTTTTTGTTTACAAACAATGCAGTTTAAGCCTGCCCGGTCATATACTTTTAATGACTGCTTAAAATACCCCGGTTTACCATCCGCACGAGTAAAGTCTTTTAAGGTAGTGCCACCTTGTTTAATCGCTTCTGATAATACTTCTTTGATGCATTTCGCTAATAGCTGATAACGTTCTTTAGAAACGCGCCCCGATTGACGACTGGGCAAAATACCGGCACGGAACAATGCTTCACTGGCATAAATATTACCGACACCGGTGACTATTTTGCTATCCATAATAAAGCCTTTCACGTTGTTTTTTCGTTTACGTGATTTAGCGTGTAAATAGTCACCATCAAATTCATCCGTTAACGGCTCAGGCCCCATCGGACTAATGAGTTTATGTTCTTCTACTGGTTTACTGGTCCACAGAACGCAACCAAAGCGGCGAGGGTCACGATAGCGCAGGACTTTTCCATTCTTGAATTCAATATCCACATGGTCGTGTTTCTCAGGTGTGGTTTTGGCATCACAGATACGTAAACTACCCGACATGCCCAAATGTAAAATAACCGTGCCGTTATCAGTAAAGAGCAATATATATTTGCCACGACGTTGTAGTTGTTTGAGTTTTTGTCCGACGAGGTTTTTTTTCAGTGTGCCGGGCACTGGCCAGCGTAGATTTTTATTTCGAATAATAACGTTAGAAATTATCTGCCCATCGATGTGTGGTTCAATACCACGCAGTGTTGTTTCAACTTCAGGTAATTCAGGCATTGATGATTACTTATTATCTGCTGCGTAATAGTTAGGTTTTATCAGTGAATCAAATGCAGAATTATCAAATTGATAACTTAAACCTAAATCAGGGTTTATGACGACGGTATTAACATCGGTTTTCTGAAGGAATAATTCAATGGTTTCATCACTGCCTGTTTTGAAAGTAACTTTCGTTCCAGTGTAAGGTACAGCGGCATTGCTCACAGCGTAAGCTTGAATATGTTTCCAGTTATCAACGTATTTTTTAAGGTCATCAGAACTTGTTAGTGGGTCTTCTGATGTCCAGCTGAGTTTTTTATTTTGGAAAACCCTTACATTATCAAAACTTATTTCATTTAAATTAATATGACCAGGGAAAAGTTTTCGACTCATTATGTTTTTGAATCCAGATGCAATGAGTGGGTAAATAGTATCGTCAATTAAGAATAGTTTATTGTTAGTGAGGACGTAACGTTTATTGTTGACTGAGGATGTAGAACCAAACAAAAAGCTTTGTTGGTTTAATGTAAGAGTAGCCAGTGGATTATCGAGAGCAAACTTTTTATAGTTTGTTTTTTCAATATCGTAATAATCATTGGCGGCAGCGGATAATATGCTCAGTATTGAATATATTCTGAATTCATCAGCTTCTGCATGTATTGGTTTATTTATATTCCAGGTGTCACCAAGCTTAGATATTTTTGTCTCTGTACCTCTGTGTTTAATTTGAATGAGGTTTACATCTGGTTTTTTGAGTGATGAAAAAGCAGAAGATTTTATTTCATCAGAATTGCTAAACAAAACCAGGCTAATGAGTACGCCTAAAAAAATAATTAGCCCAATATTAAGCAGTGAACGAGATGAAAACATGATTAACCTTTTTTACGTCTGCGCCAGATGATCAGACCAGATAATAGTAATCCAGCAGGGAGGATAACAAGAAATGTAAGGCCAATTATAGTGACGGCTGTATCGGATAATTTTAATTGCAAATCTGGAGCGCTTTTAATTTCAAATGAAATTAATTGTTCATCTCGACTTAACCAGTTAAAAATATTTTCACCGAGCATTAAGTTAGCACCCGCACCAATCGTATTGTTGGCAAGAAAGTCACTATCTGCAACCACGACGATACGCTGTGGTTTTGATGTGTTGTTGAAGACCGTATCACGCAGTAAGGCTTGTGCCATAGGTAATGGGCCTAGTGTATCGCCTTTATCTTTTTCAAAATCAAGTGTCTTGCTGAGTAATGTACTGGTTTCAGACCAGGTGCTTTGGCGACTGCTAAATAATGTAGTACCTGACCAGCTTGATTTATCCTGAGGGATAAAGTCCACGCTTCCTGCCAGCATAAATAATGTGTTGTAAGGAATTTGTTTAGTGATCTCATGCACGTTGTATTGCAATACCGCTATTGTGGCAGGGTGTTCAATTCGCAGTGTTGCACGCAGTTTCGGGTCTGCATCAACCAGAATGCCTTTAGTGAAGGATACATTTAATTGTTTGGCTAAATCATCTAAACGAGTGTCTGTATCAGGGTCTTGTAACCATAATAAATTGCCACCGACTTTTATGTATTGTTGCAGGCGTTCCACTTCACCTGGAAGAAAACCTTTATCCGCACCGGCTATAACAATAATCGTTGTATCGGTTGGCAAACTGCCACTGAGTAAATTATGTGTACTTACTTTTAAACCTTTAGCGCTTAATGCGTTGGCTAACTTGCTGTAACCCGTGTTGTCTTGCGCGTGAGGGTTTCTCTCGCCGTGTCCTTGTAAAAATACTGCATGAGATGCCTGGCTTCGGCTGAGGCGAGAGAGAGCGTTACCTAAAATGCTTTCGTTAAGATTATCGAGTCTTTCTTTTTTGTTGTTATATTTAACCACTACCTGACCGTAGCGAGTGATGTTTTCCAGTTTGGCTAATTCAATATCCAGGTCAGGATTTAAGATTCTATAATTGAAATCACTTTTATGTTCTTTATAACGATTTAATAGCTCTTCAACAGCTAAACGCATTGATGCTTGTTTAGGTAAAAAGACCAGCAGATTGACTGGTTCAGGCATGGCTTTTAAAAGCTGTACGCTGGAGTCTGTCAGTGAGTTTCTATTGCCATAAGTCCAGTCGCTAGTTGTACTGTACTGCGTACTGAACCAGGCAAGTAATCCAACAATTGATAAAAAGAGT
>JAUVDT010000143.1 GCA_030595185.1 Gammaproteobacteria bacterium
AGGTGTGGAGAATGCAAAAAACTGATGCTAAAGACAAGTATACTGAATTAGTATATAACGAACTCGTTTTTAAACAAAGACTTGAAGATAGTCTATTCACAATATCCAATCTTAGAAATCCAGGAAGAGAAGCATTGTGACGATAGATGCCAAAATGGCCTGGCGCAATATCTGGCGAAATCCAAGAAGAACTGTTTTAACGATTTCCGCCATAGCATTTGCCAGTTTGCTGCTGATTTTTATGGTGTCTTTCCAGTTCGGCAGTTACGAAGCTTTAATCAATTCCTCAGTTAAAATTCATGCAGGACATTTGAAGGTTCAGGCAAAAGGATACCAGAATAAAAAGGACATGCATTTAGTGGTGCCTTATCCGTCTGAGACAGGCAGAATTTTGGACAACCTCCAGGGGATTGATGCTTATACATTCCGCGCAAACGCTTTTTCACTTATTTCTTCCAAAGAAAGAACTTATGGAGTAATTGTAACTGGAATTGACCCGGCCGGAGAAGCAAAGGTGTCAACCCTTGCGAAACTGATCCGAGACGGGAGCTACTTGTCTGAAAATGACATTGATAAAGCATTGCTTGGCGAGCTGCTTGCAAAAAATCTGCAAGTGGGCCCAGGTGATGAATTGATTATTCTGGGGCAGGGACGAGACGGCTCCATTGCGGCGACTGTCGTTCAGGTAAAGGGAATTTACGGCTCGGGTATTGACGAGTTCGATCGAAGCACTATCCATATTCCTCTTAAAACTTTTCAAGATGTATATTCAATGCAAAATGCTGTCCATGAGGTTGTGGCTGTATGCAAATCACTGAGAGACGTTTCTACGGTAAAAAAGAACATCCAGGAAGCTATTAATCATCAAGGCAATAAATCCGACATAACCGTCCTCGACTGGCAGGAACTTATGCCGGGTTTGCTTCAGGGCATACAGATGGACCTGATAAGTGGAATTATTTTCTATGTAATTTTAATACTGGTTGTGGCTTTCAGTATTTTAAACACTTTTCTTATGGCTATTTTTGAGCGAACAAGAGAGTTCGGCGTTCTAATGGCTATTGGAACAACTCCAAGGCGCTTAACAAAGATCGTGCTGCTTGAGTCCATGAGTATGACGATGATAGGAATTATCGCAGGTATTATAATGGGAAGTATTATAACCTTTTATTTCCAGGTCAATGGGATAGACATTTACGGCTCATCTGAAATTCTGAGCCAGTTTGGCATATCCGGACGCATTCATCCCCGGCTTTCAATACTTTCCGTTTTCAGCGGGCCTTTAGCGGTGCTTTTGATCACCTTTTTAGCTGCCCTGTATCCGGCTCTTAAGATAAGGGGGCTCAGGCCTGCTGAAGCGATCGCTTATGTATAAGGATTTTTCATGTACTTGCAAATAGCATGGCGAAATATATGGCGAAATCCAAGAAGAACAACAGTTATTATGATTGCTGTAATAATTGGTGTCTGGAATATGATTTTTTTAGGAGCACTTATGAGGGGGATAGTTGTAGCAATGGTAAATAACGGCATATCTACCCTTACAGGAGATATTCAGGTTCACCAAAAAGGCTTTCGAAATGATCCGGTTATTGAAAACAGCATTAAAAATCCGGAAATCCTGGAAACCTTACTTAATAATATTCTTCCATCAGATGCCAAATGGGCATCAAGGGTTCGGGTCAGCGCCATTGCCAACAATGCCAGACATTCGAGCGGTGTTACCTTAGCAGGGATTGACCCACTAAGAGAAGCCGATATCTCATTCATTGGAGAGGCAGTTGTCCAGGGAAGTTATCTCAAGGCGGATGATAAAAACGGGATCATGGTGGGTCAGGCGCTGGTTGATAAATTTGAGACCAAACTGGGCTATAAGCTCATTTTGATGTCTCAGGATACTTCTCGGGAAATCGCTTCACGTGCATTTCGTATTTCAGGGATATTCAAAGCTGAACTGGAATCCACAGAAAAAAAGTTTGTTTTTGTGAACATGCCCGTACTTCAGCAAATGCTTAAACTTCAGAATGGTATTTCTGAAGTATCCATTATTCTGCCGGATCACCAGGATGCGCACCATGTTAAAAACACCTTAAATGCTGACCTTCCATCTAACCTTGAAGCTGCTACCTGGCGAGAATTACTGCCGATGCTGGATGCATACTTAAAAATTTATGATGGCTTTATTTTAATATGGTATCTTGTTGTTTTTATTGCCATGGGTTTCGGCATAGTAAATACCACCCTTATGGCTGTGTTTGAAAGGATGAGAGAGTTTGGCCTGCTCAAGTCCTTAGGAATGAAGCCTGGACGGATTTTTACAGGAATACTGACTGAAACATTAATACTGCTGCTAATCGGCATGGCAATAGGAAATATTCTGGCCTTTTTATGTGTATATGCTCTATCAGGAAGCGGTATAGATCTTTCCTCCTTTGCAGCAGGCGCTGAATTTGCAGGAATGTCGCGTGTGATTTTTCCTGTTATTTCCATCTGGGATCTTTCAGCAGCTAATCTGGTGGTGTTTGTTCTTGGCCTTCTGGTAAGCACTTATCCTGCAATCAAGGCAGCAAGGTTTACGCCGGTTGAAGCTTTATGCCACACCTGAACGTGATACGAGTGAAGATTTCTTTGGAGAGATAACATGAGCATAGTTGAATGCATCAACGTTAAAAAGACATATAAACAGGGAAAAGTTGAAGTCGTAGCGCTCAGGGGCATAAATCTATCTATTGACAAGGGAGGTTTTGTTGCCCTGGCAGGCCCTTCAGGATCAGGCAAGACAACCATACTTAATATGATAGGGGGGCTGGATTCTGCTGATTCAGGCCGAATAGTAGTAGCAGGGAATTCCTATGAAAAAATGACTCAATCCCAGATGGCTGAACTTAGATTACACAGTATCGGCTTCATATTCCAGGCATATAATCTTATTCCTGTTCTGTCGGCACTGGAAAACGTAGAATATGTTATGCTGCTTCAGGGCATTCCGGCAGATGAGAGACGAAAAAGAGCAAAAGCCATACTGGATGAGGTGGGACTTGAAGGCAAATATGACAGGCGCCCGGCCGAGCTATCAGGAGGTCAACAGCAACGGGTGGCTGTTGCAAGAGCAATTGTATCTGATCCAATAATCGTGCTCGCAGATGAACCCACAGCAAACCTGGACTCCATGAACGGTCAGGGGCTGCTGGAAATAATGAAAGAAATGAACAGCAAAAAAAATGTCACCTTTATCTTTTCTACTCATGAGGAAATGGTTATGGAATACGCCCGCCGGATAGTTTATATCAAAGACGGCATGGTGGCTGAGGATAGATTTAAGGGAGAATAGCCTGTTTTGAATTTGATTATACCTGAAGCTCACGTACAGCCGGTTTGTTTCATATTATATAAGATGCCAAGAGGCTGTAAATTTCT
>JAUVDT010000081.1 GCA_030595185.1 Gammaproteobacteria bacterium
TGTTTAATGTATTTAAGGCATGAATTTGTGAGCGCGCAACTCGCGAGTGCAAAATATCACCGACGATGGCAACGCGTAATCCACTGAAGTCATGGCCTTTTTTCTGTCGTATGGTCAGCATGTCTAACATTGCTTGCGTAGGATGAGCATGACGACCATCGCCCGCATTTAATACGCTGATGTAAGGTGCAACATGGCGTGCGGCAAAGTGCGCGGCGCCAGAATCTTGATGGCGAATAACAAACATGTCCGTTTGCATGGCTTGTAAATTGTAAAGCGTGTCGAGTAACGATTCGCCTTTGCTGGCCGCCGATGTGCTGATGTTGATGTTTAAAACATCGGCAGATAAACGTTTAGCCGCTAATTCAAATGTGGTGCGGGTTCGCGTGCTGGCTTCAAAAAACAGATTGGTGATGGTTTTACCGCGTAACAAAGGGACTTTTTTGACGACGCGGTTGTTGACGCTGGTAAAGTTCTCAGCCGTGTCTAAAATTTCAGTGAGGATTTCACTGCCCAGACCTTCGATGGTCAGAAAATGTTTTAAACGACCATTCTCATCTAACTGGATATTCCAGTGATCTTGACCCAGTAACGGGTTAGTAGCGCGGGCGTTTTTATTAACCATGTTTTTTAACAGTGCCTCTTTTACTGGACGTTAACTTGTTTAATTTCAAATGCCAAAGGATCTGGTCCGGTAAGTTTAATTTGTTCGTTATCTTGCAGGCTGAGTTGTTGGCCAACTATGTCTGCACGAATTGGCAATTCATGTCCGTCGCGTTCCACTAAGCAAACCAATGTGATTGATGCAGGGCGGCCGTAATCAAATAGTTCATTCATTGCTGCACGAATGGTGCGGCCTGTTTGCAACACATCGTCGACTAAAATAATGTGACGGTCTTCAATTTCGCTAGGCAATGTACTGGGTGTAACTTGAGGGTGAACGCCGATGCGAGAAAAGTCATCGCGGTAGAAACTGATATTAAGTGTTGCAAGGGGTTCGGCAATATTGAGGTTTTTATGCAGTTGTTCTGCAACCCATACACCACCGGTATGAATACCTACCATGACAGGGTTATCGATTTGTTTTTCTTTTAATGATGCAGAAAGTTTAGCGCTAAGCTCTTGAATTAAACTATCGGGGCTATGTGTTTTTGTCATATTCTTCTTGTAGCCAAGTTTCAGTAATTAATGCTGCGGCTAGTTTATCAATTTCGCCCTTGTTTTGCTTGCCTATTTTTTTATGCTGTTTTAATTGTTCTTCGGCTTCAAAAGACGACAGGGTTTCAGACACGGTAAAAACGGGCAGACCAAAGCGACCATGTAATCGTCTGGAAAACTTATCGGCTCGTAATGTCATTTCGGTTTCTTTTCCATCGAGCAGATACGGTAAGCCGACAATCAATGCCTGAGGTTTCCATTCTTTGATCAAGCTTTCGATTTTATCCCAATCGGGTTTGTTATTAACATTGGTGAGTGTTTGCAAAGGATTGGCGTGGCCGGTTAAAGTTTGGCCTGTAGCAATGCCAATGCGCTTGGCACCAAAATCAAAACCTAAGACGGTTTCGATTGGTTTTTTTTCTTTTTTTGGTTTGAAATTTTCGTTATCAGGCATGTCCGGCATCGTTGCTTAGCAATTGTAAATCAATTCCTAGTAATGATGCCGCAGATTCCCATCTCTTTTCAATAGGTGTGTTAAAAATAATCTTGGAATCAGCCGGGCAGCTTAACCAAAAGTTGTTAGCTATTTCTTGTTCAAGCTGGCCTTCACCCCAGCCCGCATAGCCTAGTGTGATTAAAAACTGTTCCGGGCCTTCGTCATTGGCAATGGCTTTAAGAATGTCTTTAGAACTGGTTAATTGAATGTCATCGGTGACTTCCAGGCTAGCATCCCACTTTTGATCTGTTTTGCTGTGCAATATAAAACCACGGTCAGTTTGCACCGGGCCACCGTGGTAAATGGTTTGATGTCCAATTTCTGGTCGATTGGCTGTAATTTGAATTTGTTCGAGGATATCTTGTAATAAAACATCAGAAGGACGGTTTATGGTGACGCCCATAGCGCCTTCTGTGTTGTGTTCGCAAATATAGGTTACCGATTGCGTGAAGTTAGCATCATCCAAACGAGGCATGGCAATCAGAAAGTGATCGACTAAATATTGGGGAGTATTAATTTTTGTTTCCATATAGATAAGCATATACGGAAATTCGAATTTTACCGGCAGAATTGAAAAAAAACTGAAAGTTTTTTATCGTGTAGGCGCTGAGTGGCTGCTTAGCTGGTTTTTGCTTTCAAATACCCAGCTACGTGTAATGTGGATTACATCAGCCTCTTTTTTTAATTGTTCAGGAAAAATATTAAAAGGTGAGGCTAGTGTCACGATACGTCTAGCTGCATCATCGAGTATCTTGTGACCAGATGAACGCTGTAAATTATATTCAATTAATTCGCCTTTATCGTTAATGACAACATCAACAATTAACGTGCCGCTGAGTTTATTGCGGATCGCGGCATCGGGGTAATTTAAGTTACCAACACGTTCAACTTTATCAATCCATTTGCGCATATAACTGGCCGCTACGTGTTCACGAGTGCGAGAGTTGATGAATTTTTCGCGCGGTCTTTTGGCAAATTCCTGGGTTGTTTTATCTAATTCAGCGGCAAGTCGAGCAATTTCGGCTTTAAAATCAGGGGTTTGTTCAGAGGGTGGGGTGGCTTGCTCTTCTTTGCTGATTTTATTTTCGGTGTCGATGGAATAATCAGAGTCTTTTTGAGTGAGTAGTTTTTTCTGATTAATTTGCTGAATTTTATTGATTGAAGCAACGCTCTGTTCAGGTGCTATTCCCGGTGTGTCCGATAAAGTAGGCGCTGAAAACATATCGGTGGGGCGGAGTTTTTCGTCAGTATTGCCACCGCCATCTTGTGAGAACTGAGCCAAATAGTCTGCTTCTAATGGGGTCTTGCTAGATTGTGCCTGAACTAAAATGACATCGAGAGTCGGGGCTGTTTCACCTTTGTCATCTGAATCGGTAAAGCTTATTCCGAGAATAATAACGGCATGAAAAATAGCAGTGAGTAAAATCGTCATGCTTAGCCGGTCACTGGAACCTACCTTTGTCGGGGCGATTGCTGCAGCCATATTTTTATTGAGCCCTTACTGTCGTCATAATTTGTTACTGATTTTAACCGGCATTTTATCAATATTATTGAGTTGAATGCGTTTCTGCATGGCAGGGTTCATATGTATATCACCATTAGCGGCGATTAGCATGACATATTTAATACCCATTTTCTTTGCGATACGATGCCAGTGTTGTGGGCCAGCGACAAACAATGCGGTTGCTGCAGCGTCTGCTAGTCCGGCATTGTTGTGGATAACAGTGACCGATTGCGATAAATCGGCAGGGTAGCCAGTGCGAGGGTCTAAAATGTGGTTATAACGTTTGTCATTATGTATGAAGTAACGTTCATAATCCCCCGATGTAAAGACGCTTTCATTATCAAATGCTTGTACTGATGCGATGATGGTTTGTTTGTTTCTGGGGTGACGAATACCGATGCGCCAGGCGCGCTCTTTGTGTTGACCTATTACTTTTAAGTCGCCGCCTGCATTGATGACGGCATGCTGAATACCAAACTTTTTCAACGTTCTCATGCTGTGATCAATAGCATAACCTTTGGCAAATGCGCCAAAATTTAATTGCACTGACTCGTTATTGCTTTGTAGTTTGATGCTATCTAATTGCAGGTTAAACATATTGGGGTTTTGTTTAACCAGAGCCTGAATTTCATTATCATTGGGCGGTTGCTTGTCGGCTTTTTCAAACTCGTGGAAGCGCCATAAATTTATCAGATGACCGATAGCAGGATTAAATAGTCCTTCAGATGACTCATAAAACTCCTGACTGTCTTTAATTAGCGGAATTAAATGCAAAGGTAAATTAAACCCAGCCTGTGTAGGAATGAGTATGTTGACTCGTTTTAAAGGGCCTTTTTTCCAGGGGTTCCAAACTCTGTGCCAATAGGCGAAATCCTCGTCCAGCGTAGCAAAAGCTTGCTGAGCTGTTTCCTGATCGGTACCAATGATGGTGACATCGATCACTGTGCCAAACGTGATAATGGAATGTTGGAATTTATCAACGACTGCAGGGCTGCTGCTTGGAGAGCTGCATGCTGTCAGAAAGAGACAGCTGAGAAAAATGAGGCTTTTCATTATTTTAATTTGGCTTCTATAACATTCATTAAGTCGGTCGCAATATCTAAATTAAATTGTTTATCTAGCTCGCGAATACAGGTCGGGCTGGTAACATTTATTTCAGTGAGATAATCACCAATTACATCAATACCGACAAAAACAAGGCCTTTTTCTTTTAGAGAGGGGCCTACTTGTTCACAAATCCAACGATCGCGATCCGTTAACGGCTGGCCTTTGGCTGTACCACCAGCAGCGAGGTTACCACGTGTTTCACCGGCAGCAGGAATTCTGGCTAAAGCATAAGGAACCGGTTCGCCATCAATTAACAATATACGTTTATCGCCGGCTTTTATTTCTGGTATGAATTTTTGAGCCATGGTCATTTTACTGCCATTGTCGGTCAAGGTTTCAATAATAACGTTGAGGTTAGGGTCGTCAGAGCGAACTCGAAATATTGAAGCGCCGCCCATGCCGTCAAGCGGTTTTAAAATAACGTCATTTTGGTCAAGTACAAATTGTTTCAGTTGGGCTTTATTGCTACTGACCATATTCGCCACGCAGCACTGCGGAAACATGGAGGTAAAGAGTTTTTCATTGCAGTCACGAATACTGGCGGCTTTATTCACAACTAATACGCCATCATTTTCAGCCATTTCAAGCAAATAGGTTACAAAGACGTAATCCATGTCAAAAGGAGGGTCTTGGCGCATTAATAAAACGTTAAAATAATCTAAAGCCGTATCCTGAGTACCGAGGTCTTTAAACCATGAGTCAGTATTATCAGTGACGGATATTTTTGTAGAATTTGTATAGGCTTTGGAATCGCGAATATAAAGATCTTGTGGGCGAATGTAGTAAATTTCCCAATTTTTCTTCTGAGCAGCCAGCATCATGGCGAAACTGCTGTCTTTTTTTGTATTGATGTTTTCGATGGGATCCATGACGATCCCTATTTTTATAGCTTCCATGATTCGATTCTAAAGTTAAATGATTGTTAAGTAATGGTTTTTATTTATCTATTATTTTTTACTTATATTGCGATAAGTAGACCCCAAGCGCTGAAAATACACTATAGTTTAACATTAAGTAAGGCCTGTAATGGTGGTCGGAGAAGGCCTTGGAAGTGTTTCAGAAATGTAAAATTTCTTTATAATCAAATAGTTAGGCTTGATATCTTGATGTTTTACATAACATTTGTCGGCTAAGTTTATTAATAAAAGGAATTTTTTATTTGCGAAAGCCTATAACATAGGCTAAATTATTGGCAAATAACCGCCGGGGCTCAGACCTTTTAAATTAAAATTAAGTATATAAATGTACATTTGTATATAGGTAAATCGGGAATACTATGGCAGAAAATTCTGTTGAAGTCTCAGGCTTAAAAGTAATGGTGATTGATGATAGTAAAACTATCCGCCGGACAGCTGAAAACTTATTAAAAAAAGAAGGCTGTGAGGTCGTTACAGCCGTAGACGGTTTTGAGGCGTTATCAAAAATAGCTGAGCATAAACCAGATATTATCTTTGTTGATATTATGATGCCTCGATTAGATGGCTATCAAACCTGCGCCTTAATTAAACATAATAATGTTTTTAAAAGTACCCCCGTTATTATGCTGTCGAGTAAAGACAGTATTTTTGATCGTGCTCGGGGGCGTATTGTAGGGTCTGAACAGTATTTAACTAAGCCGTTTACTAAAGATGACTTGCTAAGCGCAATTAAGCAATATGCATCAAACAGTGCCTCGGCATAAGAAGTAGTCTGAATAATAAGTTCAGATGTAATAATTTTAAATTTAATGATTAATTGAGTGGTGTAAAAAAGATGGCACATATACTGATTGTTGATGATTCGCCCACGGAAGTGCATGTCTATCAAGGTTATTTAGAGAAGAACGGGCATCAAGTGTCTGTTGCGATTTCAGGCGAAGAAGGTGTTGAAAAAGCAAAAGAGATCATTCCAGATTTAATTTTGATGGATGTGGTTATGCCAGGTATGAATGGTTTTCAGGCAACGCGCTCGTTGAGTAAAGATGCTACTACAAAAGATATTCCGATCATAATTATTACAACAAAAGATCAGGAAACGGATAAAGTCTGGGGTATGCGTCAAGGCGCTAAAGACTATATTGTAAAACCAGCCAAAGAATCAGAATTGATTGAACGTGTTAATTCTGTGTTAGGCAGTTAAATAATTGATTAAACATTAAGAGCTGGTAGTTATGGCAAGTCCATTTGAAGTATTACAGGCTGTAGAAGCAGAGTGCCTTAGTAAGGCTGCTGGTCTACCAATTCTTGATGATGTCAAACAGTCGTGGACGGGTATTGGCTTTAGAATTGGTGATATGGCATTGGTTGCTTCAATGGATGAAGTGGCTGAAATACTGCATATGCCAGCTTTTACACAAATCCCTGGTGTTCATTCCTGGATGGTAGGCTTGGCGAATGTACGTGGTAATTTATTGCCGTTATTAGATTTAAAAGGTTTTGTTACAGGTCAGGATGTGGCTTCGAAAAAAGGCAGTCGAGTGCTGGTTGCAAAGCATGAAGACGGCGTAACAGGGCTTATCGTAGATGAGATTTTAGGTTTAAAACATTTTTATCTGGAAGAGCAGGCGTTTGAAATTCCTTCTCTATCAGATAGCTTCCGGCCTTATATTAAAATGGCATTTAAAAATGCAGATCAACATTGGCCGGTATTCAGTTTTAAAAAATTAGTACAACAAGAAAGGTTTTTGCAGATTGCCATTTAAAAGGTAGAAACGTAAAAACAAAATTGAGGAATAGTTGTTATGGCAGCAGGTACAGGTACAGCTTCGGGGCTAAGTAAATTAGAATTAGGGTTGCTAGGAGGAGTCGTTGGAACTCTGATTGCCGCATTTGCCTTGTTCTTTTGGGCGGGTAGTGAACGTGCAACTATTCAAAAACATTTAGAGATTGTTGCTAAAGAATCCTTAACTTCTCAGCGTTTATCAACACAGGCACTTGAGGCTGCATCTGGTAAGGTTGGCTCATTTAAGCGATTAGAATCGTTACGTAATGAGTTTGTCGTGAGTGTCAATCAGCTTAAACAAGGTGACGTGGAAGCGGGTGTTGAGCCATTACCTGATACAGTAGCTCATGAGTTTAAAGCGGTAGACAATATCTGGTCTAGTTACCAATCTGATATCAATGTGATCCTGGACGGTTTGGAACCTATTTCAAAAGTTTCTGAATACGTTGTCATCATTAATGAATTTATTCCTCAGTTACTGGCCTTTTCGGATGAAGTGGTTGGTATTCTTGTACGTAAAAAAGCTGACCCGCATCAAATATACATTGCGAGTAGACAGTTGATGTTAACGCAGCGTATCGAAAATAACCTGAACTTAGTATTAGCCGGTGGTGAGGGTGCAACAACGGCAGCCGATCGTTTCGGTCGTGATGCAACGTTATTTGGTAGTGTTCTAGAAGGTATGCTGAAAGGCTTCCCAGGTCTGAATATCAAAAAAGTTCGTGATGGTGAAGTACGAGATAAATTACGTGAAGTGGCAATGCTATTTACATCGGTAAGTGATCACGTTGATGCGATATTAGAATTATCACCAGTATTATTTGAAGTTAAA
Source organism: Gammaproteobacteria bacterium (assembly GCA_030595185.1). Classification (GTDB taxonomy): domain Bacteria; phylum Pseudomonadota; class Gammaproteobacteria; order SZUA-229; family SZUA-229; genus JAUVDT01. The sequence goes on from JAUVDT010000081.1 coordinate 7,798, forward strand.
GACGCTTCAAGTCGAATGGAACTTACATCTGCTGCACTATTAACAGCGACTCTTAAATTAGATAGCAAGCTTCAGGCAGATACTGAGCAGCTGCGTTACGTAAACTATGCGGTAATATTCTTTGGTGTTGTTGCTCTTTTATCATTCTTGTATTTTGGTTGGATTAACGTATCTAACGCGAAAGAACGTGAAGAATTAGCACTTGAACAAAACAGACGTAACCAGCGCGCAATTTTACGATTACTTGATGAAATGGCTAACTTGGCGGAAGGTGATTTAACAGTACACGCCACGGTTACCGAAGAAATTACAGGTGCAATTGCCGACTCGGTTAACTACGCAATCGACGCACTACGTTCATTGGTAACAACCATCAACGTTACTGCGGTACAGGTATCATCATCAGCAGAAAAGACACTAAGTACTGCGGGTCGTCTGGCCGATGCATCATCGCATCAGGCTAGAGAAATTGCTTCTGCATCCGCTGCAATCACCGACATGGCTGACTCAATGGAGAGTGTGTCGGGTAACGCTGCCGAATCGGCTGAAGTTGCTCGTAAATCGGTTGATATCGCACAGCATGGTGCGACGCTGGTACGAAACAGTATTACAGGTATGGATAGTATCCGTGAGCAGATCCAGGAAACATCAAAACGTATCAAACGACTGGGTGAATCATCTCAGGAAATCGGTGATATCGTTGGGCTGATCACTGAAATCGCCGACCAAACGAACATCTTGGCATTGAACGCAGCGATTCAGGCATCGACTGCCGGTGATGCGGGTCGAGGCTTCGCGGTTGTTGCCGACGAAGTACAGCGACTTGCGGAACGTTCATCTAATGCGACTAAGCAGATCGAAGCACTGGTTAAAACGATCCAGGCCGATACCAACGAAGCCGTTCACTCAATGGAACAAAGTACATCGGGTGTGGTAAGTGGAGGTAAGATGGCCGAGGATGCGGGTGAGGCACTGACTCGAATTGAGGATGTATCTACCGAATTAGCGAGCTTGATCCAGGGTATCTCTGACTCAGCAAGCCAACAGGCTACAGTGGCAACCGATGTATCTAATACCATGAATGTTATCCAGGAAATCACGGTACAGACGTCAGATGGTTCAGCAGAAACATCAACATCTATCGGTAACTTAAGTGAAATGGCAAATGAATTACGTAAGTCGGTTACCGGCTTTAAACTACCTGATTCTGGGGATCAGGTTGAAACAGTAATTCTAAATAGTTAATTGAATTGATAACGATTTAAATACTAATAATGATAATGAATGGTAGTCATCAATTATGAACCCGAGTGATACAGTCGAATATAATTCGTTAAGCTGGGTAAAAAAAGAACTCGATTTAGTATTGGAAGATGCTCAAAAAGCTTTCAATCTTTATATTGATGACACGT
>JAUVDT010000129.1 GCA_030595185.1 Gammaproteobacteria bacterium
TGAAGGTGGACGTCATACTCCATTCTTCAACGGCTATCGTCCACAGTTCTATTTTAGAACCACCGATGTAACCGGTGCTTGTGAATTACCAGCGGGTATCGAAATGGTTATGCCGGGTGATAACGTGCAAATGGAAGTGACATTAATTGCACCGATTGCGATGGAAGACGGTTTACGTTTTGCGATTCGTGAAGGTGGCCGTACTGTTGGTGCGGGTGTTGTTGCGAAGATTATTGAATAAATTCAAGTATTAATATGAGGTTAGCAGCGAAAGCTGCTGGCTTCGTTTTACTTGTAATAAAAAGAGTATAGGCCAGTGGCTCAATTGGCAGAGCAGCGGTCTCCAAAACCGCAGGTTGGGGGTTCGATTCCCTCCTGGCCTGCCATTTGAATGAATGGCATGGCGATAATGGAACTAATTAAGTTTTAGAGTTTATATAAAATGCTAGATAAAATTAAATTGCTTGTAGCCGTTCTTGTAATGGCAGCGGGTATTGCAGGTTTTTATATGTACGCGGATGAAGCGCTGCTTTACCGTGTGTTGGCGTTAGTGGCTGTATTTATTGTTGCGTTTATTATCATCTTGCAAACTCAGGTTGGTTTAGGTGCCTGGAATTTTGGTCGCAGTGCTGTTTTAGAAGTTCGAAAAGCTGTTTGGCCAACACGTCAGGAAACCTTGCAAGCAACAATTATGGTTATGGTTTTGGTTATTATCGTGGGCATCATACTTTGGTTATTTGACATGATGTTGTTATCTGCTGTTCAAATGCTTACCGGTCAGGGAGGCTAGATTCATGGCTTTACGTTGGTATGTAGTTCATGCGTATTCTGGTTTTGAGCAACAGGTGATTCGTTCTTTAGAAGAACGTATTAAGTTGCACGCAATGGAAGATAAGTTTGGCCAGATTCTTGTGCCGACTGAAGAAGTTGTTGAAATGCGCGATGGTCAAAAGCGTAAGAGTTCACGCAAGTTCTTCCCGGGTTACGTTTTAATACAAATGGATATGGATGATGATTCATGGCATTTGGTAAAAGATGCACCTAAAGTAATGGGCTTCATTGGTGGAACCAGTGATAAACCTGCTGCTATTACTGAAAAAGAAGCGGATGCTATTTTAAACCGTGTTCAGGAAGGTGCAGAGAAACCTCGTCCTAAAGTTCTGTTTGAACCGGGTGAAGTGGTTCGTATTAACGATGGTCCATTTAATGACTTTAATGGTGTTGTCGAAGAAGTTGATTACGACAAGAGTCGTTTACGTGTTGAAGTATCGATCTTTGGTCGTTCAACACCAGTAGATTTGGAATTCAGCCAGGTCGAGAAAGGCTAATTTTTTGTGTAGGTTAGACTTTAGTCTGACACAGCTGTCAGATTGAAATCTGACCTACATTGCAATAACAGGGGAGACGAACTTTAAATAGTAAGTCGTTTGCACCCACATTAGGAGTATTATCATGGCTAAGAAAGTCGAAGCGTACATCAAGTTACAGGTACCTGCACAAGATGCAAATCCGAGTCCACCAGTTGGTCCTGCTTTAGGTCAGCACGGTGTAAACATAATGGAATTCTGTAAAGCGTTTAATGCGCAAACACAGGACCTTGAAAAAGGTATGCCAGTTCCAGTTGTTATTACGGTATATAACGATCGTAGTTTCACATTCATTAAGAAAACACCACCTGCGGCTATTTTGTTGAAAAAAGCAGCCGGTATCAAATCAGGTTCTGGTGTTCCTAATCGCGACAAAGTGGGTTCAGTTACTCGCGCGCAATTAGAAGAAATCGTGAAAACAAAAGAACCAGATTTAACTGCAGCCGATATGGATGCAGGTGTTCGTACTATCGCAGGCACTGCGCGTAGTATGGGTATTGAAACGGAGGGCGTGTAAATGGCTAAGTTAAATAAGCGCCAAAAGGTCGTTGCTGAAAAAATTGAACACGGCAAATTGTATGCTGCTGATGATGCGATGGCTTTATTAAAAGACATGCCTAAAGCAAAATTCACTGAGTCAGTGGATGTTGCGATTAGATTAGGTGTTGATCCTCGTAAATCAGATCAAGTTGTACGTAGTGCAACTGTTTTACCTCACGGCACAGGCAAAACTGTTCGTGTTGCTGTATTTACACAAGGCGAAAATGCTGAGAAAGCAAAAGCAGCCGGTGCAGATATTGTTGGTTTTGAAGATTTAGCGGAAGAAGTTAAAAAAGGCAATATGGATTTTGATGTTGTTATCGCAACACCTGATGCAATGCGTATTGTTGGTCAGTTAGGTCAAATCTTAGGACCTCGTGGTTTAATGCCGAATCCTAAAGTTGGGACTGTAACACCTGATGTTGTAACTGCTGTTACAAACGCAAAATCAGGTCAGGTTCGTTACCGTACTGACAAAGCCGGTATTATCCATTGCCCAATTGGCAATGTTAGTTTTGATGGCAAGATATTAAAAGAAAACTTAGAAGCATTAATCGTCGATTTGAAAAAAGCGAAACCTGCTTCAGCTAAAGGTCACTTTCTTAAAAAGATCGTTGTTTCCAGCACAATGGGACCAGGTATCACAATTGACACAGCGAGTTTAGCGGGAGCTAAAAAAGGCTAGATATAAAACCATGCGTTGCATGGTTTGTTAAAAGAACTTTGGGGCCGTTGCCGTAGCTAGTAAGCAATTATTAGTAAAGCAACGTCTATCAAAGATCGTGGGTACAGAGTGCTTAATAGTAATGTTTTACTAAAGTACTTTGCTAAACAAACGAAAGTTTGGCCGACGCAGATAGTGCTCTGAACCAGAATTTAAAAAACGGCTCAGGACACTGTAAACCGCGAAATTAATAATTTGATTTCGTTTTGTCCAACGATAGAAGAAGGTTCGCCGGATTCTATTTTAATTAGAGGTGAGTTCACGTGGCACTTAGTTTTACTGAAAAAGAGACTATCGTCGCTGAAGTCGCTGAAATTGCAAGCAGTGCTCATTCTGTAGTATTAGCAGAATATGCAGGGCTCGAGTCTAACGACATGAACACCTTACGTGATAAAGCACGTGCAGGTGGTGTTCGTATTCGTATTGTAAAAAATACTCTCGCTCGACGCGCAATTGAAGGAACTGAATACGCTTGTTTACAAGATTCTCTTGTAGGCCCTCTGATCATGGCATTTTCTCAGGAAGATCCAGGTTCAGCAGCACGCGTACTCAAGGAATTCACCAAGGAAAACGATAAGCTGGTTGTTACAGCATTATCAATAAGTGGTCAGTTGCTTGATGCATCTGAACTCGATCGTTTAGCAAAACTACCGACCAAAGATCAGGCTATCAGCATGCTCATGTCGGTTATGCAAGCACCTGTTACCAAGCTTGCACGTACGCTTAACGAAGTTCCTGGAAAGTTGGTCCGCACTGTCGCAGCAATTCGCGATGATAAGCAAGCTGCTTAAAGCACTTAAGTTTTTAAAATATTTTAGGAGAATAAAATGGCTGTATCTAAAGACGATATATTAGAGTCGATCAGCGCTATGTCTGTAATGGATGTTGTTGAATTAATCGAAGCTATGGAAGAAAAATTTGGCGTATCTGCTGCGGCTGCTGTTGCTGCTGCACCTGCTGCTGCTGGCGGCGGTGAAGCTGTTGCTGAGAAAGATGAGTTTGATGTTATGCTCACAAGCTTCGGCGAAAAGAAAGTTGCAGTAATTAAAGCGGTTCGTGCTATCACTGGTCTTGGCTTGAAAGAAGCTAAAGACATGGTTGAAGCTGCACCTGCTGCAGTTAAAGAAGGCGCGACTAAAGCTGAAGCTGAAGACGTTAAGAAGCAATTGGAAGAAGCTGGCGCATCTGTCGAGCTTAAATAATTGCGATTTAGTCTGCGTTTAAATGCAACAAGCTTGACTGCTGATTCTAGCAGTCAAGCTTGCTTGCATGTTATATACAGCGCAGACGCAATGAAGATGTTCGAACAATAGGCTGGTAACCGAAAGGATACCGGCCTCTTGTGTCTTCTTTATAAGCTAGCTGTTTTTACGGCATTTTTTATAAAGAATTAATTGAATTTATTTTTTTAGGCTAACTGCTAAAAGCAAGGTGTCTGATGGCTTACTCATTTACAGAAAAGAAACGGATTCGTAAATATTTTGGCAAACGTGCCGAAATTATGGAAATCCCTTATTTATTAGCAACGCAAATAGAATCTTACCGAGGTTTCTTGCAGCAAGATGTTCCTGCTGAAGAACTTAAAGAGCAAGGTTTGCATGCTGCGTTTAAATCAGTTTTTCCGATTGTTAGTTATTCCGGTAATGCTGCACTTGAATATGTGGGCTATCGTCTAGGTTCACCT
>JAUVDT010000076.1 GCA_030595185.1 Gammaproteobacteria bacterium
AACTCAATGGCGTTGTTGAGGGTATTTTAACTAAAGCCGGTTTTACACTTAATGTGATTAAAGACTCACATTTATGCTGTGGTTCTGCAGGTACATACTCCATTTTACAAGCTGAAATTAGCCAACAATTAAAACAAAACAAATTACAAATGTTAGAACAGGATAAACCTGATTTAATCGCCACAGCCAATATTGGTTGTTTACACCATTTAGATTCTGGTACAGAAACAAAAGTCATTCACTGGATTGAGTTATTAGATAGAACATAAATACAGCGTTGTATAAACCTTTGTTATAATTACCAGATAAACCATTAACACTTTGGATAAAGCTCATGCTTATAGTTGTCTCGCCTGCTAAAAAACTGGATTACGATACACCAGCCAAAACTAAAACCAGCACGATGCCAGGTTTTCTTGAGCATTCTCAAATTCTAATCGATCGTTTACGTGAATTTTCGGCACTGGATATTGCAGAATTAATGCACCTAAGCATGAAGCTGGCTGAACTAAATTTTGATCGTTATGAAAACTGGTCACTACCACTTTCTACTGATAATGCTAAACAAGCCATGTTTGCCTTTAAAGGTGATGTCTATACCGGTTTAGATGCGGAAAGCTTTTCCGCATCTGATATTAAATTCGCTCAAAAACACTTTCGCATGCTTTCTGGCCTATACGGCTTATTACGCCCACTAGACCTTATGTTCCCGTATCGCCTCGAAATGGGAACAAGGTTAGATAATGAACGCGGGAAAAACCTCTACGAATTTTGGGGTAGCATTATTACTGATGCGATCAATAAACAATTAAAAGCCAGTAAATCGGAGCATTTAATCAACCTTGCTTCTAATGAATATTTCAAATCTGTAAAAACTAAAGACATTAATGCCACTATCATTACACCTGCTTTCAAAGAATATAAGAATGGCGAATATAAAATGATCGGCATTTATGCAAAACGCGCTCGCGGCATGCTAAGTCGTTACATTATTCAAAACGGGCTTACTGATATAGAAGATATTAAGGACTTTTCTGAAGACGGCTATACATTTAACAAGAAAGCGAGCAGCGGTAATAACTGGGTGTTCACCAGAAGGCAATAAAGATTAATAAAACATCTATTTATAGTCTTTGGTTTTCCATGAAGCCTATAAATAGACTGATCTAGGTCACTATATAAATAAGCGATTAAATCACTACCGTCATCACAAAAATAGCCTGTATGAACTATATAACTATCTATCCATTCAATAATAACTGACTCTGCATCCATGTTAAATCAAGTACTTGATTTTATTTACAACAACCTAAATCTAGTTCACCTAAGCGTGTTGCTCAGCGGATTCATTTTGTTAATTTTATGGGAATCAACAAACCCTAAACGAGAAAAAATACAACTCAAGTCTAAACGCTGGCTTAGCAACTTTTCCTTACTTCTTTGTAATACCATTATTTTTCGTATACTAATATCCACAACAACAATTAGTATTGCTTTGATAGCCGAGCAGGAAAAAATAGGCCTGGCCTATCACTATGAACTACCTTTTTTTATGCTGGTTTTTATTTGTTATTTACTATTCGACTTTGCCAGCTATCTCCAGCACACTTTATTTCATGCGCTCCCCATATTGTGGCGTATTCATCGAGTTCATCATTCAGATATAGATTATGACGTTACAACCGGCTTACGGTTTCACCCTTTAGAAGCATTATTATCCTCACTACTCATAGCTTTAATAATTATTTCTTTTGGTGCTCCTGTTTTAAGTATTGTTTTATTTGAAATCACTCGTCACCTGATGTTGCTCTTTAGCCACTCTAATATTTCTATTAATTCAACAATTGAACGAGTTTTACGTTGGTTTATTGTCACACCTGACATGCACCGCATACATCATTCCGTTCAGGAAAATGAAACCAACAGTAATTTCTCTTTAAATTTCTCTATTTGGGATCGCGTTTTTAGTACTTATAAAGCAACTCCAGATAACGGTTACTTAAATATGAGCTTCGGACTTAATAAATTCCGTGATGCACAATGGCAAACTTTTCAAAGTTTAATGTTAATGCCATTCAGACAACACACCAATGACTACACTATCAACAACCTTAATAACCAAAAATCAGATGAACTTCACTATATAAGTGAATTAGTTGATAAACAAAGTGACATTTTTAATGAAGCAAGAAAAACAGTCGATAAAAAAGACACCGAACTTAAAGACACCCTATTACGTCTTGAAGAAAATGAAGACTACCAACAAGCACTAACAAAAAATATGATTGATGGCATCATAACTATCGATGAGAGCGGGTTTATTATTTCTTTTAACTCTGCAGCTGAACACTTTTTTGGCTATAACGAAAATGAAGCGACAGGAAAAAACATCACTCTTTTAATACCAGAAGAAGATATAACTCAGCTGATTATGCAGCTAAAAGAAGATCTTAGCAGCAACACTCTTGATATAAAACGTGACATTAAAGGCTGCCACAAAAACAGCTTCTTTTTCCTTATAGATATTGCACTTAGTAAAACCACAAAAAATGGACATCCGATATACATGATTGTTGTTCGTGACATCAGCGAGCGACTTAACACTCAACAACAAATAGACTCACAAAAAGAACAGCTCGAAAATATTCTAGAAAATACGAGTGACGTTTATTTAACACTCGATAAAGAATGGATTATTACCTATGTAAACCCTGTTTCTGAATCATTATTAGGCATTAAGCCTGATGAGGCGATTGGACAGGATTTAAGAGTTATCCTGCCAGACGTTATAAGTATGTTTTATAAAATACTAAACAAAACGTTTAAACAGCACAAGAGCCAACAGACAATTGCGCTATATGGCCCTACTATGAAACACTTTGATGCACATGCCTATCCTACAGCTGAGGGAGTCATTCTCAATTTGCGCGATATCACAGCACGAAAAAACTCCGAAGAAAAATTAAGAAAAACGATTGAATCTGAAACTATTAATAAAGAAAAACTAAAATACGCTGTAGAACTTACCAGTTACATGAGCGCAATTGATGAGCATGCTATCGTATCAATAACAGATGCAGCAGGCATTATTCTTCAGGTTAATAATAAGTTTTGTGAAGTCAGTGGTTATAGTAGAGAAGAATTATTAGGATATGACCATAGAATTATTAACTCAGGAAAACATTCTAAATCATTCTTTACCGATTTATGGTCAACCATATCCAGTGGACAAAAATGGCACAGTGAAGTATGCAATAAAGCAAAGGATGGCTCCTTTTACTGGGTCGACAGCGCCATTGTCCCTATCACAAATCAAAGTGGAGAAATTGAACGTTATATTTCAGTAAGAATTGACATTACCGAACGTAAACAACAAGAAGCAGAAATCAATAAAGCGCTTAGTGAACTTTCGGTTGCTAATAAACAACTCGAAGAAATAAGCTTAACAGACGGTTTAACAAAAATAGCAAACCGACGGTGTTTTGATGAAGCGCTCAATATTGAAATTTCTAAACTAAGCCGTTCTGAAGTACCGATAACTCTTATTATTTGTGATATTGATTATTTTAAAAACTACAACGATACATATGGACACCAAGCTGGGGATATATGCTTACAAAAGGTTGCTAAATGTATCAGTTCAAGCTTTACCAGAGCTGGTGATCTTGTCGCTCGTTATGGAGGTGAAGAATTTGCTATTATTCTTTCAAACACTAATAAGGAAACAGCTCTGTTTTTAGCAGAAAGAACGCGCAAGAACCTTGTTAATTTACAACTTGAACATCGTGCCTCTTCTATTTCAGAATTCGTCACTATTAGTATTGGCATAACTTCAATCATTCCAGATAAAGACACAACGCCAGGCCTTCTTATTAAAAGAGCTGATAAAGCACTCTATCAAGCGAAAGACAGCGGAAGAAATAACGTGCAATACTCAGATTAACCCATTGAATGTAGCGAAATTGTTAACACGAGCCCATCTGATTAATAAATTAATAAAGACACGCATCGTTTACACTACAAAAAACTTATGACAAACCGGTGATTTTATCTCTCTTTCAAAAAAATAGTGTTAGTTATCAATAGATTACAAATAAAAATTTCTTTTGAAAAAACACTTAAATCAAATATTAGTCTATAACCACTTAATTAATAGGTTTGAACACTATACCTAACTCTCGCTATACTCCGCACACAGTTAATTAACCCACTTTGGAACACAATATGGCAACTTCATTTAACCCTACTCCACGTACATTAATGGGCCCTGGCCCTTCAGATGTTCATCCACGTATTTTATCTGCTCTGGGTCGCCCTACTATTGGTCACTTAGATCCAGAATTCGTCGCTATGATGGATGAAGTTAAAGGGCTATTGCAATACGCTTTCCAAACTAAAAACGAATTAACCATTGCTGTTTCTGCACCTGGCTCGGCCGGTATGGAAACTTGTTTTGTTAACTTAATCGAAGCTGGTGACAATGTAATTGTTTGCCAAAACGGCGTTTTTGGCGGCCGTATGAAAGAAAATGTTGAGCGTTTAGGTGCTACAGCAATCATGGTTGAAGACGACTGGGGTAAAGCCGTTGATGTCGCTAAAGTTGAAGCTGCATTAAAAGCAACTGATAACGTAAAAGCTGTTTGTTTTGTACACGCTGAAACATCAACAGGTGCTATTTCTGATGCAAAAGCAATCTGTGAACTTGCTCATCAACACGGTGCTGTAACAATTGTTGATGCCGTTACCTCGTTAGGTGGTTCTGAATTACGCGTTGATGACTGGGGTATTGATGCTATCTACTCAGGTACTCAAAAATGTTTATCATGCGTACCTGGTATTTCACCTGTTAGTTTCAACGAACGCGCTGTTGAAATTATCAAAAATCGTAAAACTAAAGTTCAAAGCTGGTTCTTAGACCTTAATTTGGTTATGGGTTACTGGGGCGGCGAAGGCAAACGTGCTTACCACCACACAGCACCCGTTAACGCTCTTTATGCATTACATGAATCATTAGTGATGCTTGAAGAAGAAGGCCTTGAAAATGCATGGAAACGTCATCAAGACAACCACAATGCATTAAAAGCAGGTATCGAAGCAATGGGGCTTGAGTTTATCGTTGATGAGGCTTCACGCCTACCTCAACTTAATGCTGTTACGATTCCAGAAGGTGTGGATGAAGCGGCTGTTCGCTCAACGCTTCTTAACCAGTTCAACCTTGAAATTGGCGCAGGCTTAGGTGCATTAGCCGGTAAAGTTTGGCGTATTGGCCTTATGGGTTACAGCAGCCGTGCAGAAAACATCTTGTTATGCCTTGGTGCATTAGATGCTGTACTGACTGACATGGGCGCTAAGATTAACAGTGGTGCCGCTATTTCTGCAGCACAGGCTAAAATGAAATAATTGATGCCAGACACCCTGACAGTGTTTGATCATTGTCAGGGTTAGCCCTGCTATTCAGGGAACCTTTATGTCACTATACTTGTCGAAAGACAAAATAATAATTAAAGGTTTCCCCTTATGAAAAGCACTTATCTAAAAATATCACTCATCATTCTTTTCATTTCATTCAGCTTCTCTGCAAATGCTGAAATCAAATCAATCACAAAAAAACCTGCTAATCCCATCGCTGTAAAGTGGAACAAGTTTGTCGATGATTTATTAGTATTGAGCAACCAATTAACAAAAAAAATACCTCATTATGAAAAGCACCGCGTAGGTGGGTATAGCGGTAAGCCTAAGTTTTATAACGAAACAAAATACTTTTCAACATCAAGTAATACTGTCACCAGCATAGTTCAATGGGAAGTAGCTAATAAAAACACAATTCACTCAGTCGAAGTTTTTTTGCGTAATGATCAGGGCCAGGTCACTAAAGATTTCTCAGCCAGTTATTTAACAACTCATCATAACGCCCCAATTCAAACATTAATTACTCTGCATTATTACAATAAAGGCCTACACGGTTTTCGCGTTTTTGATGCCTCACATGAACGCATCTATGAAAACTGTAAAGGTACACTTAACAATAAAAAAGTATATATCGATTTAGATGACGACTATGGCGAATTAGCAGAAGCGCTAGAAGATGCAAAAGGCATTATGAGTACTCCAGAGTATTTAGCATGCTTTGGTGGACGCAATGTTGACAAATCGAGGCTTAATATCCCCAATATATAGCGGGATGCTTGACCACATAAGCCGATTAGGTGCATAGTTAGATCATACTAATACTAACTATGTAACTCTGTTTGCTACCTTAATCGATTATTGTGAAACTCAAGCAACTTAAATTATCCAGTTTCAGCCTCTATGTTATTTTAATGATGTGCATTGCTGTGCTCATTATTATTTGGTCTGCACATACTCGAATTACTGAACACCACCAATATCATGAAGACGCATCATTAATCACAACTCAACAAACAGCAGACGATGTCTCTTATTACATTCAAGAAAAAAAGCGCCTCATACACTTATTCGCCACAAGAAAAAGCGCAGCACTATGGAACCTCTTACAAAACCCAGACAATGATGAAGCTTACACCAACATACTCAGAGAATTAAAATCATACTTCCCTAACGCATTTACATTTACTATTACAAATCATAAAGGTGAAACCAACTTAATTGATTTTGATAGTTTAATGGGCGACAAATGCATTAACGACTTACATAATTTTATTAAAACAGATACCCAAAATATTCGTATTCACGCCGCTGAAACATATCACTTTGATATCATCACTCACTTCAAACATAAGAATAATGAAGGTGTTTTCTTTGTCAGTTTCAATACGGATATGATCAGTCACTCTTTACTCCGTGCTGAAATTCCGGGACACCTTTTATTGCTAACGCTTCCTATTGAAAACAACCTTATAGAGGTCACATCGAAGGGGGCAAGAAACGTATGGGTCCGTGATAACTATCAATTAACGAAAGACGAAATGGACAGAATACTTTCTGATACTGAAGTAGAAAACACAGAATGGACTGTTGTTGATTTACACGATGAAGAACTGCTTAGAGAATACCGTCAATCAATTCTAATTCGCGGCAATCTTATTATATTCATCCTCGCTGTATCAGGTTTATTATTTATGATATTGAACCAACATGAAATTAAGCGGCGCCAAAAAGCAGAAGCTGTTAAAGATGACTTTCTTTCTATTGTTAGCCATGAGTTACGTACTCCCCTCACTGCTATCAATGGCGCAATCACCCTTATCAACAATGGTATGACAGGTGAACTAACAGAAAAAACAAAATCAATACTCAGTATTGCCAACCATAATACCCACCGTTTAACTTTATTAGTAAATGACCTGCTGGATGTACAAAAGCTTGAATCTAACCAAATGAAATACCGACGCAAACTCATACGTCCTTTAGATTTTATTAATGATGCCGTTACAGATATTAAAAGTGGTTACTTACCAGAGCTTTGCAAAATCAATATCAATAGTAGCCTTGATAAAGAACTGGTATTTGCTGACCGAATTAGAATGGAACAGGTTATTAATAATATTTTATCTAATGCGATTAAATACGGTGCCAAACAAGGCAATATAGACATCAACCTTAGTCGAAAAAATAATTATATTATAATCACCATCACTGACTACGGTGACGGAATTAGTGAAGCCACAAAAAATAAAATATTTGAAAAATTTACACAAACAAAAATGACTGACAACAGACATGAAACAGGTAGTGGCCTGGGTTTATATATTGTGAAAATGATCATCAAGTATCATGGCGGCACTATAACTTACATATCCACACCCGGTAAAGGCACGACCTTTTATATTCAATTACCCCTTGTAAGCATAGAGAAACGAAAAAAAGAAAACCTCAATCTTCAATAGACACCCAATTTCTCAGGGCTTTTTTGTCGTTATTACATAAACTCAAAGCAGATTGTAAGGTTTTAATATAAGGCACTAAATCACTGTAAACCGGTTTATCTTTTTTAAAGCCTGGTGCGCCACAATCTCTCAAATATTTTTTCTCTGGATATTGTTTTTCAACTTTTGTAATAACAACAGCTGGACTACAACTGCTTAAGATAAAACTCAGGGATATAACTCTCAGCGCAATTATTAGTTTCTTTCTCATCAACTTGCTCCTTGTTAGTACTTTCCTTATTCGTAAAAATCATTGAAGGCTTTAATTGAACGGCGTTATTTTTTTGTTTACTTAATTGCTGCCTCAATTGCTTTATTTTATATTGTAATAAACGTTCTTTAGATAACATTTCAGTATTTATTATTTGCAATGTTTTTTCATGATGCAATGAACTCACATCATTTGCCTTCCGGTATTGCAAACTTAACTGCTGTTGTCGTTCTTCCATAGAGCGAACACTACTTTCCAATTGTCGATTAGCCTGCTCAAACTCTCCCAATGATTCTATGGCTGATGAATATTGCCAAAAGCCAATTCCAAGTATAAACAATAGTGTCGATATAACGCCTAAATAGATCTTTGACATAAACTCTCCTTAGTGATGTCAGATTGGTACTTACCAATCAATACACGTCCTGCTAACATACACCTAATCTTACTCAATTAAACGATTTACGGAAATACACTAAGTGAAATCCTATCTGGTCGGCGGCGCCGTTCGTGACAAATTACTCAAAGTACCGGCTAACGACCGCGACTGGGTAGTTGTGGGCGCAACAGTTGAAGAGATGGAAGCAGCTGGTTACCGTTTAGTGGGCAGTGACTTTCCCGTTTTTTTACACCCTAAAAGCAACGAAGAATACGCATTGGCTCGCACCGAACGAAAAAGTGCACACGGCTATAAAGGCTTTACGGTATCTGCCTCGGCTGACGTCACATTAGAAGAAGATTTATTGCGCCGTGATCTCACCATAAACGCCATGGCAGAAGATGAAAATGGCAATATTATCGATCCATTTAATGGCCAAAGTGACCTTGAAAAAAGAGTTTTTAGACATGTCTCAGCAGCATTCATAGAAGACCCATTAAGAGTCTTAAGAATTGCACGATACATGGCTCGTTATGCACACCTGGGTTTCACCATAGCTGATGAAACCTTAAGCTTAATGAAAGACATTGTTAAACAGGGTGAAATTGAGCATCTGGTTGCTGAACGCAGCTGGCAAGAAACTGAACGCGCATTGGGAGAAAAAAGCCCGCAGCGTTATTTCGAAGTATTGCGTGAATGCGGTGCTCTAAAAGTATTGCTACCTGAAGTTGATTGTTTGTTTGGTGTGCCACAAACTGAAACATATCATCCAGAAATAGACACCGGCATTCATACCATGATGGTATTAGAACAAGCCGCTAAACTCACCGATGATACCGCTGTGCGCTTTGCTGCATTAGTGCACGACTTAGGCAAAGGCATTACACCAAAAAGTGAATGGCCGCGTCATATCGCACATGAAGAACGTGGCGTGCCATTAGTTAAAGCCGTCTGTAAACGACTTAAAACGCCCAACCCTTTTCGT
>JAUVDT010000133.1 GCA_030595185.1 Gammaproteobacteria bacterium
CAGATTTAATATAACTTGTTGCTACTTTTTCTAGAATTAAAGCAGGGCCTTTTATTGTTTGTGAAAACGCTAATTTTTCACGTTGAAAAACATAAGCTTCTTCCTTTTCACCAACTAGCTTTGCTTTGCCATCTGCGTCACCCGTGTTTGATTTTATCTTCGGCAAATTAAATTCAGTGGCCTTACCTTCCAGCTTAACCCGTGCGGTTACCAGCTCCAGTTTATTATTCATTCGGTGGCCATAACGCTGTTCATGTAACTGGTGAAATTGTTCTGATACTTCTTGCAAGCAAGACCATTTCACAGGCAAACTAAAACTCTGGCCGCTATAACAAACATCCACACTATAAGTAACTTTCGCCTCTTCTCCTGATAATTCAGACTGCATGAGCTCAATTCCCTGAGCGGCTAAATCGTCTAGTATTTTATTAACAAACACATCCGAACAATCTTCAAATAACTTGTTAAGTGTATGTGACATTTCACGCGAGGGCACTGCAACCAGCATACCGAAAGCAGATAACACGCCCGCATGAACGGGAATCAATGCATTGTTCATATTCAATGCTTCTGCCAGTTCACAAATATGTAAACCACCCGCACCACCAAATGAAACCAATGTGAATTCATTTGGATCATCACCCCGTTGTACCGACATAACCCTAAGCGCTTGCACCATATGTTCGTTAGCAACTTTAATAATACCTAAAGCCGCTTGTTCATTACTTACACCTAATTGTTTTGCAAGATGGGCTATGGCTTTTTCTGCCTCGGGATACTCTATTTTTAAATACCCACCCAACGTTTGACCGGCAGGTATGCGACCTAAAACGACATTAGCATCTGTAACCGTCGCCAGTTCGCCGCCGTTGCCATAACACGCAGGGCCAGGGCTTGCACCTGCAGACTCAGGGCCCACTAACAATAATCCGCCGGCATCTACTCTGGCAATCGAACCACCACCCGCGCCAATGGTATGCATATCCACCATCGGTACAGCCACCGGTAGCCCTGCTATTTTTCCTTCAGATGTCAGCGCGATGTCATCTTTAATTAAAGCCACATCGGTCGAAGTACCGCCCATGTCAAAGCTAAGCAATTGCCTGCCCACTTTATTAGCCGCAACAAATTGCGCTCCCTTCAAACCACCAGCAGGGCCAGAGAGTAAAAGGTTAACGGAAAAATCACCCGCCTGAGCCACAGAAATAGTACCCGCATTACTTTGCATGATAGATAAATTAACATCCGGCAAAGCAGCACTCAGTTCCGATAAGTAGTTTTTCATCAATGGGCCAACATAAGAATTCAGACAAGTAGCAATGCCTCTTTCATATTCTCGATTTTCATTTAATATTTTTGAAGAGCGGCTGACAAAATACTTAGTGGACAATTTATCTTCAATGCGCTTTTCTTCACTACCATCCAAATATGAAAATAATAAATTGATGGCGATAGCATCCGGTTTTAATTGATCGATCTGTTTTTCCAACAACTGTAAATCACTTTCTGTCATTGTTGTTAATGGCAAACCATCTGCAGACAAACGTGAATTTACTTCAAGGCAGTTCTCCGCATCAATCAGAGGCTTAACAGGTGCTGGTTGTAAATTATAAAGTTCGGCACGTGCCTGGCGACCAATTAAAATGACATCTTTCAGGCCCTGATTAGCCACATAAACCACTTTCACCCCTTTGCCTTCGAGTACGGCATTAGTCGCAACGGTGGAGCCATGTATCATTTGAACTTTTGTCTTTAGTAAACCGAGCTCTTCGATTCCTTGCAGAATAGCTTTTTCAGGTGCAGCAGGTGTTGATAAGACTTTATGCGTAGAAAGTGTCTTGCCATCGAATAAAACAAAATCAGTGAATGTGCCACCTGTATCAACCCCTAACCACATATTCTGAACATTCCTATACGTTTGAGCGTTAAAACTGCTTGTTTAGATAAATAAACTTGTAATCATTTTAAAACAACGAATAATAGCGAGGGTACCTCTGATCAATTCTATAATACTTCTGGCTTATAGGCTTGTTTGTGATCAAGGCAGTTTTTTGAGAGCATGTAGGTACATGGTGAAAAATACTAACGCGGAGCACGGACAAGCCTATAAGCCCCTCTGGGCGAGACTTGAAAGGCGCATTTACGGTGTTGCAAAACTTGTTAAGGACTGGCCATTAACTTCATTTTGCGTCTTGTAACTGCACCCTTCAAGTCACGCAGAAGCATTATAGAATTGATCAGAGATACCCTAGATGCCTAAAACAACTATGCCAACAACATTAATAAAAGTGACAGGGATTAACCGCTTTTACGGTAATACCCAAGCAGTCAAAGATCTCGAATTTGAACTTCATACTGGCGATATATTGGGCTTTCTTGGCCCCAATGGTGCTGGCAAATCGACCACCATGCAAATAATCAGTGGTAGCCTTGCTCCTGATGCCGGTCAGATTGAAATCAATGGCATTGATCTCGTCGAACAACCGACCTTGGCCAAACAGCAGTTAGGCTATTTACCTGAGCAACCACCGCTTTACAAAGAATTAACTGTAAATGAGTACTTGTGTTACACCGCACAATTACGTGGCATTAAAAAAGCTGATATTAACCCGGCTCTAGAAAAAGCGAAACAGCGCTGTGGTTTAAGCGAAGTGGGTAATAAATTAATCTCTAGCTTGTCTAAAGGTTACCAGCAACGAGTAGGCATAGCACAGGCCATCATCCACAACCCCGCTGTTGTTATTTTAGATGAGCCGACTGTTGGATTAGACCCCATACAAATAAAAGAAATACGCCAATTAATTATTGAATTAGGTGAAGACCACGGCGTCATTTTATCGACGCACATTTTGCCCGAAGTACTGGCTGTTTGTAATCGCGTTCAAATTATTCAAAAAGGTGAGCTGGTTTATCACAGCGATATGGAAACCATCACCAATAACATGCAAAGCAATGAAATTGATTTGTCATTTAAGAAACCGGCTGACTTTGACTTTATTAAAAATATATCTGGCATTACAGATGCCAAACAAATAAATGATTACGATTTTTGCATTGAACTTTGTGATGATGAAAAAGATGCAGAAAAAGCAATCGACACCTTATTATCAAGCGCTGTAGAAAAGCACTGGTTTTTAACCAGGCTATCTCCTAAAACACGTAGCTTAGAACAAATCTTTATCGACTTTACTGCCAACAATGATACTCATCAGCCGACAACAGAGAACAGCAGTAATGAAAAAGGAGAATTGAAATGATATTTTCAATCGCAATACGTGAATGCCGCTCCTTATTTATGTCACCATTAGCATGGACTGTTTTAGCTGTTGTACAATTTATTTTGGCCTGGGTTTTCTTTGCGCAAATCGATAATTTTTTTGCCTTACAAGCTCAACTGCAAACAATGAAAAGCGCACCCGGTGTCACCGACCTTGTGATTGCACCTTTATTTAATATTACCAGCATTGTTTTATTAATGGTTACACCCTTAATGACTATGCGACTCATTAGTGAAGAACGACGTTCCGGCACCATTCAACTTTTAATGTCATCACCCGTCAGCATGACTCAAATCGTTTTAGGCAAATACGTTGGCATGATGCTGTTTTTTTCTATCTTTATTATACAAATCAGCCTAATGCCACTTTCTCTTTTTATGGGGACTGATCTTGATATTGGAAAATTATTGGCGGGATTCTTATCGATCTTTTTATTAATTGCCTCTTTTGTTGCAGCAGGGCTTTATATCTCAAGCCTTACTGACAACCCCAGCGTCGCGGCCATCGCCACTTTTGGTTTGTTATTACTGTTATGGATAATAAATGCTAACGCACCCAACGACGTCAGTGGCAATGTATTTAATTATATTTCATTAATTCAACACAGCAATGCCATTATTAGGGGCGTTGTGAACAGCACCGATATTATCTATTTTATATTATTTATTTTTACTTTTCTGGGTCTTAGCATAAGACAGTTAGACTCTTACAGGTTACAACACTAATGATAACGACACCTGAGAAAAAACGACAGTTACGCATTCAGTCGTATTTTTTTACTTTACTCTTTTTATCAATTGTTGGATTACTTGCCTGGTTCAGTACGCAGTACAGTACAACTAGCGACTGGACTTATGGCAATAGAAACTCACTGACAGACTCCAGCGTACAGCTTTTAAAAGCCATGCCTGAACCAGTCAATCT
>JAUVDT010000029.1 GCA_030595185.1 Gammaproteobacteria bacterium
CCTTTTGATAGCGGTTTTCAATTAACGCAATCGTTAATAGCAATTGGACGAGGATCATGGTCTGGCACAGGTCTTGGTGGCAGTGTGCAAAAGCTATTTTATTTACCAGAGGCACATACGGATTTCTTATTTGCAGTCTATGCAGAAGAAACAGGATTTGTTGGGGCGTGTTTGTTAATTCTATTATTTATGATGCTGATTTATAGAGCATTCATGAATGGTAGAGATGCAGAAAAATTAGGCAATCGATTTGCAGCGTATACGGCTTATGGTATTGGTATCTGGTTAGGTTTGCAGGCGTTTATTAATATTGGCGTCAATATGGGTGCGCTACCTACTAAAGGTTTGACCTTGCCATTAATGAGTTATGGCGGTAGTAGTTTGATTGTTAACTGCGTAGCAATTGGTTTGCTGATAAGAATCAGTATTGAGAACAAGCAATATGGCAAACAAGCATTAACTCGCACTAAAGCCAGGAGGTCAGCATGAAAAGGCCTGTTTTGATTATGGCTGGTGGAACAGGTGGACATGTTTTTCCTGCATTGGCGGTAGCCGATGTTTTAAAGCAAGAAGGTGTGCCTGTTGTTTGGTTAGGTACTAAAAAAGGCATTGAGGCGAGAGTTGTCGTGGATGCTGGGTATGATATTCGTTGGTTAAGTGTAAGCGGCTTGCGCGGCAAAAATAAACTGTCGTTAATCTTTGCGCCCTTTAAATTGTTGCGTGCTTGCATGCAGGCATTGAAGGTAATGATCGAGATTAAACCAGTTGCTGTTTTGGGTATGGGCGGGTTTGCTTCAGGACCGGGTGGTTTGATGGCGTACCTAACAAAAAGACCTTTATTAGTGCATGAACAAAATGCTGTCCCTGGGCTTACCAATACACTGCTTTCAAAAATGGCAAGTGTTGTAATGGAGTCATTTCCAAATAGTTTTAAAATTAAAAAGCCTGTGCAACTAATTGGTAATCCCGTGCGTAGCAATATTGTAGGTATTGAAAAACCGGCGCAGCGTTTAAAAGACAGAGCGGAAGAAATAAATATTTTAATTGTTGGTGGTAGTTTGGGTGCAGCTGTTTTAAATAAGACGGTTCCCGAAATGCAATCAATAATGCCTAAAAGTACGGATATTAATATTTGGCATCAGACAGGTAATCGAAACCTCGATGAAACAATGGCGGTTTATAAACACTTTGCTGTTGAAGCAAGAGTTGATGCTTTTATTGATGATATGAGTGAAGCTTATCAATGGGCAGATGTTGTTATATGTCGTGCAGGCGCAATGACTATTTCTGAACTTGCAATTGCGGGTGTTGCCTCAATTCTAGTACCGTACCCATTTGCAGTTGATGATCATCAGACTGCTAAT
This sequence comes from Gammaproteobacteria bacterium, assembly GCA_030595185.1. Classification (GTDB taxonomy): domain Bacteria; phylum Pseudomonadota; class Gammaproteobacteria; order SZUA-229; family SZUA-229; genus JAUVDT01. Next base: position 1,365 of record JAUVDT010000029.1, read on the forward strand.
GCAAATTATTTGGTAAGCAGTGACGCGGCAATATTATTGCCTCAGAATGAATTAACAGCTGAAAAACTAAAAGTAATTGTGATGTCTCTTACTCGCGAGAAAATACTTAATATGTCAGAAGCAGCAAAAATGTGTGCTAAACCAGAAGCGGCAGAAAAAGTGGCGAAGCTGTGTATGCAGGCAGGGGGTTTAGTATGATTACCGATCATCCAATGCGAAAAATTACAAAGATACATTTTGTTGGTATTGGTGGTGCTGGTATGTCGGGTATTGCTGAAGTATTAACAAATCTTGAATATAAAGTATCGGGTTCAGATTTAAATGAAAATATTGCAACAAAACGATTACGAGATCTAGGTGCTGATGTAACTATCGGACATGCTGCTGAAAATATAGAAGGCTGTGATGTGGTCGTTACATCAACAGCCGTTAATGAATCTAATCCTGAAGTCATAGCAGCAAGAGAAAAGCGTATACCTATTATTCCTCGTGCAGAAATGCTGGCTGAGTTAATGCGGTTTAGATACGGCATTGCAGTGGCTGGTACGCATGGGAAAACGACGACGACAAGTTTGGTTGCGAGTATTTTAGCGGAAGCGGGTCTTGACCCTACTTATGTTATTGGCGGTAAGTTAAATAGTTCAGCCAGTAATGCCAAATTAGGAGCAGGTCGTTATTTAGTTGCAGAAGCGGATGAGAGTGATGCTTCATTTTTATATCTGCAGCCAATGATGTCTGTTGTTACAAATATAGATGCAGATCACCTGTCAACATACGGTGGCGACTTCGAAGTTTTGAAAAAAACATTTATCGAATTCTTACATCACTTACCATTTTATGGTCGTGCAATTATGTGTGTTGATGATGCTGAGATAAGAGATGTTTTGCCAAAAGTGACGCGGCCTGTTGTTACATACGGAATTAATTTTGAGGCAGATGTTCAGGCTTCGAGTGTTACCTACGAAGGTATGCAAAGTCATTTTAATGTTTGTTTACCGGGTCGTGATAATAAAATTAGTGTGACGCTTAGTTTGCCTGGTGAGCATAATGTTTTAAATGCATTAGCGGCTATTAGTATTGCGAATCAATTAGGTGTGGATGATAAAGTTATTCAAAAAGCACTGACTGAATTCGAGGGTATTGGACGCCGCATGCAGCAATACGGAAATATTACGACTGCAAATGGTGAAATTACTTTGGTGGATGATTATGGACATCACCCAACAGAAGTGAACGCCAGTATTAAAGCAATTCGAAAAGCCTGGCCTGATCGTCGTTTGGTTGTTGTTTTTCAACCACATCGCTTTAGTCGAACACAAGATTTATTTGAAGATTTCAGTCAAGCTTTAGCTGTTCCAGATGTTTTGGTATTAACAGAAGTTTTTGCTGCTGGTGAACAAGTGATTGCGGGTGCTGATGGCCGATCACTTGCTGCTGCAATAAGGGCAAGAGGTCAGGTTAATCCTGTTTTTGTTGATGATATTAATGCAGTTCCAGAAACACTTAATAATGTGATTGAAGATAACGACGTTGTATTGACCTTAGGTGCGGGAAGCATAGGTGCTATCGCTGCAAGTTTGCCAGAAAAATTAAAGGTAAAAGCTAAGTGATGGCCCTTCAAAACAATAATGTGTTTGCAGGTGAGTTAAAACTTAATGAGCCTATGTCGAAACATACGACATGGCGTGCTGGCGGAACGGCTGATCATTATTACATTCCGACAGATGTGCAGGATCTTAGTTGTTATTTACAGTCACTTAAAAAAGATGAGCCTGTTTTTTGGTTAGGACTCGGTAGTAACTTATTAGTAAGAGATGGTGGTTTACGTGGAAGCGTTATTGCCACCGCTAATGCCTTAAGCGGAATAGAAAAACTTGAAGATAATATTGTCGAAGTAGGGGCTGGTGTGCCTTGTGCGATATTGGCAAGATTTTGTGCCAGAAATAATCTGGTTAATGGTGAATTTTTTGCAGGTATCCCCGGTGTTGTTGGTGGCGCATTGCGAATGAATGCAGGAGCATTTGGTGGTGAGACATGGCCATTGGTGGTTGAGGTAGAAACCATTAATAAAGAAGGCATCACTCAGTGGCGATCACATGATGAATACGAAACTGCTTATAGAACCGTTAATGGTCCAAAAAATGAGTGGTTTACTAAAGCTCGTTTTAAGTTTGAATCGGGTGATGGTGAAAATGCGGCACTGGAAATTAAAAAACTATTGGCTAAGCGATCAGTGTCTCAGCCAACAGGTACAGCAAATTGTGGCTCAGTATTTAGAAATCCAGAATCAGCTTTTGCGGCTCAACTGATTGAACAATGTGGATTAAAAAATCACAGAATTGGTGGAGCGTATGTTTCAGAAAAGCATTCAAACTTCATTATAAATGATGGCTCGGCGACAGCTTCTGATATTGAAGAACTTGTACTTTATGTTAAAGAACATGTCTTGAAAGAGACTGGAATAGAGCTGATGCAAGAAGTGCATATTGTGGGTGACAAATAATGTCGGCCCAGAATAAGCAGTTTGGAAAAGTTGCAGTCGCGATGGGTGGCTGGTCTGCCGAAAGGGAAGTGTCTTTAAATAGTGGTAAAGCAGTATTAACAGCATTACTTAATGCTGGTGTTGATGCGCATGGTGTTGATTTCAAGAAAAAAGATACTGATCAATTAAAAGGTTTTGATCGTGTATTTAATATTCTTCATGGCCGTGGTGGTGAAGACGGTGTTGTACAGGGTTTGTTTGAATATTTAGAGCTGCCGTATACAGGAACAGGTGTATTGGGTTCAGCGTTGGCAATGGATAAAATTAGAACAAAAGATATTTGGGTGAATAAAGGCTTGCGTACACCTGCATATAAAACTGTAAAAGATGTTGCTGAATGTGAGCAAGCAATCAAAGAATTAGGTTTGCCTGTTATTGTTAAGCCTGCACTTGAAGGTTCCAGTATTGGTATTAGCAAAGTTGAAACACTTAATGATATTAAAGCCGCATTTGAATTAGCTAATAACTGTAATAGTGATGTATTAATAGAAGAATGGGTGCATGGTGAGGAATATACCGTATCAATTCTTAATGGTGAGTTGTTACCTGCAATTAGATTGAGAACGCCAAATCAGTTTTATGATTATGAAGCAAAATACAAATCTGATACAACCGAATATTCATGTCCTTGCGGTTTGTCTCAAGAGAAAGAAAATGAATTAGCAGAAATTGCTTTAAAGGCATTTGATGCAATTGCTGGTTATGGCTGGGGCCGAGTCGATTTTATGCTTGATGAGAACCAAACACCATGGTTGATTGAAACTAATACAGTACCCGGTATGACAGATCATAGTTTGGTGCCTATGGCAGCTAAACAAGCCGGTTATAGTTTTGAGGGTTTGGTTGTTGAAATATTAAAAACATCAATGGATCGAAATGTTTAAGAAGAAAAAAAATAAAAAAAGAGTATCGGCTGTCAGGCAGAATGTGCTGCCAAAAAGTACTTTACCAAAAAAAATCGTATTTAGATTTGTTTTGGTAACGTTGTTGGCAGGTAGTGTATTCATGACTGCGAAATGGTATCAAAGTTTGCAGTTGTTTCCTGTGAAACAAGTTCGTATTGAAGGTGAGTTTAAATATTTGGATAAGAAGCAAATAAAAGAAAGAATTGCTCATTATGCGGTTGGTGGTTTTTTTGATTTAGATATTGTCTCACTTAGAAATGAGCTGGTAGCTATGCAATGGGTTGACGATGCCTTTGTTAGAAGAGTATGGCCTGAATCACTCATTATAAGAGTGGTGGAGAAAAAACCAGTCGCTAAATGGAATGATAAAGGTGTGTTAACAGCGAATGGTGAGTTGTTTTACCCTTCAGTAGCATTTGATAAGTTAAAACTGGTTCAGCTAAAAGGCCCAAAAAACAGGCATGTGTTTGTGTTGTCGGAGTTTAATAAAATACAGGCATTACTGCATCAGGCTCAAATGAAAATAACTGTTTTGTCTCAAAATGAACGTCGTTCGTGGGAAATGAATATAGAAGGAATTGATGTGCATTTAGGACGAAAAGGTATTTATAAAAAGATAGAAAGTTTGGTGGGTGTTTATGCCAATTTGATTAAACCTAAAGTGGATAAAATCAAACAGATCGACTTTCGCTATACAAATGGTTTTGCAGTGAATTGGAAAAAAGTGATAGCTACAAAAACGAATTTAAAAAATATGCGTGTGATGGATATGAATCAAGTAAAAACTAAATTGAATTTTTTGATGGGGGCGATAAAACATGTCTAAAAGATCAGAAAAAAATATGATAGTGGGTTTAGATATTGGTACATCTAAAATCGTTGCGATTGTTGGAGAATATGACCCTACAGTTGATGGTGAGGTTGAGATTATTGGTATTGGTTCCCATCCCTCTCGAGGCTTAAAAAAAGGCGTTGTGGTCAATATTGAATCAACTGTTCAATCAATTCAACGTGCTATTGAAGAAGCTGAATTAATGGCGGGATGTCAAATTAATTCGGTATTCGCAGGCATTGCAGGTAGTCATGTAAAAAGCATGAACTCGCACGGCATAGTAGCTATTAAGGATAGAGAAGTAACGGCGAGTGATCTAGATCGTGTAATTGATGCGGCTAGAGCGGTAGCCATTCCAGCTGATCAGAGAGTACTGCACATTCTTCCTCAAGAATTCATTATCGATCAACAGGAAGGTATTCGCGAACCGATTGGAATGTCGGGTGTCAGGCTGGAAGCAAAAGTGCATTTGGTCACAGGTGCAGTTGGCGCAGCACAAAATATTATTAAATGTGTTCAACGTTGCGGTTTAGAAGTCGATGACATTATTTTAGAGCAGCTGGCATCGAGTTATTCAATTCTTACTGATGATGAAAAAGAGCTGGGTGTGTGTATTGTTGATATTGGTGGCGGTACAACAGATATCGCTGTTTTTGCAGACGGTGCGATTCGACATACTGCCGTTATCCCGATAGCGGGTGATCAAGTCACTAATGATATCGCTGTTGCATTAAGAACGCCGACGCAGAATGCTGAAGAAATAAAAATTAAATATGCATGTGCATTACGTCAATTAGCAAACCCGGAAGAAACAATCGAAGTGCCCAGTGTTGGTGAGCGACCTGCAAGGCAGTTATCACGACAAACATTAGCTGAAGTCGTTGAGCCAAGATACGAAGAACTTTTGCAGTTAGTGCACGCTGAACTTAGAAAAAGTGGTTTTGAAGAATTAGTGGCTGCCGGCCTGGTGTTAACAGGTGGTAGTTCAAAAATGGATGGTGTTGTTGATTTGGCCGAAGAAATATTTCATATGCCGGTAAGACTTGGTTATCCGCAATACATTACTGGCCTATCCGATGTGGTTAGAAACCCGATATATGCAACAGGCGTCGGGCTTCTTCTTTTTGGACGACACAATCGAGATAGTGGGCAAAGCAGTTTTAATGATGATTCAGGAATTAAATCAATCTGGAGCCGAATGAAAAGTTGGTTCCAGGGAAACTTTTAACAAATTAAAAAACTTAAATATATAAAAAATTCGTGGCGACGAGGAGTAGTAAAATGTTTGAATTAATAGATTCAGTCAATCCAGGGGCAACCATCAAAGTAATAGGTGTTGGTGGTGGTGGTAGCAATGCAGTCATGCACATGGTCGAGAGTGGAATTGATGGCGTAGAATTTATTTGCGCTAATACAGATTCACAAGCTCTGCACAATGCTGGCAGTGTTATGACTTTGCAAATTGGTAGCAACATAACTAAAGGTTTGGGAGCAGGTGCAAACCCAGAAGTAGGTCGTCATGCGGCACTTGAAGACAGAGAAAGAATTCAAGAGTCTATCAGTGGTGCAGATATGGTATTTATCACTGCCGGTATGGGTGGTGGTACGGGTACTGGTGCTGCGCCTATCGTGGCTCAAATAGCACGTGAAATGGGTATCTTAACGGTTGGTGTTGTGACAAAACCATTTGGTTTTGAAGGCGCTGGCCGAATGAAGGTTGCGTCAAGTGGTACAGAAGAACTCAGTAAACATGTTGATTCACTTATCACGATTCCAAATGATAAATTGCTAAGTGTATTTGGGCGTGATTTTGATTTAATGAATGCATTTAAAGGCGCTAACGATGTTTTACACGGAGCCGTTCAGGGAATCACCGAGCTAATAACTCGTCCAGGTGTTATTAATGTGGATTTCGCGGACGTGAAAACAGTTATGTCGCAAATGGGTCAAGGAATGATGGGAAGTGGTCGTGCTTCTGGTGAAAATCGTGCCAAAGAAGCGGCTGAAGCTGCTATCGCTAGCCCATTGTTAGAAGATGTAAATCTTGCTGGTGCAAAAGGAATATTGGTGAATGTAACAGGACGAGACTTAACACTGGGTGAGTTCCAGGATATTGGTGATATTATTTCATCATTTGCATCAGATGACGCAACAGTTGTTATGGGAACAGCAGTTGATGAAACTATGGAAGAAGAATTAAGAGTAACGGTTGTTGCTACCGGTCTTGGTGGAGTGAAGCCTCAATTAAATCAGGTAAAAGTTGTTCCTAGAAATTCGGATGGGAATGTAAACTACGATGCATTAAACACACCGGCTATTTCAAGAAGACAAGCCGCTGGAAAAGATGTCGAACTGCCTGAACATTATGATGGTGAAGTATTAGATATACCTGCATTCCTAAGAAAACAAGCAGATTAGCACATAACTATATGATTTTATTGATATAAACTTGAATAGAGAGAGGGCGTTTATTGGTTTGTGACAAATGTGACACAATTTTCTGTGCGCACTATATCTTACGGATTAAGTCGGGTATGATGTGGCGGTCTGGGTAATCTCTGAGAAATAGAGGTTATTAAAAGGGAAGCCAAAACGCTTTGTCGACGAAACGAATCATTGTGCTGATTAAGTGCTTGATTAAATGCGGCTTTTAAAAAAGATTGTGCCATAATTGTATTATAAAATTTAATCGGAATTGGGTGGAGTAAGTTACAAGTGATAAAACAACGGACTTTAAAGAATGTAATTCGTGCAACAGGCATAGGTTTACATACTGGTGAAAAAGTTTATTTAACGCTGCGCCCAGCAGCGCCTGATACAGGCGTTGTATTCAGACGTGTTGATATGGAGCAGCCTGCAGAAATTCGTGCGACTGCCGAAAATGTAGGTGACACAACTCTATCAACAACCTTATCTCATGGAGATGTTCGCGTATCTACAGTTGAACATCTGCTTTCTGCAATGGCCGGTCTTGGTATTGATAACGCTTACGTTGATGTCAGTGCTGCAGAAGTACCTATAATGGATGGCAGTTCTGGTCCGTTCGTTTTCCTTTTACAATCAGCTGGTATTGTCGAACAAGATGCCGCTAAAAAGTTTATTAGAATTCTCAAACCTGTCATCGTTGAATATGACAATAAATGGGCTCGCTTCGATCCTTTTGATGGTTTTAAAGTTAAATTTAGTATTGATTTTGATCACCCTGTCTTTAAAAGCTCACCAAATACCGCTGAGATTGATTTTTCGACAACTTCATTTGTTAAAGAAGTGAGTCGTGCTAGAACGTTTGGTTTTATGAGTGACCTTGAAAAACTTCGTGCTCAGAACCTTGCATTAGGTGGAAGCATGGATAACGCGATTGTTGTTGATGAATATCGTGTGCTTAATGAAGATGGTTTACGTTATGAAGATGAATTCGTAAAACATAAAATATTAGATGCTATTGGTGATTTATATCTATTAGGTCATAGCTTAATCGGTGCTTTTTCTGGTTTCCGTTCTGGCCATGCACTAAATAATAATTTAATTAAAACATTGATAGCTGATGAATCGGCATGGGAAGAAGTGACATTTGAAGGTGAAGAAGCCGTGTCACCTATTTCATATGCTCAGCCTGTTCAAGCTTATTAATCAGAGTTTTTAGATAGACGAAGTAAAGACGCTTTGAGTTCTTCGTCTTCTATAGAGTTTGCAGTTTGACGAATAAGACTAGCAGAGTCCGTTGAAAGGTTAGGTTTTTGTCTTTTAGCTTTGGCTTTGAGTTGTACCGGTTGCTGAAATTTTATTTTGATAGAATTGACAGGAAAGTTCAGTTCTTTCTTTAAATGGCTACTGATTATTTTGTGTTGTGTGCGTAAGCGCGCAGCCCAGACTGGTGAGTCAACAATTAAGACCAACTCTTGATTTAATTGATTATAACTAGTCGTTTGAATATGCGAGCGCGATACCTCCGGTAATAGTGGAAGTATGATGGCATTTAGTTTTTCAAGTAACAGTTTCTTTTCTGTTATTTGAGAATCTAAGAACTGGTCGATAGAGCGCATATGCATAGTTTAGTATGAGAATGATAGAAATTTAATTTTATAAGAAAAACATAATAAATAAAGTGTTATTAAGAAATCATATATGAATATTATATTATTAACAAAGTTTCGTGGACGTCCTTGCCGGGTACAAATTGATCACCCTTTCCAGTTAGCTGTACTTGGTCTATTTTTGCTTATTGTGATGGGCGTTGCAGGTTTTATTGGTCATAAAACAGGAATAGCTGCAAAAAATGATAATCAAATAACAGCGATCTATGATCAATTAATGCTGCAAAGAGAAGAAATAGCTGAAGCTAAGTTAAATACACAGGCTGAGCTGGACGCATTAGTGAGACGATCTGGTCAATTACAAGCACATGTGATTCGCTTAAATGCTTTAGGTCAGAAAGTAATGAAACTGGCAAAAATGGATCCTGATGAATTTGATTTTACTAATCCACCAGCATTAGGCGGGCCATCTGAAGGTGAAAATAGTACGCTTATTCGTTTCGATGGTGTAATCGATGACATGTTTAATGTTTTGAGTGATCGAGAACAAGAATTAACTGTTTTAGAAAATGTATTAATATCTACTCATATGGCAGAAGAAACCTCGCCTGAAGGTCGTCCAATAAAACGAGGCTGGATTTCTTCGTTTTTTGGTATGCGTACCAACCCGTTTTCTGGTAAATCAGAAATGCATAAAGGGATGGATTTCGCAGGCAAGATGGGCAGTAAAGTATATACCGTTGCAGGTGGTGTAATCACTTGGTCTGGGCCTCGTTATGGCTATGGTAACCTTGTCGAAGTTAGTCATGGTAATGGCTATGTAACTAGATATGGGCATAATGCCAGTAATCTTGTTGTCGTTGGTGAGGCAGTTAAGAAGGGGCAGGTCATTTCTTTGATGGGCTCAACAGGGCGTTCAACAGGGCCACATGTACATTTTGAAGTGCTCAAACATGGTAAAAGAGTTGATCCATTAAAGTTTGTTCAAGCACGTTATTAACGTAAATTCATGTCAAAGGCATCATCAGATGCCTTTCTTCAGTATTCATTTATATTTGTTTCAATTTTAGATAAAAACTTTCGCTTTTACACATAAAGTAGATTGATTTTGTCTTATCCTAGAGCGCTATTTCAGGCATAATATGGCAAGTTTAGGAAACTGAATTTGTCGCTTCTCAGAGTAATATAAATACTTTTCTCTATAAGATTTGAAGTGACGCGGATTTATACCATCTTTAGATGGTCTGATTGGTACTTTAGTTGACTATCTTTCTGTGATTCATGGTTGAACTTTTTAGATTATTTCTAGACGAGTTATATTTTAGGGTTTGTTTCTGTCAATCGAATGCTCATTAATTGAGTGGTAGAAACACAAAATTTAAATTTTAAGGGTATTTCAATGATAGGTAAGCTGGTTCGTAAAGTTATCGGAAGTCGTAATGACAGACAGGTAAAGCAATACTGGAAAATTGTTGAAAAAATAAATGCTCTTGAAAGTGATTATGAGAAATTATCAGATCAAGATCTTGCAGAAAAAACAATAGAATTTAGAGAGCGTTTAAGTTCAGGTGAAGAGCTTGAAGCGTTATTGCCTGAAGCATTTGCCACTGTTCGTGAAGCCAGTAAACGTGTTATGGGTATGCGTCATTACGATGTGCAGTTAATTGGTGCGATGGTTCTGAATGATGGAAAAATTTCAGAAATGCGAACGGGTGAAGGTAAAACATTAGTTGCAACACTAACAGTGTACTTAAATGCTCTGGAAGAAAAAGGTGTTCACGTTGTTACAGTTAATGATTACCTGGCGACTCGTGATTCGGAGTGGATGGGTAAATTATACAATGCACTTGGATTAAGTACAGGTGTCGTCGTGAGTGAAATGGATTCGCTGGCACGTAAACAAGCTTATGCTGCCGATATCACATACGGCACAAATAATGAATTTGGTTTTGATTATCTTCGTGACAATATGGCTTTTACTGCTGACGAGAGAGTTCAGCGAAAATTAAACTATGCCATTATTGATGAAGTTGATTCAATCTTAATAGATGAAGCCAGAACACCATTAATTATCTCTGGCCCAACTAACGATAATTCAGACCTTTATCAAGTAATGAACAAATTGGTTCAGTTATTAGAAAAAGGTGAAGAATCTAAGGAAGAAGGCGGCGAATCAACGGGTGATTTTACTGTAGATGAAAAAGCTAAACAGATTCATTTAACAGAACAAGGCCATGAAAAAATAGAGCAGCTTTTAGTTAAAGAAGGTATTTTGCCAGAAAATGAAAGCCTTTATAGCGCATCAAACATAAACATAGTTCATTATATTAATGCCGCAGTGCGTGCTCATGCAATGTATCAAATTAATGTACAGTACATAGTGCAAGATAATGAAGTTATTATCGTCGATGAATTTACGGGTCGTACAATGCCCGGTAGAAGATGGTCAGAGGGTTTACATCAAGCGATAGAAGCTAAAGAAAATGTCGAAATTCAAAATGAAAATCAGACTTTAGCTTCCATTACATTCCAAAATTATTTCCGTTTATATAATAAATTGTCTGGTATGACGGGTACAGCAGATACTGAAGCGTTTGAGTTCCAGTCAATTTATAATCTTGAAGTTATTATCGTTCCTACTAATGTTGATGTTGCTAGAATTGATAACACTGACCTTGTCTATCTTACACATGAAGAAAAATTCATGGCCATTGCAGAAGATATTAAAGATTGTGTGGCAAGAAATCAGCCTGTTCTAGCAGGAACGGCTTCTATTGAAGCTTCCGAATTGCTTTCAAAATTATTAAATGATTTGACAATCAAACATGAAGTTTTAAATGCAAAACAACATGAGCGTGAAGCTCATATTATTGCTCAAGCCGGACAGCCAGGTGCTGTTACTATTGCTACAAATATGGCAGGACGTGGAACGGATATTGTACTGGGTGGTAATCTTGATTTTGAGATTAAAGAACAAGGCGATAAAGCGGATGTTGATAGTATAACGAGTGCATGGCAGCAGAGGCATAATGATGTGTTGGCGGCTGGTGGTTTGCATGTGATTGGTTCTGAACGACACGAATCTCGTCGTATCGATAATCAATTACGTGGTCGTTCAGGTCGACAAGGTGATGCAGGGTCTTCTCGTTTTTATCTTTCTCTTAATGATGATTTAATGCGTATATTTGCATCAGATCGTGTTGCTGGAATGATGAAAAAACTCGGTATGGAAAAAGGTGAGGCAATTGAACATCCTTGGGTGAGCCGAGCGATCGAAAATGCACAGCGTAAAGTAGAAGGTCATAACTTTGATATGCGTAAACAGCTGCTTGAATACGATGATGTTGCAAACGATCAACGTAAAGTAGTTTACGAACAGCGAAATGAATTAATGGATCAAGATGATGTAAGTGATATTGTTACTAACATTCGTGCTGATATCGTAGAAAATGTATTCAGCGCTTTTATCGCTCCGGGTAGTGTTGATGAGCTGTGGGATGTGGAAGGTTTAACAGAAGCGTTAGTGTCTGAGTTTGCTTTAGATGCGCCTGTACAGCAATGGCTTGATGATGATGATGCGCTGGATGAACAAGATTTAAAACATAAGTTATATGAAGCTTTGGCGCAGTCATATCAAGATAAAGAAAAAGCCGTTGGTACAGAAGTACTTCGCCGTTTTGAAAAGTATATTATGCTTCAGGTATTAGATAGCCATTGGAAAGATCATCTGGCGGCTATGGACTACTTACGTCAAAGTATCGGTCTGCGTGGTTATGCACAAAAGAATCCTAAACAAGAATATCGTCGTGAATCATATGAAATGTTTTCACAAATGTTGGATCAAATAAAACAAGAAGTTATTTCTGTTTTATCGAAAGTTCAAATTCAGACAGAAAGTGAAGTTTCGGAGTTAGAAAAAAGTCAACAACATGATGAAAATATGGTATTTGGTCATGAGCAAGCAGAAGGTATTGCACAAGATTCAGATAAAGAGGCGGATGAAAAAAATCAGCCTTTCGTGAGAGAAAAGCAGAAGATGGGGCGCAACGAGCCTTGCTGGTGTGGTTCAGGTAAGAAGTTTAAACAGTGTCATGGTAAGTTGAATTAATAAATGCCAGTTAATCTTGTAGAGCCAGAAAATTTATTAGCGATTGATGGTGTTCGTTTATCAGCCGGTGCATCGGGTATAAAAAAAAATGGTGCTACTGATATTGTTCTGATAGAAATTTGTGAAGGAGCACGTTGCAGTGCTGTTTTTACTCAGAATCGGTTTCGTGCAGCACCTGTTTTAATTTCAGAAAAACATCTAGAGAAAACACCACCTCGTTTGCTACTTATCAATTCAGGTAATGCAAATGCGGGTACTGGCGACACAGGATATAACAACGCGGTTAATACCTGTGAGTTGGCTGCTACGGCGTTAGGCTGTAAAAGAGAAGAAGTATTACCTTTTTCGACAGGTGTAATCGGTGAAAACCTACCGGTCGAGTGTTTCGAAAATTCTTTGTCAGATATTGTTGGCCTGCTTGATAGTAATAATTGGCTACAAGCAGCTACAGGTATCATGACTACCGATACAGTTGCTAAAGCAGTGTCTACTCAATTTGAAATTGATGGTGAGACGATAACAATAACGGGTATCGCTAAAGGTTCGGGTATGATTAAACCGAATATGGCTACTATGTTAGGTTATGTTGCGACAGATGCTAGCATTGATTCTGATTTATTATCAGAGTGTCTTAAATCCACAGTTGAATCATCTTTTAATTCTATTACTGTTGATGGTGACACCTCTACAAACGATAGTTGTGTTTTAATTGCGACAGGAAAAGCTAAAGCCGCTGGAATTAATGTTAAAGATCAGCGATACGATACTTTTCTAAAGGCATTAAATAAAGTGATGCAAACATTGGCTCAAGCCATTATTCGTGATGCGGAAGGCGCCACTAAGTTTGTTGAAGTAAAAGTCACTAACGCGTTATCTTATGCTGATGCAAAGACAATTGCATATACGGTTGCACATTCACCTTTAGTTAAAACAGCGTTGTTTGCGAGTGATCCCAATTGGGGAAGAATTCTTGCTGCTGTTGGGCGAGCTGAGATTGATAAGTTGGATGTTGATAAGCTATCAATTTTTCTTGATGACGTATGCATTGTAAAAAATGGTGGTCGTGCTGCTGATTATACTGAAGAGGCAGGTCAGAGAGTGATGTCTCAAGATGAAATCTCAATCACTATTGATTTAGTCGAAGGTGATGACAGTGCTATAGTTTGGACTTCTGATTTATCATATGACTATGTCAAAATTAATGCAGAATATCGTACTTAATGGCAGGTAATATTCTTCATGTGGCTGTTGGTGTTATTGTTAATACAGCGCATGAAGTACTTATTAGCAAACGTTCATCTGATGTGCACCAGGCAAATCGTTGGGAGTTTCCAGGCGGTAAGATTGAACAAAATGAAAGTCCTGAAGAGGCATTATCCCGAGAGTTAAAAGAAGAGCTGGGGATTGACGTTCTTGCTTCTAACTTTTTGAACTCTATTCATTATGACTATGGCGATAAATTCGTCTGCCTACATACATATATAATTAATCACTTCTCTGGTACTCCTGCAGGTTTAGAAGAACAGCCTGTCCAGTGGGTAAAGATTGATGAGCTTCAAAATTATCATTTTCCTGATGCGAATGTAGCCATTGTTAATGCATTGCAATTACCGGATATTATCCAAATCACAGGTCACTTTTCTTCTTTAGAAGATCTAATTTTAAAATCTAAAAAGTGTATTGAGAGCGGTATTCGTATTTTACAATTTCGTGCACATGACTTAGATGAAGCAACGTACATACAATATGCTAAATCTTTATTGGAACTGTGTAAGTCTTATAATGCAAAGCTAGTTTTAAATCGAACTTTAGAAGTATTAAAACTAGTGAATGCCGATGGCTTGCATCTAAATCGTTATGAAATGATGAGATATAATAAAAGACCTTGTGTTATGAATAAGCTTTTATCAGTGTCTTGTCATAATGAAGAAGAGCTGAATCATGCTGAAAAGTTATTGGCAGACTATTGTTTTCTTTCACCTGTCAAACCGGCGCGTAGTCACGATGCAGGAACCGAATTAGGGTTGGAAAAATTTTCTATATTAGCAGCTAAATGCACTGTTCCTGTTTATGCTTTAGGTGGTATGAGTAAGCATGATGTGAATGAGATCGTATCCTGTAATGGACGAGGTGTTGCTATGATTTCGGGTAATTGGCAATGAATAAAATAACATTTCAGCATTATTTTATTATTCTTTTATTGAGTGCTGTTCTTATTGTAAATTACTTTCTTAGGCAAGATGTTGATGATGCTGTTATTCGAGTTGAGTATTCAGAATGCCGCTTAGGAGATGAGAATTGTAAAATCATTGTTGCTGGGCATCGACTGGAATTATTTATCGAAGGAGAAGTAAAGGCTTTAAAGCCTTTTGTTGTTCATATTGTTGACAAAGATAATGTTATTGAACAAGCAAAAGTGCGGTTTGAAATGAAGGCTATGGATATGGGTCTTAATCAATATGTTTTTAAAAAGCATGATGATGGTTGGCAGGCTAATGTCGTCATACCGATCTGTACAACAGGGCGAAGGGATTGGTTGGTTGAACTCGATATTAATATTAATGCTGGGCTGAAAAGAATCGTTTTTAATATTGAAATATAGTAATAATTGTCGTTATAAAAAATACGTGATAATTTTTAAAAGCAACAATTAGACAGTATAAAGGGGACGTCACTATTAACCTGTTCAGGGTTTGAGTAATAATTAGTAGTATTTAAAAAGCGAATAGAGAAACGGTGTTTTCCTGCGCTAATTTCTGGGAAATAATCAGCACCATCAGGAATAGCAACTCGTATTAATTGATAAGGTTTAGATAAGTCTAAGTTATCTTGAAAAAAGCCATTTTCTGCAATATATTCTGTTCTATCGCAACTACTTCTAATGGTTTTCATTGCTAATTTAATTGCTTTATCTAAAGGGTTGAATACGGAAGACCATTCCAATAGCTGTTCAGAGCGTTGGCTTGATGATTGATTGATCCATTTTAAGTAGAGTGGGGAATCAAAATTGCCGGAGCTTCCTGGTAGAATACTTTTTTGTTTAGATGTATTTAATATAATATTTTGCTGGAGGTTTTGACCTATCGAACCATTAATGGAATAAAGTTCATCCGTTAATGATTTTATTTCTTCCAATAGCGTTAATGTTTTCTTTTCATTGATATCAGGTTGTGCGAGTAAAGCCTGTACAATATTTTGTTGGCGTTCAAGTTCTTTAATAACCTCTGACTTTATGTCTGTTCTATTCGTAAATGCCATGATGTCATTGATAACATTAATAGCATTTGTATTATCCCATATGTTTTTAGCCTTTGAGAAATAAGTTAATTGATCGAATAGAAGATCAAGTCGTATCATCGCCCGGATACGCTTATTTATAGGCTGCTCATATATTTGATAATTTTTCACAGATTCATGTCTTGTTTTAGAAATGTCTATATCTTATTACAAATAGCAAGCTAATATAAGTCGATAGAAGAACTATATAAGTTTAGTTGCCTGCTCTAGATATTTTCTATGTAATTCTTTTACTTGTTCCGTAAGTATTTCTATATTGCTTGTGTTATTGATTAATCTATCTGCAGATTTGATCTTTTCTTCAGTACTAATTTGGTTCTTTATGATAGCTTGAATATCATCTTTACTGCGATGTTGGTCTCTTTGTTTAATACGATCGATTTGCATCTTTTCCGGGCAGTGAATAAGCAATGTCTCATGAAAACGAGCCTGATGTTTCCCTTCAAATAATAGAGGAACAACAACGATGGAATAAGGTGAATCACTTAATGTAATTTGTTGTTCTACAATAATCCAGATTAAAGGGTGTAATAAGCTCTCTAATAATTCCTTTCTTTCTTTTGAATGAAAGATAATATCAGCAAGTTTTTTTCTATCAATAGTATTATCATCACAAATGATATCATCACCAAAGGTATTAATAATGGCTTGATAGGCAAGGCCATCAGGTTGAGTGATTTGATGTGAAATGATATCGGTATCAACAATATTAACGCCAAGCTTAGAAAATAATTCAGAGACGGTAGATTTTCCGCTGCCTATGCCACCTGTTAATCCAACTCTATACATGAAATTACTTGATATACCAAACCATTATTTGTTGACCCCATATTAGGCAAATCCAACCTGCAATAGCGAGATAGGGGCCAAAAGGAATTTGTGTATTTCTATTCTGTTTTTTGAAAGCAATCATTGTTATTCCAATAATTGCTCCACTGGCAGATGAAAGAATGATGAGCAGAGGAAGTAGTTCCCAACCAAGCCAGGCACCAAATAGAGCTAGAAGTTTGAAGTCACCGAACCCCATACCTTCTTTACCTGTTAGTAGCTTAAAGGTCTGGAAAATAATCCATAACACCATATAACCTGCAATGGCGCCAATAATACTATTAGTTGGGTCAATGAAAATATTAAAGAGACTGATTAATAAACCAAGCCATAAAATAGGTAGAGTTATATTGTCCGGTAGAATAAGTTTGTGCAGGTCAATAACGGACATAGCAATCAGTGACCA
This sequence comes from Gammaproteobacteria bacterium, assembly GCA_030595185.1. Taxonomy (GTDB): domain Bacteria; phylum Pseudomonadota; class Gammaproteobacteria; order SZUA-229; family SZUA-229; genus JAUVDT01. The sequence goes on from JAUVDT010000029.1 coordinate 18,317, forward strand.
GGTTAATATCAAACCAAAAACAGTTTGCCATGAGACGCCAAACTTTATGGCAACAGTCAGAGATAATACAGCTGTTAAAATTTCAATTAATGGGTATTGAATAGAAATAGCCGTGTGGCATTGGCTGCATTTTCCTTTTAGAAATAGATAGCTTATGACAGGAATGTTTTCCCATGCACGAATTTTATGTTGGCATTTAGGGCAAGTTGAAGCAGGCTTAGAAAGCGTAACAGCTTGTTCTGTTTGTGCTTCTATCTCTAATAATTCCCGACATTGTGACTTCCAGTCATTTTCAAGCATAAGAGGCAGCCGATAAATGACAACATTTAAAAAGCTACCAACGGCTAAACCAATGAGGGTGATAAAGGTATAAAAAATTCCTGCATTTTGCAGGAATAAATCAATAATGTTCACAAAGAGATCCTTTGTTTAGATGGCGTCGCCCATCATGAAGATTGGTAAGTACATAGCAATTACAAGACCACCAATAACAATGGCGAGGAATACCATTATCATTGGCTCCATCATTGCGGTTAGTGAGTCTACGGCATTATCAACTTGCTCTTCATAATAATCGGCAACTTTACTCAGCATGTCATCCAGTGCGCCGGATTCTTCACCAATAGCAACCATTTGTATAACCATGTTTGGAAATAACCCCGATTGTTGCAAGCTAACCTGTAATTGTTGACCAGCCGATAAATCATCACGCACGCGTAAGATCGCTTTCGTGTAGATTCGATTACCCGCCGCACCTGCAACTGAGTCCATCGCCTCAACAAGTGGTACACCGGCGGTGAACATAGTCGCTAAAGTTCTTGAAAAACGGGCAATAGCTGCTTTATTTGTTAATTCGCTGACCACAGGGGCTTTTAATACAAAGCCATCAAACCAGAGATTAAATGCTTCAGATTTTTTCTTGAGGGTTTTGAGTGTGTAAATTACCCCAAACATTACCCCAAAGATAATGTACCAATTTTCTAAAAAGCCGTCCGATAAATTAACAACCATTTGAGTGAAAACAGGTAGGTCTGCACCAAAGCCTTTAAACATATCTGCAAAAACGGGTACAACGAACATTAATAGAATAACTGTTACGACCATGGCTATTATTAAAACTGAAATAGGATAAACCAGCGCTTTTTTAATTTTTGCTTTTAATGATTCTGTTTTTTCTTTGTAGGTGGCGATTTTTTCTAATAAAGTTTCAAGCGCACCGGCTTGTTCGCCAGCATCGACTAGGTTACAAAATAAAGCATCAAAATAATCGGGGTGTTTTTGTAGTGCCTGATGGAATGTACCACCGGCTTCAACGTCAGCTTTAATACTTAAAATTAAATCGCGCATGGCTGGGTTTTCGTGGCCTTCCCCTACAATTCCGAATGATTGTACCAGTGGCACACCTGCCTTTAGCATGGTTGCTAATTGTCGACTGAAAACAGCGATGTCACCAGGAGTAATTTTTTTCGCACCGCCAAATAATGATTGGGGTTTTTTCTTAACCTTTTTTGGTGTGATGCCTTGTTTGCGAAGCGTGGCTTTTACTAAGTCCATACTTAGTGCTGTTTCTTCGCCTTTTATTTTATGGCCTTGTTTATTAACGCCTTCCCATACGTATTGTATTTTTTTTGCCGCTTTTTTAGCCATTATCTAATCCTATTTTAATCCTTAGTAACCCGGTTTAATTCTTTTAATCCCATGACACCGGCTTTTACTTTTTTTAGTCCTGAGCGTCGTAAGTCATCAATGCCTTCTTTTGCTGCTTGATCTGCTATATCCAGAGCATTACCGTTTTGCATGATAATTCGTCCAATTTCTTCAGAGACAGGCATAACCTGATAAATGCCAACGCGACCTTTATTACCGCTATCGCATTGGTCGCAACCAACCGGTTTATATATGGTTAAACCCTCAGTAATATCCTCTTCAGTAAAGCCTTCTTCTAATAACGCTTCTCTGGGTACATCATCAATTGTCTTACAAGCTGAGCAGAGTCGCCGTCCTAGACGTTGAGCAATGATTAAATTCACTGCAGATGCAATGTTAAAGGGTGGTACTCCCATATTAACAAGACGAGACAATGTCTGAGGAGCATCATTTGTATGAAGTGTCGACATTACCATATGGCCGGTTTGTGCTGCTTTAATAGCAATTTCTGCTGTTTCAAGATCACGAATTTCACCAACCATAACAATATCAGGATCTTGTCTTAAAAATGCACGTAGAGCGGTACCGAAAGTTAGACCAACTTTAGCGTTTACATTAACTTGATTGATACCTTCTAAATTGATTTCAACGGGGTCTTCAACCGTTGATATATTGGTATCTTCTGTATTGATAATATTAAGGCCGGTATATAACGAGACTGTTTTACCACTACCTGTTGGGCCGGTAACTAAAATCATGCCATAGGGATTGGCCAAAGCATCAAGGTAAAGCTGTTTCTGGTCATCTTCATAACCCAATGCATCGATACCTAGTTGAGCACTGGATGAGTCTAATATACGTAAAACAATTTTTTCACCAAATAAAGTTGGGCAGGTATTAACACGGAAATCAATGGATCTCGTTTTTGAGATATTCATCTTGATTCGTCCGTCCTGTGGGACACGTCTTTCAGAAGTATCCATTTTAGACATGACTTTAATACGAGCTGTAATACGAGGTGCCATTTTTAGTGGTGGTGACGCTACTTCTCGTAAGATACCATCAATACGAAAACGAACGCGGTAGCGTTTTTCATAAGGCTCAAAATGCAAATCAGATGCTTTTTTGTTAATCGCATCAAGAAATACCTTATTAACAAAACGAACGACAGGGGTATCATCTACATCGCTGGTATCTTCTTCAGCAGCTTTTTTGTCTTCATCATCTGTGAAATCAAGATCATCCAGATCATCATTCATCAGATCTTCCATGCCCGTGTCCTGTTTACTCAGGACTTTTTCGATCATGGCATCGAGCTTGTCAACTTCACACAATATGGCTTCTGTGTTGGTATCGGTTTGGAATTTGATTTCTTCGAGGGCGATTTGATTCGCTGGGTCTGCGATACCAATGTATAAACGATTACCTCGTTTATAAAGCGGCAGAGCATGGTGTTTAATAATAAGCTTTTCGTCAACAAGATCCATTGGCAGGCTTTCAGGATCTATAACTGAGAGATCAACCAGCGGAATACCAAATTCTTGTGAAGCAGCGACAGCTACTTTCAAGGCGGGTAATGTTTTATTAACAACCAGCTGTTTGATAAATGAGTTTTTTTCTTTTAGTGCTTGCTGCTGAGTTTTGACGGCAGTTTCTTCTGATACCAGTCCATCTAAAATCAGTTTTCTTGCAAGGCCTGTTAGTTTTGGTGCTTGCGACATTTTTTATTTATTTTAATAGCCCTAATATTTATTCAGTATAGTTTATTTTTAAGATAAAAAACCAGTTATCTATGTTAGAAATTTCACTATCTTATTGTTTTAGTGAACTATTTTTGAATTTAAGTTGATTTCGCTTTGTTTTTGTAAGCTTAGATAATATTTAAGTTAAATCAGTTTGTGTTTATGTGTTGTAATTAGTGTAAAGACAGGCATAAAAAAAGCCCCGAATTATCGGGGCTTTTTTGGTTTCGCTGAGTTAGTGTCAACCCATTCTGATTAGCTTAACTCAGATTAACGACATAGGCGAGAAGCAACACAGGTACCAACTGCAGTTACTACACCGGCTGGAGCTGTAGCTGGGTCAAAGTACCAAACAACAGACCCAGATTCAATTACAGGATACATAATGTAAGATGTAGGAAGGGCCTGACCGAATGCACCTGCATCACTAGTTGCTGTAATGACACCATTAAGTACAGTAAGCGTATTTACAGCGTCATCACGAGTTGTAATTGGAGCCGGAATGTCACCTAGGCGACCTAGTCTAGGTGAATCACAGCCAGTTAGTGGGGCAAGAGCAGTAGATTGTTCCTGAGCACACATTTCAACACCTAATTTGTACGATGCAGTTGCAGTTTCCATTACTTTAAATTCTGAACGCTGAATAAATGCTTCGTATTGTGGAATAGCGATTGACGCTAAAATACCGATGATCGCAACAACGATCATTAATTCAATCAGGGTAAAACCTGCTTGTACTTTTTTAGTGATTTGCATGTAAATTCTCCAATGGTTTATTTTGAAACCTCTTAAGGTTGTTTGTTAGGTAGCAGGGATTGTGCCAAAAAGAGGTGTATTATTTTTTACTTATAAAATCAATCCCTTAGTGGGTTTTTGTCGTAAAATTAGAGTGGACAATTGTAGGCTTTATATGTCCAAACTGTACAAAACTGTACAATTTTGTACAGTTTGGATAATTCTAATATTCTAATATTTAAGGATTGGTTTTTCTTAGCCTTGGTCTGAGGCAATAACTAAAGCATTTCAGTGCAGCCTGATAATTCGACTGCCTCCAACCATCCTGAAGCGGAAGTCTAGAAAAGGAATTATTACCGCAAATGAACGCGAATGAACGCAAAAAAGTCAAAAGATTACCTCTTTGTATAAATAAAAACAGCCCTTGCGTAGGGTGCGCCATGCGCACCAATTACCGATAAAATTACGGCATCCGTTTGTTGTTTT
>JAUVDT010000136.1 GCA_030595185.1 Gammaproteobacteria bacterium
GTCCTAATATAGATTATAAATGCTCTTTAAGCAAAATTTCTGCTATTTGAACGCTATTTAAAGCCGCCCCTTTACGCACATTATCCGACACAACCCACATGTTTAAGCCTTTTTCATGAGAGATATCTTCACGAATACGGCCAACGTATGTGGCATCGTTATTCGCGCCTTCAGTAACCGCTGTTGGGTAACCTCCATCCTTGCGCTCATCCAAAACCTGTACTCCAGCAGCTTTTGAGAGTACTGCACGCGCTTCATCAGCGGTTATTTTCTCATCGGTTTCAATGTGTAATGCTTCTGAGTGACCATAAAACACAGGCACACGAACAGCGGTCGGATTAACAACTATATTGTCATCACCCATTATTTTCTTAGTCTCCCAAACCATCTTCATTTCTTCTTTGGTATACCCGTTTTCCATGAAAACGTCGATTTGAGGCAATACATTAAAAGCGATCTGCTTTGGATAGACCTTAGTTTTAACTTCTTTGGCATTTAATATCGCCGCTGTTTGGCCAGCCAACTCTTCGATCGCGTCTTTACCAGTACCCGATACAGCCTGATAAGTACAAACATTGATACGTTTGATACCCACTGCATCATAAATTGGTTTTAGAGCAACCAACATTTGAATAGTAGAACAATTAGGGTTAGCGATAATACCGGTCGCTTTATAGTCGGCAATCGCATGAGGGTTTACTTCAGGAATAACCAAAGGCTTGTCATCGTCATAACGAAACTCAGAAGTATTGTCGATAACAATACAACCTGCCGCTGCAGCTTTTGGCGCAAACTCTTTTGAGATAGACCCACCTGCTGAAAACAAACCGATTTGTACTTTACTAAAATCAAACTCAGACAAATCTTCAACAACTAACATTTTGTCGCCGAACTCAACACGCTTACCTTTTGAACGCGCACTCGCTAATGCATACACTTTACCAACAGGAAACTTACGCTCCGCCAAAATAGAAAGCATTGTTTCACCAACGGCACCTGTTGCCCCTACTACTGCAACATCAACTGTCTTAGTCATCACATATTACCTTTTAAAATTTTAAGCTTTATTGATGCAAAGCCGAAAAGTACGCAAAGAAAAGATTTTAAAATATAAAACACTTACTTAACTTTGTGCCTCCGCGCCTTTGCGTCGAAGTTTTTTTACGTCGAAACTATTATTTACAATGCTGCAACAACCGCATCACCCATCGCAACCGTGTTCACTTCTGTACAACCATCAGACATGATGTCAGGCGTTCGTAAACCATCATCTAGCACCTTACCTACCGCTGCTTCAATACGATCAGCCAATGCAACTTCATTTAAAGAATAACGCATCATCATTGCTACAGACAAAATTGTTGCTAAGGGATTTGATACACCCATGCCGGCAATATCAGGCGCGGAACCATGAATTGGTTCATACATTCCTTTACCATTTGCATCCAGAGATGCGGAAGGCAACATACCAATTGAACCCGTTAACATAGCAGCACAATCAGATAACACATCACCAAATAAATTACTGGTTACCATGACATCAAACTGCTTTGGCCATTTAACCAATTGCATTGCTGCGTTATCAACATACATGTGAGAGAGTTCAACTTCAGGATAATCTTTTGCAACATTTTCCATCACTTCACGCCATAACTCAGAGACTTCTAATACGTTCGCTTTATCAACCGAACAAACTCTCTTGTCTCGTTTCATTGCTATATCAAAAGCAGAACGACCAATGCGTTCTATTTCGCTTTCTTTATAACCGGCGGTGTTATAGGCATAACGTTCGCCATCTTTTTCTGTGATTGCTCGCGGCTGACCAAAATAAATACCACCCGTTAATTCGCGTACGATCATAATATCTAAACCAGAAACAATTTCTGGCTTTAAAGATGACGCTTCAGCTAATTGCGGATATAAAATAGCGGGACGTAAGTTTGAAAATAATTCAAGCTCAGAACGCAAACCTAACAAACCACGTTCCGGGCGCATTTCGCGTGGCAGTGCTTCGTATTGAGGACCACCAACTGCACCTAATAAAATTGCATCTGACTCTTTAACTAAAGCCAATGTATCGTCTGGTAACGGCTTGCCACCTGCATCGTAGCCTGCGCCACCGATAGCACCTTCTGTTAATTCTGCATCAAAGCCAGCATTTTTCTTTAAGTGCTCTATAACTTTTACCGCTTCAGAAACGATCTCTTTTCCAATGCCATCACCGGGTAAAACTGCAATTTTATGTGTCATTTTCTTAAACCTTTTTTACACAAAAGACTTGTCGCAAAAATTACATAAGTAATTTTGCGTCAAATTTTTATTTATCTATTTAAAACAACCAAGGAGCTTGTTGTTTTCGTATTTCTTCATATGATTTTATATCAGCAGCATGTTTCAAAGTTAAACCAATATCATCCAAACCATTTAATAAACAATATTTACGAAATTGATCAACTTCAAATTCAATCACATCACCATTTGGTTTTGTAATTTTTTGTGCTTCAAGGTTAATCGTTAATTGATAGCCACTATCTGCTTCAACGTCTTTAAACAATTGATCAACTATTTCTGCATCTAACACTATTGGTAACATGCCACTTTTAAAACTATTGTTAAAAAAGATATCAGCAAAGCTCGGTGCAATCACTGCACGAAAACCAAAACCATCTAATGCCCAGACTGCATGCTCACGTGATGAGCCACAGCCAAAATTTTCTCGCGCTATTAAAATAACACCTTCATCGTAAGGCTTTTTATTCAGTATAAAATCAGGATTTATTTTTCGTTTACTGTGATCCATACCCGGCTCACCCGGGCCCAGATAACGCCAGTCATCAAACGCATTAGGGCCAAAGCCACTGCGTTTAATTGATTTTAAATACTGTTTTGGAATTATTGCATCTGTATCAACATTAGGTCGATCCATCGGTGCAACGATACCGCTTACTTCAGTAAATTTTTGCATTAGTTTTTAACCTTAATATTCGCCCGATAAAAAATATAAATTTATTTTTTATCTTTGCTCTCAGAACTATCTGAATTCATGGATTCTTTAATAGATTTACCCATTTTTTCTATATCGTCGCCTACGCCCTTAAGCGTGCTTGTACATCCAAGTAATGAAAACATAAATAAAACAATGATTAATTTATTCAACATAATATATTCCTTCTCTATTTAAATAATTAACTACAAGTCATTCACATTAATAAAATGGCCGGCTATTGCAGCTGCTGCTGCCATTGCAGGGCTCACTAAGTGAGTACGTCCACCCTGCCCCTGACGACCTTCAAAATTTCGATTCGAAGTTGATGCACAACGCTCACCTGATTCAAGACGATCAGCATTCATCGCTAAACACATTGAACACCCCGGCTCACGCCATTCAAAACCAGCTTCTTTAAAGATAACATCTAAGCCTTCTTCTTCTGCCTGTTGTTTTACTAAACCGGAACCCGGAACAACCATCGCCAGTTTAATATTAGCAGCAACTTTGCGACCCTTGGCAATATCAGCCGCTGCTCGCATGTCTTCAATGCGTGAATTTGTGCATGAACCAATAAACACTTTATCAACATCAATATCAGTAATAGCCATGCCTGCTTTCAAGTCCATATAAGCCAGTGCTTTACGCATGCCATTGGCTTTTACTTCATCGGCCTCATCATCTGGGTTAGGTACATTGGCATCAACGGCTACTTCCATTTCTGGCGATGTACCCCAGGTAACCTGCGGTTTAATTGTAGCGGCATCCAATCTGATGATGCTATCGAAATGTGCACCGTCATCTGAAACTAAATCATTCCAGTTAGCCACAGCTTGATCCCAAGTTTCGTCGGTTGGCGAGTACGGGCGACCTTTTACATAGTCGATTGTGGTTTGATCAACG
>JAUVDT010000034.1 GCA_030595185.1 Gammaproteobacteria bacterium
TGCTAATGCTTAAGGTATATATGAATTTTAATGCAATGACAAATAATAGAGGGTTTGAGTTGATGTTTGATCTCTTTGCGCCTCTGCGTCTTTGCGACAAGAAAAATATTTGGAGTAAAAAATGATTGCTCATATTATTAGATGGTCTATACAAAATCGTTTTATGGTTTTGTTAATGGCCTTGATACTGACGGGTGCGGGCATCTGGTCAGTGAAAAATACCCCACTTGATGCGATTCCTGATTTATCTGATGTTCAGGTCATTATTAAAACATCGTATCCTGGTCAGGCGCCACGCGTGGTAGAAGACCAGGTAACGTATCCGTTAACAACCGCTATGTTGTCTGTTCCTAAAGCGATGAATGTTCGAGGCTATTCGTTTTTTGGTGACTCCTATGTTTATGTTATTTTTGAAGATGGCACTGATCCTTACTGGGCACGTTCGCGCGTGCTGGAATATTTAAACCAGGTTACCAGTAAATTACCTAGATCGGCGCGGCCTTCATTGGGCCCCGATGCAACCGGTGTAGGCTGGGTATACGAATATGCTTTGATAGATAAAACAGGAAAAAATGATTTAGCACAATTACGAAGTTTGCAAGACTGGTTTTTAAAGTTTGAATTACAAACGGTTGCAGGTGTTTCAGAAGTGGCAACTATTGGCGGAATGGTGAAACAGTATCAGGTTGTTGTCGATCCTGAACGACTCCGTGCTTATGGTATCCCGCTACATAAAATTCGTATGGCAATAAAAAACGCTAATCAGGAAGTAGGCGGTTCGGTTATTGAAATGGCCGAAGCAGAATATATGATTCGTGCAACGGGTTACCTGAAAGGCGTCGACGACTTAAATCAAATTCCATTGGGCGTTAGTAGTTCGGGGTCGCCAATATTGTTAAAGGATGTTGCCGATATTCGTATTGGCCCACAAATGCGTCGCGGCATTGCTGAGCTGGATGGTGAAGGTGAAGTGGTTGGTGGTGTTGTCATTATGCGGTTTGGTGAAAATGCATTAACGACAATTGAAAATATAAAAATAAAACTTGAAGAATTAAAGCCCGGTTTGCCAGAAGGTGTGGAAATTGTTGAAGTTTACGACCGTTCAAATTTAATTAATCGAGCAGTTGATAATCTTAGTTTTAAATTGTTAGAAGAATTTATTGTTGTTGCATTAGTTTGTGTTGTATTTCTTTTTCACATTCGTTCTTCACTGGTCATTATTTTTTCATTGCCGTTAGGTATTCTCGGTGCATTTGTGATTATGAAGATGCAGGGTATCAATGCCAATATTATGTCGTTAGGTGGTATTGCAATTGCGATAGGAGCAATGGTTGATGCGGCCATTGTAATGATAGAAAACGTACATAAACACATGGAAAAAGAGGAGGTAACGGATAAAAACCGCTGGGAGATTATGCAAAAAGCGGCAACTGAAGTTGGTCCTCCACTGTTCTTTTCATTATTAATTATTACTTTAAGTTTCTTGCCTGTCTTTACCTTAGAAGCACAGGAAGGTAAATTATTTGCACCATTGGCATTTACTAAAACATTTGCAATGGCTGTGGCCGCCGGTTTATCAATTACATTAGTGCCTGTATTGATGGGCTATTTTGTTCGCGGTCATATTACGCCGGAACATAAAAACCCGGTTAATCGATTTTTAATTGCAGCGTATCGTCCATTAATTAATACGGTGCTAAGAATGCCGGGTAAATTATTAATTGGCGCAATGTTTGTTGTTGCGATTGGTATGTGGCCAGCCACTCAACTGGGGTCGGAGTTTATGCCAGATCTTGATGAAGGTGATCTGATGTATATGCCGACCACTTTTCCTGGCGTCTCAATTGGTAAGGCGCAGGAGTTATTGCAGCAAACGGATAAGTTAATAAAAACAATTCCGGAAGTGAAACGTGTCTTCGGTAAGATTGGTCGAGCAGATACAGCGACTGATCCTGCACCATTAACAATGATAGAAACAACGATTCAATTTCACCCCAAAAGTGAATGGCGTGAAGGTGTGACATTGGACACCATTAAACAGGACTTAAATGATCTGATTAAATTCCCAGGTTTAACTAATGCGTGGGTAATGCCAATAAAAACGCGCATTGATATGCTGGCAACCGGTATTAAAACGCCGGTAGGTATAAAAGTATCGGGGCCGGATCTTAAAGTCATAGAAGACATCGGCAAACAAATTGAAAAAGCGGTTTTAAAAGTGCCGGGCACAACCTCCGCTTATTCAGAACGAGTTGCTGGTGGACGTTATGTGACAGTTGATATTGATCGTCTTGCCGCATCGCGTTACGGATTAAATATTTCTGATGTTCAAGCGGTTATCAGTACGGCGTTAGGTGGTATGCAAGTCACACAAACTGTCGAAGGTTTAGAGCGTTACCCGGTTAATGTTCGTTATCCGAGAGACTACCGAGACTCTTTAACGAAACTGGAAAACCTACCCATAGTCACACCATCAGGTGCCCGAATTCCATTGTTAGAAGTGGCAGACATTCGGGTAGAAATGGGACCTGCGATGATTAAAAGTGAAAATGCACGACCAAATGGCTGGACGTTTGTTGACATTAAAGACCGTGATTTAGGTTCGTATGTTACCGAAGCGCAAATCGTAGTTGCTGATAATGTTGAATTGCCAGCAGGTTACTCTATTGCATGGTCGGGTCAATATGAATACATGGTGCGTGCAAAAGAAAGACTGACTACGGTAGTGCCAATTACTCTGGCTATTATTATTTTATTACTGTATTTAAATTTCAGAAATATGATCGAAGTAGCGATCATTATGGGCACGTTACCGATGGCATTAATCGGTGGTTTTTGGTTATTGTATTTACTGAATTACAACATGTCGGTAGCCGTTGGTGTTGGCTTTATTGCGTTAGCCGGTGTTGCTGTTGAAATAGGTGTGGTGATGCTGGTGTATTTGAATCAAGCCTATCAAAAGTATCTTGATAAAGCAGAAGCTGAAAATAGAAAAATTACAGTTCAGGATGTTCGTGATGCGGTAATAGAAGGTGCGTTATTAAGAGTGCGTCCGATTATGATGACAGTGGCAGCAATTATTGCTGGCTTACTGCCTATTATGTTGGGTAGTGGTACCGGTTCAGAAGTAATGCGACGAATTGCAGCGCCGATGGTTGGTGGTATGGTCAGTGCAACAATTCTAACCTTAATTGTAATCCCGGCCGTTTTCTTAGTATGGAAACAGCGTTCGGCTGAATAAATTATTTGGAAAGCTTATTAATACTTTTTTTTAAATACAAACAAGAGTATAAAAACAAACAGATTAAATATATTTTTCAAGCAACAAGGAGTTGATTATGAAAGGTGTAAAACAAGTAACAGCCTATTGGGCTGTAATTGGATTAATCGTTATATTAACCGGTCTTTCGACCACCGCAAATGCCATTCCGGCTTTTGCTCGAAAAAACAGTATTTCTTGTAGTGCTTGTCACAGTGCCTGGCCAGCCCTTAATCAAACAGGGCGATCATATAAAGAAAATGGTTATCGTTTCGCTCCCCTACAAGTTCCTAATATTAAAGTTAGTGATCATCTGAAATGGGATGAAAGTTTGCCTGTCTCTGTGGTTTTGGTTGCCCGGCCTTATGATAAAAAAGACAGTGGTGAAACAAAAATTCGTGCCTTACATGAAGCAGAATTAATGATTGGTGGACCGATGGGTGAAAACATGTCGGGTTTCTTTGAGATGGAAGCGGAAGATGAAGATACAAATGCTCGTGGGCTTGATGTCGGCATACCTTTAGCGCAGCTAACATATAATCAGAGCGCTGCTTTTAATTTGCAGTTTTCTTACGGCAGCGTAATGTATTTTGATCCTTACAATACATACACCGATTCCCGTCGTTTAACCCGTGGTCATTTAACGACGTTAGGGAGTTTTGGTGGTGCAGATAATGATGAAGGCCTGCGAAGTGCGCACCAAAACATTACGGCATATGGACGACCAGTAAATAATATCTTTTATGGTGTTTCTATTGGCGGTTCAGGTGGTGATGCGGAAGGCGAAGAACCAGCAACTGTGATGGCGCGAGTGGCTTATGATATAACACCTAATATTATGGTTGGTTTGTTATCGGTTAGTGGAACGTGTCCGGCTAGTACAGTAACGGGAGCTGCTTGCGCTGTTGATCGTGACTTTAGTCGTACGGCGATAGATGTGCAAACAGTGATTCAAAAAAATATGACGATTACCGCAGTTGTTATGAGTGCGACTGATGATAATCCAGCTGCAACCACAGAGCTTGAAAATGATGCAATGTATATTCAAGCATTTTATGTTGAACGTAGTAATGGGCGTAATAACTGGGCGCCATTAATTCGTTATGATAATTATGACAAACTGGACGGTGCAGAAAATATCTCTGAACTTACGCTGGGTATGAATTATTACTTCAGTGATAATGTGCGAGGTATGTTTGAGTATTGGGATCGATCGGGAGAAGGAACCACTGCTGATGACAGTCGTATAACACTGCAACTATTGGCTGCTTTTTAATCAGTTAATAAAAAACTTATATTTACTTTTTTGTGGAAGGGAATATAGGTTAGTTATAAGCGGTTTCATGATTCATTATCCGATATAATTCTGATAATGAATCATGAAAATAAATAATCTAAAGTAAGGTGAAGTTTATGTGGGTGTTGTGGCTGTCTATAACTGCTGGAATCATTTTCTTAATTGTTATGCTATCTCGAAATGTGCGAAAGAATCAGCTGTCCCCGATAGATGTTCTTGAAATACGGTATGCAAAAGGCGAAATAGATGAAACAGAATACAACAAGAAAAAGCAGCAGTTAGAAAAGTAATGAGTTAACTGAGAGAGATGATAATGAATGGGTTTATAATCCAGCAGTTATTGGTTTAACCACATAATAGCTTCTTCTCTGTAAGCCATAAATTGGCGTGCTATTCCATATATAAAATTATCAGTTGCAATTATGGCAAGTTTATTAAGGCGGATGAATTTTAACTTTGCATATTCTGATATATTTTGTAATTCGACTGTTGACCAGTCGTAGTGTATGCCAGAAAAATTTCATAACCTTTTTTCATAAGGATGGTTGTCAGCAACGTCATCGATAACCTCTTTCATTGATTCAAATGAAGGGGTTTCAAAAAAAGTGATAATTGTAATGTCATCTATATGTTCTAACGAATAGGGTTTAGACATAATAATTAATATTTTTATAGTATTTAAGTAAATATCTCATGTTTTCAATGGCTTGTAAAATTCAACCTGGTCTTATGTATTTCTTGAGGGGCGGAGAGATATGGGGTCGTGTAATATCTAATAATGCTATATAGAGGTGGTGAATGATGAGCGTGAAAAAATATACTTTTAATGTATCCAATATGAAGTGTGGTGGCTGTGTGTCATCTGTTCAGACGGCTTTAAATGAGCTCGATGGAACAGAAGTTATTGATATTAGTCTGGAAGAAAATAAAGCAGTTGTTCAATCAGAAAAATCGGTACAGGATATTGTTAATGTTTTAACTGCGATTGGTTTTCCGGCATCAGAGGAATAATCTTTAAAAAATGTGTGCGATATACGAAGTGATTTGTTAGGAGACGATGATGACAGTCAAACATTTTTCAATTGGTGGCATGAGCTGTGCAGGTTGTGTAGCCGGTGTAGAAAAAGTATTGGAAGGTGTTGCTGGTGTTGAGTCGTCGGCAGTTAATTTTTCTGAACATACGGCCGATGTAGAAGGAAGCTTTGCAACTGAAGACTTGATTAACGCTGTAAAGGATGCGGGTTACGAAGCCTCTTTATTGCAGTCAGAAGAAGATACCGCAGAAAAAGAAGCAGCTGAGTTTGAGCACTATAGAAACCTGTTAAAGAAATCACTGGTTGCTGCATTGATTGGTGTGCCATTATTTATTCTCGGCATGTCTGGTTTGTTACCTGATCTAAATACTACACAAGGCCAGATTATCTGGTTTTTAATTGGGCTTGCTACAGCTTTTGTCCTCTGGTTTTCAGGTGGGCATTTTTATACCGGTGCCTGGAAGGCCTTTAAAAACCACAATGCCAATATGGATACATTGATCGCTCTGGGTACTGGTACTGCCTGGATCTTTTCGATGGTTATTACCATTTATCCCGATTTAGTTCCCGCTCTTGCACGGCATGCTTATTTTGAAGCTGCGGCAATTATTATTGCATTGATTAATTTTGGTTCTGCATTGGAAATGCGGGCACGTGGGAAAACATCTGAAGCAATTAAACGTTTAATTGGTTTGCAGCCTAAAACAGCCAGAGTAGTGCGCGATGGTAAAGAAGTGGATGTCGCAATTAGTAAAGTGGGGCTTGATGAAACAGTACGCGTTAGACCGGGAGAAAAAATACCGCTTGATGGCGTGATTGTTGATGGTCATTCTTCTATCGATGAATCCATGTTGACGGGTGAGCCTTTACCTGTAGAAAAAAAATTGGGTGATGATGTTGTTGGCGGCACCATGAATAAGTCGGGTACGTTTTTGTTTCAGGCTAAACGCGTCGGTAGCGAAACAGCATTGGCACAAATCATTGCGCTGGTAAGAAAAGCCCAAAACTCAAAACCTGCTATCGGTAAACTGGCTGATAAAATTTCAGCCATATTTGTGCCGACTGTTTTAATTATTGCGGTGATCACTTTTTTACTCTGGTTTAATTTTGCACCGGGTTTGGTGGCAGAAGAAATGCGGATAAGTTATGCGCTGGTGACAACGATGACGGTTTTAATTATTGCCTGTCCCTGTGCTTTGGGTTTAGCAACACCAATTTCGATTATGGTTGGCGTCGGCAAGGCTGCAGAGTTTGGCGTGTTAATTCGTAATGGTGAAGCCTTGCAAACGGCAGGTAAACTGAACACTGTTGTTATGGATAAAACGGGTACGATTACCAATGGACAACCGAGTGTAACCTCGGTAATAAATTATGGCGAGTGGCAACAGGAAGATGTATTAATGTTTGCCGGCAGTATTGAAAAAGGTTCAGAACATCCATTGGCCGAAGCGATAGTGAATGCGGCAGATGAAAAAAACATCACCTTGTTTGATAGTCAGAATTTTAGTGCGGTAGTTGGCCACGGTGTCACAGCAATAATTGATGGCCATCAAGTGCTATTAGGTAATGCTGCCCTGATGCAAAAAAATAATATTGATTTTGAGCAGGCAGAAGCTGAGGCGCAGAGTCTGGCAGAGCAGGCGCAAACACCAATGTATCTGGCTGTTGATCAACAACTGGCAGGTATTATTTCAGTAGCTGATCTCATTAAAGAAGATTCGGCACGGGCAATAAAAGCCCTGCATCGACTGGGAATTAAGGTGGTGATGTTAACGGGTGATAACAAACACACGGCGAAAGCGGTGGCTGAGCAGTTATCAATCGATGAATATTTCGCTGAAGTGTTGCCGGAAGATAAAGAACAAAAAGTAGCCTTATTGCAATCCCAGGGAAATGTTGTCGGCATGGTAGGTGACGGCATTAATGATGCACCGGCTCTGGCTAGGGCAGACGTGGGTTTTGCGATAGGTACCGGTACTGATGTGGCGATAGAAAGTGCGGATGTCACATTGATGCGCGGTTCGTTACTGGGTGTCGTCGATGCCATTGCCATTTCTAAAGCGACTGTCAGAAATATTAAACAGAATTTATTCGGTGCGTTTGTTTATAACGGTTTAGGCATTCCGGTAGC
Source organism: Gammaproteobacteria bacterium (assembly GCA_030595185.1). Classification (GTDB taxonomy): domain Bacteria; phylum Pseudomonadota; class Gammaproteobacteria; order SZUA-229; family SZUA-229; genus JAUVDT01. The sequence continues at coordinate 7,722 of JAUVDT010000034.1, forward strand.
TGCGGGTATTTTATTTCCTTTAATGGGTATTTTATTGAATCCAATGATTGCTGGTGCAGCAATGGCAATGTCATCGGTAACGGTGGTGAGTAATGCCAATCGTTTACGCTGGTTCCGTTCTGCGGAGATGACTAAATGATTGATCTACTGATTAATGTGTCTGGGGTGATACTGATAGCGGCCATTATCTGGTGGTTCTGGTTGTCATCAGTAAAAGCAAAAACGATTGATAATAGCCAGTTGATAGAGATACTGGTCGAAGACGGTGTCTATTCGCCTGCAAGGATAGAGGTATCAGCGAATCAAAAGTTTACCTTACGCTTTCTTCGTAAAGATGCCAGTCCATGTGCTGAAAAGGTATTATTTGAAGGCTTGGATAAAAACCTGATTTTGCCTCTGGAGCAACCGGTTGAGATTGAACTGAGCCTGCCGACTAGCGGTGAGTATGTTTTTACCTGTGAAATGCAGATGTACCGGGGCAGCCTGTTAGTTAAAGACTCTGATTAGGGTTTTACAGAGAACTCGTCTTTGTCTTATTTGGTGATTGAAGATAGTCCTTGTAGCTGAGCTGAATTCCCGTAATGTTGTAACAACTGGTTTCAGTTTTATTAATTCATTTTGGCTTAAAAAATAAATATTCACTTCTAATTATTATTAACCCATTGTTTTTATTGGTTATAACCCCTATTTAAGTCCTTTTTTATGTATTTCTCGGTGTAATAATTCTGTTACAGAGATTGCAGGTTCTCATTTATTCGTCTAAATAATAATTATAAGGCTAAAACCTAGGGTTTGTACCTAGTAGTCCTATCGTTTCTCATGATTTTCAGGATAATTACTTTCCAGGATGGCTTACAGACAACCGTAGGTGTAACTGATGTATCAAACGAACAAAAATACAAATATTGGGGTAAAAACATTATCCAGTAATCGCGGTCTTCGTATTGCTAGCGCTTTAGTAAGTCTTTTTTTAATGTTTTTAGTGGCATCAGCCAATGCGAACAATGCACAGAATGAATTAATGGGCTTGATTGAGGAAAGTAATATCATCGAGCCAGAAGCAACTAAAGAGTCTTATTTGGCTCATGCTGATCAATTATTAAATCAACACAAGTTTAGTCAGGCACTGAGCTTTTATAATAAAGTGATCCGTATGGACCGTGCTGTCGATAATGCATTCTTAGGTCGTAGCATTGCGTATAGCGGTGTTGGCCGGCTGGAAGAGTCGATTGCCGATTTAAATGTATTCATCTTACGTAACCCGCAGCATTCGATGGCACATGTTTATCGTGGCATCCGTTATATGTCTCAGGGTGACTTAGATTACGCTGAAACGAACCTTCTTAAAGCTATTCAGCTAAATCCTCGTAATGCACGTGCATACGATGATTTAGGCGTGCTTTATGCCCAACAAGGCCAGCTTAAACACGCATTAAAGTACTTTGGTCAGGCATTACGATTAGATCCGTATAATGAGACGGCTTATCATAATCTTGCGATTGCCTATTTCTTGTTGGAAGATAACAAAAGGGCATTAGGAGCTGTTAACAGAGCAATTCGATTAACGCCTGAAGCGAAAGATACTTATATTCTAAAGGCGCAAATTCTGGATGCGTTAGGAAAGGTTGAAGAGGCTAAAAAAGTTCGTCATTACGCGCAATATATCGACAGCGGTCATTGGGCGGACACCGCTTCAATAAAATAATAGTTTTATTGAGTTTCATTGCTAAAAAGACCTCGGAGACGGGGCTTTTTTATTTCTTTTATAAATAGCTTAAAACCTATAAGTAGATACCCTAGCCTAAATTTATGCCAGACAAGTGTAAATGCGCACCATTTATCAGAAAGGTTATTTTGACTTTTGCAATGAAGCAAATAGAGTGCTTAAATAATCGATGCATAGATGCTTGGCATTAAAACTCTGTATGAATTAAAGGGTTTTAATAAGATGGTTGGTCGTATCCAGCTTAGAATGGAATTCTCGTAAAAAACAACTAAAATAATAAGTAGCCTTAGTTTTTGTCATAAATTAAAGGCTGTATTTAAGTATTAATCGAGGAAGTGGTAATGAGCGTGGAAGAAAAACTAGGCACAACAATGGTGATGGAATTAATCGAGGATGAGCTTGAAGAGCGTAAAACTTCGTATGACCGTCGTCAAAAAGAAAGTGAAGACAGTATGAAAGAAGTAACAGAAAGTGAACGTCGACAAAATACAGACCGTCGCACAGTAAGCTCCTGATATAGCTTTTATATTTTATCTGCGATAACAGACCTTCGTATTGAAGGTCTGCAGGTTATCTTTCTCCCTCGTAATACCTTAAAATTGTCACCCTCCTTGTTCTCAACCCAGCGTTATCTATGTTAAATAGCACATTCAGTGTCGCCCCAATGCTTGACTGGACTGATCGCCATGAACGTTATTTTTTGCGGTTTATCACTCATCACTCCTTACTTTATACAGAAATGGTGACAACAGGTGCGATTATCTTTGGTGAACGTGATCGTTACCTCCAGTTTAATAAAGAAGAGCACCCGGTTGCTTTGCAGTTAGGTGGTAGTGATGTAAAACACCTGGCCGAGTGTACAAAAATCGCCGAAGATTACGGTTACGACGAAGTAAATTTAAATTTAGGTTGCCCCAGTAATCGTGTCCAAAATGGTAGTTTTGGTGCCTGTATGATGGCTGAACCTGAGTTGGTGGGAGAGTGCATAGCGGCAATGAAACAGGCCGTTGAAATTCCTGTTAGCGCAAAAACACGCATTGGAATAGATGATAAAGATTCATTCGAAGAACTCGTGCATTTTGTGGGTACGTTACACGAAGCGGGTTGTGAAAATTTTGTTATCCATGCGCGCAAAGCTATTTTAAAAGGTTTGAGTCCTAAAGAAAATCGTACTATTCCGCCATTAAAATATGACGTGGTTTATAAAATAAAAGAATTATTTCCACAGTGTCATATCAGTTTAAATGGTGGCGTAAAAACATTGGATGAAACACTGGGCCATTTAAAACATGTCGATGGCGTAATGATGGGGCGAGAGGCTTATCACAATCCCTATTTATTATCGCAAGTTGATCGTTTAATTTTTAAAGACGATCATGCCGTGTTAACGCGCCATCAAATGGTTGAAAGCATGTTCCCTTATATCGAAAAAGAAATGCAAAAAGGCGTGCGTTTACAATCTATCGTTCGACACATGTTAGGCATATTTCAAAGTGTAAAAGGTACCAAAGCCTGGAAACGTTATTTAAGTGAGAATGCACATAAAGCCGATGCAGGTTTAGATGTGCTGAAACACGCATTGACATTGGTTGAAGATAAAGCGATTGACCAGTAAATAAATGAGTGAGCAACGAAAAATTATTCATATTGATATGGATGCTTTTTTTGCTGCAGTCGAACAGCGCGATTTCCCGGAATACCGTGGCAAGCCTTTAATTGTAGGTGGTCGGCCCGATAAACGAGGCGTGGTTGCTACCTGTAGTTATGAGGCCAGAAAATTTGGTATTCACTCTGCCATGTCATCATCTCGTGCCTATAAACTATGTCCCCAGGCAGTCGTTGTATCTCCGCGCTTTGAAGCTTATCGCGAAGCTTCAAATATTATTCGCAGTATTTTTTTACAATATACAGATTTGGTAGAGCCTTTATCGTTAGATGAAGCGTATCTTGATGTTAGCGAAAGCACATTGTTTGAAGGCTCAGCGACTTTAATTGCAAAAGACATTAAACAAAAAATATTTCAACAAACTAATTTAACCGCGTCTGCCGGTGTTTCATATAATAAGTTTTTAGCAAAAGTGGCATCAGATATGAATAAACCTGATGGCATTACTGTTATTCGTCCTGAGCAAGGTGCTCAGTTTGTTGCTGAATTACCCGTGGGAAAATTCTATGGGGTAGGGAAAGCAACAGAATCTAAAATGCATGGTTTGGGTATTAAAACAGGTGCGGATATTAAAAAATTATCTGAGCAAGAATGTCAGCAATATTTTGGTAAATCGGGAATGTATTATTATCACATTTCCCGAGGTGTTGATAATCGCGAAGTAGTGAGTCACCGAGAAAGAAAATCATTAGGTTCTGAAACAACATTTGAAAAAGATCTTGGTAATGTTGATGACATGTTAAAGGTTTTAGGTGTGTTAGCGGTTGAGGTAACGGATTCTCTTAAACAGAAAGACCTTAAGGGCTATACATTAACTCTGAAAGTTAAATATGATAACTTTGAACAAATTACAAGAAGTAAAACTCTATCAAAAGCCATAAGTAACGTAAAAAATATGTTACCTATCATTGTTTCGTTGTTATCTAAAACAGAAGTGGAAACAAGAAAGGTAAGACTGCTAGGGCTTACAGTTTCCAGCTTTAGTGAAGATGCCGAACAAGGCAAATGGCTGATGGAACAGAGAGAGTTATTTGAATAAAAGAAGCTAGCTTTATTTTTCTTTCAATAGTTTCTGAATAATTTGTTGTACTTCTTTATTGTCCCATTCCAGACCACCAAATAATCCGTAACGAATTGTGCCGTATTTATCAATGACAAAACTGGATGGGAAAGCGATTAGTTTCCAGGGTTCAACTGATTTTGCAAGTGGATCAGATAGAACAGGGAATTTAATATCCATTTTAGAGAGGAATTTCTTCACGGTATTGGTTTCTTCGCCAATATTCACGGCCAGAATGCTAAAGTTTTTGTTGTTAATCTTTTCTTGTAATCGATTTAATGAAGGCAGTTCTTTGACGCAAGGCGGACACCATGTAGCCCAGAAGTTAATCAGTAAAACTTCTCCTTTGTGATTCTTTAGTGTATGTCTTTTGTTGTTAAGATCAATAAAATCCAAATAAAGGTTAGTGATGTTGCCTTTGTATGACTGTAAGCCTGTATTTAAAGAAGATACTTTTGTATTCTCGTCGGCATCAGTGAGTGTGCTGGCAACTCTTGTTTTATCATATAGTTTTAATAGCTTGATGGCATTGCTGATAATTGACGGTGTTTTTTTATAAAATTTAATTTCAGTTTTGTTGTCAGGTTGTCTGACATTAAAGCCATCACCTGTATTAGGTAGTATTTGTTTAATGACGTCACTGCCACCGCTTTTCAGGTGCTTCTCAAGAGTGTTTAGCTGATAACGTTTTCCAGATAATGCCGGTTGTACAATATAGATGGCCAGGTTTGATGCATAGGTGATGGGTACGTATTCTATGTTTTTTCCAGCTTCTGCTGAGCCTGCATAAAAGTTAGGGTGGAAAAAGATAGCGCTTTTAACAATCGAACGGGTTTCTTTTTTTAGTTGTAGTTTTCGCGTTGCTTTTAATGCAAGTGGTGCGGCTCGTCCGCTTGCAAATAATGTGACTTCACGCTTTTTATTGTTACTGGCTTCAATAATTAAATCGGATATGTCTGCGGCTTTTATTTCGTTGTAACTGCGTCTGCCTTTAGGTACGAAATATGAACTGTGTAAGTCTGCAAGCCAAACTTCAATGCCTTTTTTGTTAAGTGCTAATGCGGTGGCTGTTTCTCTACCTCGAATGCCGTATTCTGTCGGTATCCATAAAAGCACGGCCTTGGGAGCCTCTACTTTAAAAAGGGTGACAGAAATTTCGGTTCCACTACTTACATTTATTTGGACATCTACTTGGACTTCAGCCTGGGCTTCTACTTGAGCGGCTTCTGCAAAAAGAGAGTGTGAAAAAAAGATCAGATAAAAGAAAAAAACTATTCGTATATACATATTTAGATAATAACTATTGTTTAGTAAAGTTGGCTATAGCCAAATTGAAAAGTAACGTCAGGCGATGCGCCTGGTAATAAGTCTTCTATTACCACCAGTTCAATGCGCTGGTTATCACCGAGTTTTATATGCCCGCCCATACTCAATTGAAGACTGCCGCTAAGAAATAAAATATGGCTTTGATAAAATGCGGTGTGAAAATCAAGTTGTACGTTTAGAGCGACTTTATTTGCAACTTGCCATTCATAACCTTTTGTTCCAAAGATGACAATGTCTTTTTGTTGTTCGGGAAGTATGTCACTCCTGCCGGGAACTAATGCGCCAATGGTGTAATAACGCGACCAGTCTTGAGCAAAAACTTCTTCTGCCGAAAACCAGGCAGATACATCGATGTTGCCACTACCGGTTAATAAGTCTGAGTCACCTGTAGGTAATTTTACGCTAGCCCATACGCTACCAGCTCGAGTTGAGTCAGCATAAAGTTGGTAAGCGGTATCTATATTGATATCCCCAATGCCCTGGTTAGCGTCTTCTAAGTGAATGAGTTCAACGCCATCTTTTGTGTATGAAAATAATAACTGGTCATTTGGGTAGTCAGGGCGTTCACCTTCTGGAAAACCAAAGGTGGAGTGAAAGTCATCAATAAAACCATCTAGCGAACCAGCGTTATGACTAATGAATGGAACGCGAAAGCGTATGCGTGTTTTGTCGTTGATAGAAAACAGATAAATAAGATTTAATTCATTGGTTTCACCATCTATGAAAATACTTTCATTGGTTTGGTCTTCAACATTAAGTGTATTAGTTAGATTAAGTGATGCAGAAAAAAAAGACTTATCAGCAGCCGGCAATCTTGCAGGGCTAATTAAAGGCAGGCCAAAAATAGCAGTGATTGGATTAAGGTCATGCGTTTGTAAAGGTGTAGCGGCGAATGTAATATTCTTGCCTGGAATAAAAAAAACAAACAGGCACAAAAAAGCCCTAGAGGCAGTTAGCCTGGCAGGGCTTTTTATGTTCATTGTTGACGGGTCATTAACGGGTCAATAATGATGTACCGATTACTTAAGGCTAGCGTAGTAAGCAGCAATATTTTCGATATCAGCAGCCGTTAAAGGCTTAGACATAGCGTTCATAGTACCGTCTTTACGAGAACCGTCTTTGAATGCTTTTAACTGTTTAGCAGTGTAAGCCGCTTTTTGACCAGCAAGGTTAGGGAAAGTTGGAACCATGCTAATGCCTTTGGCGCCGTGGCAACCAGCACAGCTAGCTGCTTTCGCTTTACCAGCAGCTACATTGCCAGCAGCCATTGAAGTTGAAGAAAGACCTAAAATAGCAACAGTTGCTACAGTTAATAAAGTACGTTTCATTGTTATCCTCCAAAGAGATAATAATTTTTTGATTTAAAGTTTATGGGTGTATTGTGACAGAGCAAATATGGAAAGTAAATTGACTGATTTATTTAAGGGGGCATTAGATTACTCTATCAATACCCGTTGTCAGTCAATCGCCGTGCTATTAGTTCATGGGGAATTAGGGTCAATACTGGTTAGTTTAAGAGCGTAGGTGCGAATTCATTCGCACACTGAGCCCGCAGCATGAAGCTTTGTTCGAATAAATTCGAACCTACTTATTCAGTCATTGCCCTAGGATAGCTTAACTTACTGGTGTTGGATTCAGAGTAAAATGCTTTCAGCGGCGATAAAGGTCAAAATACCGATAGCTGTATTAATCGCCACCAGTTGACGGATTGTATTCAGTTTTTTACCCGCTTCAGGAAAGTTACCTTCAGCAACTAGTCTTTTCAGATGTTTATAAGGCGCAAAGTAGACGTGCATAAAGATCATCACCATCACCAGGCCCATGCCGTGCATTAGGTGAATGTGCATGCCAGAGCCCGCAAAACCACCGAAATGACTAAAGATCATGTAATAACCACTTAATAAAATTGTGGCGATGCTGATCCAAACCCAAAAGAAGAACTTTGTGAATACACCATCCCATAAAGCCAGGCGTTGAGGTGGCTCAAGCAGCTTGGCTGCGGCAGGGCGTAACGCCATATAAGCGAAAAACATACCACCGACCCAGATGACGGCAGCTAAAATATGCAGCGATTTAGCTATAAACACAGAATTTCTCCTAATAATTGACTGATTTGGTCAGAGTATACGATTGTGAAGCAAAGGCCAATAGCTTTTAAGCCTTTGATTTTTATGGTTTTACCGCGTTTGATTATCAAAAGCGTCCAAAAGTGTAGATTTGAGCTGAAAAAAACCGCCTGATCGGGTAAAGTGTGCGCACATTTTTAAACTAACAATTGAGGTTCAGATCATGGCAGATTTCAAAATTGCTCCGTCTATATTGGCAGCAGATTTCGCTAAATTAGGTCAGGAAGTTGATGACGTCATCGCATCAGGCGCAGACATCGTGCACTTTGACGTGATGGATAATCACTATGTTCCGAATCTAACGATCGGGCCTTTGGTTTGTGAAGCGTTGCGTAAGCACGGTGTAACAGCTGAAATCGACGTTCACTTAATGGTGAAGCCAGTTGATCGCATTATTCCTGACTTCATTGCTGCAGGTGCAAGTTACGTTACATTCCACCCTGAAGCATCAGAGCACGTTGATCGTACTTTACAAATGATTCGCGAAGCAGGTTGTAAGTCTGGTTTAGTATTCAACCCAGCAACGCCATTAGATATCTTAAAGCACGTAATGGATAAAGTAGACGTTATCTTATTGATGTCTGTTAACCCGGGCTTTGGTGGTCAGAGTTTTATTCCTGAAACATTAAACAAGTGTCGCGAAGCACGTAAGATGATCGACGAAAGTGGTTTTGATATTCGTCTTGAAATCGACGGCGGCGTTAAAGTGGATAACATTCGCGAAGTTGCTGAAGCCGGTGCTGATATGTTCGTTGCAGGTTCTGCAATCTTCGGTGCAAGAAACGACAAAGATGCAAATGGTTACAACACCGTTGTACAGAAAATGCGTGACGAACTAGCTAAAGCTAAAGTATAACCCCCAGTCGTAAGTTGTCAGTCAGAAGTCTTTAAAGTCTTTTGACTTACGACTATAGACTTACGACTTCTGACGGACTTTTCCCCATGATAAAAAAACCTGAAATGGTGCTGATCGATGTAGATGGCACTTTAGTAGACAGCGTGCCCGATCTGGCGTATTGCATAGATGAAATGATGAAAGCGTTAGGCATGCCTGAGCATGGCGAAGCTAAAGTTCGCAATTGGGTAGGCAATGGTGTAGAGCGTTTAACGCGTCGTGCACTCATTGGTCAGCTAGATGGCGAACCAGACGACGAATTATTTGAAAAAGCATATCCCATCTTTTTAGATTTATACGACAAGAATGTTTGCGAAAAGAGCTGTCTTTATGATGGTGTGCCAGAAGCAATGGAATTCTTGAAAAACAGCGGCGTTAAAATTGGTTGTGTCACAAATAAAAATGCACAGTTCACATTGCCAATTTTAGAAAAGCTAGGCATAAAAGATGATTTCGAAATTATCGTTTGTGGTGACACTTTATCTAAAAAGAAACCCGATCCAGAACCATTGTTACATGCAGCAAGAGAAATGGGTGTGAGTCCAGAAAACTCTTTAATGCTGGGTGATTCAATGAGTGATGTGAAAGCTGCACGTGCTGCAAACTTTTCCATCATTTGCATGAGCTACGGTTATAACCACGGTGAAGATATCCGTAGCTATAACCCTGATGCAGTGGTTGATCGCATGGATGAAATTAAAACAATCATCGATTGGTCTTAAAACCTTTAAAACCCACCGCAGAGGCGCGGAGGCGCAGAGAAAAGCGTTTAATATTGTTTTCCTCCGTGTCTTCGCGCCTCTGCGGTAGATTTTGATTTTTTATATACAATCTTTTTATGATATAAAAGAACTATGAAACTCTTAACTTTACAACAAGGTCATTTTTCCTTTAACGAACGATGGTAAAGCGTATCCCGCATAGCCACACTTTCGTTAGCATCTATTTAAAGAGAAAATAAAATGACTCCCGAAGAGTTTCAAAACCTACAACAGCAAAATTATCACCGCATACCTTTAGTCAAAGAGGTATTGGCCGACCTTGATACGCCTTTAAGCACTTACCTGAAACTAGCCAACGCACCCTATACTTATTTATTCGAGTCCGTTCAGGGTGGCGAAAAATGGGGCCGATATTCATTTATTGGCTTGCCTTGCCGCACGGTCGTTAAAATATCGGGCCAGCAAATTGATACGATTACTGATGGCACTGTGGTTGAAAGTATTCAGTCGAATGATCCTTTAAGCTGGATCGAAAACTACCAACAACAATTTAATGCCTATGACTTAGGTGATATATCTCGTTTCAGTGGTGGTCTTGTTGGTTACTTTGGCTATGAAACTGTGGGTTATATCGAACCTCGATTGGCTAACGCGAATAAACCAGATGTATTGGGTACGCCTGATATCTTATTGATGTTATCTGAAGAAGTTGTCGTGTTTGATAACCTTTCGGGTAAATTAAAAATCATTGTTTATGTCGATGCAACAGAAGACGGTGCTTACAACAAAGGTCAGGCGCGTTTAAAACAATTAGCGTTTGATCTGCACAACTCAGTACCGTCGTATACACCTGTGTCGGCCAGTAAAAAAGTCAATGAAGAAGACTTTGTTTCAGGTTTTACTGAACAAGGCTACAAAGATGCGGTTGCTAAAGCGCGTGAATATATTATTGATGGTGATGTCATGCAGGTTGTGTTATCGCAACGCTTGTCGATTCCGTTTACTGCCAAACCATTAGATTTGTATCGCGCATTGCGCAGTTTGAATCCATCGCCTTATATGTATTATTTAGATTTGGGTGATCATCACGTAGTCGGCTCATCACCAGAAATTTTAGTACGATTAGAAGATGACGAAGTGACCGTGCGCCCAATTGCAGGCACGCGACCACGTGGAAAAGATGAAGCAGAAGACATTGCTTTAGAAAAAGAATTATTAGCCGATCCAAAAGAGTTGGCCGAGCATTTAATGCTGATTGACTTGGGTCGAAATGATGCGGGGCGTGTTAGTGAAATTGGAACGGTTGAGTTAACCGACAAAATGACCATTGAACGTTATTCGCATGTTATGCATATCGTTTCAAATGTTATTGGCAAACTGAAAAAAGGCATGTCTGCAATGGATGTGTTACGTGCGACGTTCCCTGCAGGAACAGTGAGTGGTGCACCAAAAATTCGAGCGATGGAAATCATCAATGAATTGGAACCAATTAAGCGCGGTATTTATTCGGGTGCAGTTGGTTACTTGTCATGGAACGGCAATATGGATACAGCCATTGCTATTCGCACAGCTGTCATTAAAGACGGTACATTAAATATTCAAGCTGGTGCCGGTATTGTTTATGACTCAGTGCCAGAAAATGAATGGGCTGAAACCATGAATAAAGCACGCGCTGTATTCCGCGCTGTGGCATTAGCTGAAGCCGGGCTAGATGGATCTCATCGTTAATCGTATCTTTTAACTTTTCTTTTAAATCTATTTAGTGAAATTCTGACTTTATGAAACTGTTTGCACAGCGTGTAACTAATCACGTTTATTTTGAATTTTTTATTATTGCGTTAATTTTAATTAATGCCATCGTCTTAGGTCTTGAAACATCCACATATATGATGGATGAATTTGGCACCGTGCTAATATTTTTAAGCGATATGATTTTGGCGTTGTTTATTATTGAAGCCATATTCAAAATGATTGCGGTCTGGCCAAAATTGAGCATGTATTTTAAAAATGGCTGGAACTTGTTTGATTTCAGTATCATTGTCTTGTCGTTAATACCTGCAACCGGCGAATTGGCAATGGTGGCACGACTGGCTCGTTTGTTACGTGTGTTGCGTTTGGTTTCAACCATTCCAGAGTTGCGTTTAATAGTGACAACATTGATTCGATCGTTGCCGGGCATGGGTCATGTGGTGTTATTAATGAGCCTTATCTTTTATATGTACGCGGTGGCAGGTTTTCATTTGTTCGCGGAACACGACCCGCAACATTGGGGTAACTTAGGTATTTCGTTACTGACACTGTTTCGTGTGGTTACATTGGAAGATTGGACAGACCTCATGTACACCGCGATGGAAATGAATGGCTATAGCTGGATCTTTTTTGTCAGTTTCGTTGTCATGGGTACCTTTGTTATGATCAACCTGTTTATTGCGGTAGTATTAAACAGTCTTGATGACGCGAAGCAAGAACAGCTGAAGTCATTACAAGCACCGATTGGTAAAAATGAAATCTTAGATGAGTTAAAAACAACGCAGCAGGCATTACAACGCTTGCAAGAAAAAATGGAGCGTATGACTAACTAGTCATAGTGAGGAATCCACATGGTTTTAATGATAGATAATTATGATTCGTTTACTTTTAATCTGGTTCAGTATTTAGGTGAGCTGGGTGCGGAAGTGGAAGTGCATCGCAACGACCAAATTACCATCGAACAAATTGAAGCAATGAAGCCAGAGCGTATTATGATTTCTCCTGGCCCTTGCACACCAAATGAAGCCGGTATTTCAATGCAAGTGATTAAACACTTTGCAGGTAAGTTACCTATCCTTGGTGTTTGTTTAGGTCATCAGTCTATCGGTCAGGTTTTCGGTGGAAAAATTATTCATGCAAAACAAATCATGCACGGCAAAACATCAATGATGCACCACAAAAATATAGGTGTGTTTAAAGGCTTAACCAATCCCTACGAAGCAACGCGATACCATTCGCTCGTCATCGAAAAAGAAACACTACCAGATTGCCTTGAAATAACAGCATGGACAGAAGACGAAAACGGCAACATGGATGAAATCATGGGCGTACGTCATAAAGAACTAGCGATAGAAGGCGTGCAGTTTCACCCGGAATCAATATTGACAGAACATGGACACGATTTGTTGAAAAACTTTTTAGAGATGTAGAAAATAAAACCCACCGCAGAGACGCGGAGGGCGCAGAGAAAAACAAGGATATTGTCATGGATGACTTATTATCAAAAAATGTAATCGGTGCAGCTATTGAAGTTCATAAAGAGCTAGGACCTGGCTTGCTTGAGTCAGTTTACAGGAAGTGTCTGGTTTATGAATTACGACAGGCTACTTTAGATGTAAAAGAAGAGCTGATATTGCCTATCAATTATAAAGGAGTCGTAATAGATGGCTCCTTTCGATTGGATCTGTTGGTTGAAAATAGTCTGGTCATAGAACTTAAATCAGTTGAGCGAATATTACCTATTCATCATGCTCAGATTATTTCTTATCTTAAGATGAGCAATAAAAGTACAGGCCTACTTATTAATTTTAATGTTCCTGTATTAAAGCAAGGTATAAAGAGATTTGTTAATTCACATAAGTAGCTTTTCTCCGTGTCCTCCGCGCCTCTGCGGTGGGTTTTGATTTTTAATATGTGTATACATCGGTATCTTAGTGTCAAATAAAAAAACTATACCTGTTCTTCTGCTAACAATAATTCTTGCAAGTCTCTCAACGATTGCGCCATTTAGTATTGATACCTATCTACCTTC
>JAUVDT010000103.1 GCA_030595185.1 Gammaproteobacteria bacterium
GGATTATATGGGCCAGATTAATCAGGCAAAACAGATCGGGAAAGTTTTTGCTGAAACGGCAGATATTGTTGATATCGATGACAGTGTTGAATATCCATCTAAACGTTATATCGTAAAAGTCGATCGTGATTTAGCGGCGCTAATGGGTGTTAGCCAGCAAACCATTTCAAATACCTTAAGCACCTTATTACAAGGTGAAGATATGGGATTCCTGCATGCAGACAATGCCAAGTATGCCGTTCCTATTCGAGTTGAATTGGCCGTAGCGGATAAATCGGAAATCGAAGCATTACTGAGTGTTAAAGTCCGCAGTGTTAATGGTGCGTTAATTCCATTGATGGATATGGTTCAAGTGCTTGAGGTTACGCGCCAATACAGTATTCACCATAAAGACTTACTGCCTGTTGTGTATGTAACTGGTGATATGGCCGGAGAGTTGGATAGCCCGTTATATGGCATGTTTGATATTATTGCCGGGTTGGACGATAAGCTAGAAAACTACTTTATCAATCAGCCTGAAAACCCCTATGAATTCAGTGTGAAGTGGGATGGTGAATGGACAGTTACTTATGAAACTTTCCGTGATATGGGTATTGCTTATTCTGTTGGTTTATTGATTATCTATCTGCTAGTCGTTGCACAGTTCCGTTCGTATTTGGTGCCTCTAATTATCATGGCACCAATACCATTGACGATTATTGGTGTTATGCCGGGTCATGCCATTATGGATGCCAAATACACAGCGACGTCAATGATAGGAATGATAGCGCTGGCAGGGATAATCGTGCGTAACTCGATCTTATTGGTTGATTTCATTAATGAACAATTAAAAGATGGTATGGAGTTTCAGAAAGCGGTAATTATGGCATCAGCTGTGCGAGCTAAACCGATTATCTTGACCGGTGTGGCAGCTATGATGGGAGCCGTGTTTATCATTACAGACCCTATTTTTAGTGGTTTAGCGGTATCATTAATCTTTGGTATTTTAATATCAACTATGCTGACCTTAGTGCTTATCCCAGTAATGTATTACAGCTTAATGAAGGATAGATTGTCTTAAAGCGATGTATATGACTATTTGTTGATAAAAGAGCCTCATTTCGAGGCTCTTTTTATTTTCCTTTGTTTTCTTCCGAATCACCTTGGGGTATAGTTGGATAGATTGTATTTATAGTAATCCATTATGAATTACTTATAAAGCAACGGAAAATCTTAGGAAACAATAATAATAGAGAGCAGGACGTATGTCTGATAGACGATTAAGGGTATTTTTCACCGTAGCGCGCCTGTTAAACTTTACCAAGGCAGCTGAATCATTGCACATGACCCAACCTGCGGTCACGTTTCAAATTCGGCAACTTGAAGAACAGTTCAATACACGTTTGTTTGATCGCACTCATAATCGAGTGAGTTTAACCGAGGCCGGTGTTAAGGTTTATTCCTACACGGGAAAAATATTTGAGCTGTACGACAAAATGGAAGACGCCGTCAGAGAGATGACGGGTGACGTCAGTGGTGTCGTAAACTTGGGTGCGAGTACAACCATTGCAGAATACATGTTGCCTGCGCTGTTAGGCGATTTTAAAACCAATTTCCCTGAAGTAAATATCCGCCTTAAGGTATCTAATACCGAAGGCATTGTTTCAATGATTGAAAACAATGAAATTGATTTAGGAATTGTTGAAGCATCAGTCAATAATAAAAATTTAGATGTAGAGGTCTGCCGTAACGATGAATTAGTCGTTATTGTTCCTCAAACTCATGAGCTTGCTGAAAAAGAAAAAGTAACAGCTGAAGATTTGATGAAATACCCTTTCATCTGTCGAGAAAAAGGTTCAGGTACACGTGAAGTTATTGAAGGCTATATACACGATAATTATAACGGCCACGAAATTGACCTGTGCATGGAGTTAGGTAGCCCTGAAGCTATTAAAGGTGCTGTTGAAGCAGGTATGGGTTTATCAGTGATGTCGCTAGTTACTATTAGCAAAGAACTAAAGCTGGGAACATTGATCGCTATTCCGTTAGATCCGCCATTAGAAAGACCGTTTTCATTCGTACGTCAACGCAATAAATTTAGAGCGCACGTAATGGAAGATATGCTTGAATTTGCACAGAACTATTGCCGTGACCATCAGGACTAAAAGTCACAGGTTTAGAATTAAATGAATATCGTTAGTAATAAAAAAACAAAAAACATTGGTGATATTTATGATGCATTACCATCAGAGTCACGTAAAACTCTGATGGATTTTGCAGAGTTTCTTTTTCAAAGAGACGGTGTGGTTGAACAAGTACCAACAGAAAAACTGGATATTGCTCGTCCAGATAAAGAGTCTGTAGTAGCTGCACTTAAACGTTTAAATCATACCTATCCTATGGTCGATAAAAAACTTGTTTTTCATGAATCATCATCTCTAATGACAGACCATGTAATGCAAGGGCGAGATATTATTGAAGTTATCGACGAACTAGAAGCATTGTTCGATAAACATTATCAAGATGGCTTGTTGGCTAGTGAATAATGTACAGTTACACTCTATTTTTTAGAGTGATCTAATTAACCTCCCTCTCAACGTTAGCTATCAACTATAAAAGAATAAATTCTAATGATTAAAATCTTTAAAGCCTGGTATCAAAAAAACTTCTCTGACCCCCAGGTTATTATTCTTGCCGTTCTTTTGATTCTATTTGCTTTTGTGTTTTTAACATTTGGAGATATTTTAACACCAGTGATTGCAGCCATTGTTATTTCTTATGTACTTGAGGGTGCTGTTACTAAGTTGCAGCGGCTAGGAATTCCTCGAATGATATCGGTTATCACTGTTTTTGTTTTATTCTTAATCAGCATCATGCTACTGACTCTCGGCATGATGCCTTTAATTATTAATCAGCTTATTCAGTTAATTAAAGAATTACCTAATATGATTGGGGATGGCCAAAAATTATTAATGGAACTACCGCAGCAATACCCATTGATATCAGAAGAACAAATTGCGGAAGTAGTTGGTTTTATTAGTACTGAAATTGCTTCGGTTGGTCAGAAAATATTATCGTTATCATTATCATCAGTTGTTGATGTTTTCACATTGCTTGTTTATATGGTTGTTGTGCCGTTATTAATCTTTTTCTTTTTACAGGATAAGGTCAATATTTTAAATTGGTTAAAGTGTTTTTTACCAAATGATATGGGCTTAGCTTCTAAGGTTTGGCATGATGTCGATATTAAAATTGGTAATTATGTACGTGGCAAAATCATTGAAATATTAGTAGTAGGTTTTGCAACTTATTTGCCTTTGGCTATTATGGGAATGGATTATGCTGCACTACTAAGTTTACTGGTTGGCTTATCGGTTATTATTCCTTTTGTAGGTGCTGTTGCAGTGAGTATTCCTGTTGTGTTAATTGCTTTTTTCCAGTGGGGGTTTACAGCAGATTTTGTAACATTAATTGTAGCGTATAGTATTGTTCAATTTTTAGATGGCAATATACTGGTGCCTTTATTGTTCTCAGAAGTAGTGAATATTCATCCGGCTGCTATTATTATAGCTGTATTGGTATTTGGTGGTCTGTGGGGTGTTTGGGGGGTCTTTTTTGCAATCCCATTAGCTACATTGGTTCAGACCGTGATAAACACATGGCCTGTGGTGACAGAAGACAGTCAAACCGCTTAGGCTGTGCTATTTGGTTAGTAATGATTTTATAGTTCTGTCATAAAAAACAAGAGTTTCACTGCTATAATCAGTTAAAGTCATAATCTAGCATGCAGATATGAGTTTCACTATATAAATACGGCCTCGAAATCAGGTGAATTTACCTGATTATTTAGACATATAAATTAAAATATAAAGATAGTGTTTTTTTGAATTTATTTACCAAAATTTGGCGTTCAATAGGTAGGGTGTGGGGGCTTTTAACAGTCTCTTTGTTTGTGCTTGCCATTTTTTCTTTGCACCATCCTTTTATTGAAAAATTAGACGGTGAAATGTTTGCTGTTGATGCCCGGTTTGTTGCGAAACCAGATGCTGTTGATGATGTTGCTGTTATCATTTTACCTAATGTTTATTCTCAGAATTCCTTGCAGGGGGATAACCGTCTGTTACTGGAGGTTTTGAAAGAAGTCTCTAAAAAATCACCATTGGCAATTTCTCTTGTTCAAAATATTTCAGAACAAAAGCACCTGAATGCTATTAATACCCATAAATATTTTGAAGATTTAGTGCGTGCAATTAATAAATTGCCCAAAGCTAAAAGAAAAGAATTTTTAAAAATTAATAAAATTTCAGATCAAAAATTATTTTCGGATAATACTTTAATCAATGCGATAAAAAATAAAAAACTATTCCTTGCTCAGAAAGTATCTAACTCCGCACGTTTACAAATTAGCAAAGAGATGGCGCTAAAATCGAAGTCGACGAGCTCACAAGATGCTAACTGGCTGAGCTGGCTGAAAATGCGAATCTTACCTGCAGTTTCTGAGTTTGGTGATTCAAAAGTATTGTCGCTTGGCTATAATACTTTACCAGTCACGTCAGATGTTACCGAAACACCTTATCGTTCTCTACTTTGGTCAATTGATAAATCGCTGTATCCGGATATGTTGACCTTGTTGCATTCAAAGCTAACCTCTTCAGGTTTACCTGTATGGAAAACAGGTTATGGTCTTGATTCTGAGATAGATTTTAGAACAACAGACTGGGGCGGTCGTGTCTTGCCGCGTTATTCTGTTTTCACCGGCATTAAAGCGGATTATGAAGATATCCCCTATTTTGATGTGCTGAATAAAGTGGTTGGCAATAAACTAAAAGGCAAAGTTGTTATTATTGGTTATGAGGGTGATCCAGTAGTACAAGATATCGCACTGAGTTTAATTAGTTTGTATTCGGGTAGTGTTTATTTTTCTCCGGTTTGGACTGATGTATTAGCTATTGTTTTGTTGTTTGCACTTTTAATTTATTGTTTGTTTATTTTGCCTAAAATGCAGGTTGGAGTAGGCTTACTATTGAGTTTGTTTATTTTGTTTGCATTGTTAGTGGGGCAAATGGGCTTGTTATTAGTACAGTCGATTTGGGCACCAATGATGATTGTTGTGCTCTTTTTAATATCAGCTCATATATTAAGTTTAGTTAGAAGAAAAGTGATACAGCGTGTTGAAAATCTGGAAAAACAAGTTTTTGAAGCCTTTTGGATGTTAGGTGTTTACCAGTTTGAACAAGGTGAATATGACCAGAGCTTTGTGTCATTACAAAAATGCCCAACGACTGATCCAATGCTTGAACAAATGTATAGAATTGGGCAGGCATATGAAAAAAGGCGTCAATACGGAAAGGCGCTAGATTTATATCGTGAGCTTCATTCTCGTCGTCCAGGCTACAAGGCGGCAGATAAACGCATTAAAAGTCTGGTTCAGCTTGAAGAAAACCAAGGTTCAGCAATCAGTAATTTTAGTTCGGCGCGCACACTTATTGTGACCAATCATGGATTACAAAAACCAATTCTTGGTCGCTATGAATTAGTGCGAGAATTAGGTCGTGGGGCAATGGGTGTTGTTTACCTTGGAATGGATCCTAAGATTAATCGTCAGGTAGCGGTTAAAACAATGGATTTAACTCAATACAATGATGATGAATTACAAATTGTTAGAGAGCGTTTTTTCAAAGAAGCTGAAACAGCAGGTCGTTTAAATCATCCTAATATTGTGACTATTTATGATGTGGGTGATGAGCAGGACTTAGCTTTTATCGCGATGGATTATGTTATCGGACAAGTAATGAGTGACTTTATTCGTAAAGGACGTTTGTTACCGATTGATATGGTCTTTAAATTGATGCGACAAGTTGCAATTGCATTAGATTACGCGCATAAGCAAGGCGTGGTGCATAGAGATATCAAGCCCAGTAATATTATGTATAACACTGAAGAGCATATTATTAAGGTAACCGACTTTGGTATCGCGCGTGCAGCGGGTGCAAGCAATACACATACAAGTTCTATTCTTGGTAGTCCTTTATATATGGCGCCTGAACAGTTGTCGGGTGTTGAAGTGGATGGTCGAGCAGATTTATTTAGTCTGGGAGTAAGCATGTATCAGCTGTTAACGGGGGAGTTACCTTTTCAGGGCGATACGCTAGCAAGTTTGGCTTACCAGGTGACGAATGTTAAGCATCAACCGATTCGTGAGCACCGTTCAGAATTGCCAATATTAACGACACGTTTGATAAATAAGCTATTACAGAAAGACCCTGATAAACGTTTCAGTTCAGGAAAAGAAGTGGCTGCGGCAATTATCAAAGTATTATCGACAATGGAGCCAACTGCAAAAAAAGGTCGCAAACCAGCAGTAAAGAAATAATTACTTGCTCACCCTATTAATTCAGGTTTAATCTGATAAATGTAGTTGCATCGAAGGTCTCGAAACATCCTGAAGCGGTCATATAAAAACCAAAGTCAAAAGATTTCACCGCAGAGGCGCAGAGAGCGCAGAGGAAAAACAAAGAAAAATATAGCTGTAGTCTTTATTCTGAAACAGCCTGTGCACATTACTTTCCCTAAATAAGTTATAGATTTATAAAAGGTTTTCTCCGCGCTCTC
>JAUVDT010000030.1 GCA_030595185.1 Gammaproteobacteria bacterium
ACCAACCGATGATAATATTATTGCTATTCGTTTTGATGGCTCGTTATATTTTGCAAACGTGTCATATTTTGAAGATGCGATGTTAAAAGCTGTGGCGGAGCATCCCGATGCCGCGTATATATTGATTGTGAGTGATGGCATTAATCAAATAGATGCCTCAGGTGAAGAGGTGCTGCATCATTTAGTTGAGCGCTTTAATGAAAATAATATAACGGTTGTTTTCAGTGGCCTTAAAAAACAAATATTAGATGTCATGCGGGCAACAGACTTAATTAAAATTGTTGGAGAAGAAAATATTTTTCCAACCGAAGAACAAGCCCTGGATGCTATTTATGAATGTCTCGGAAAAGATGGCGAATTGGCAGAGTGCCCGTTAAAGAAAAGAGGCTTAAAAGTATAAAAAACAAAACCTTCGATATAAAGGCGCAAAGAAAATTTTGTGCCTTCTATTCCATAATTAAGTTCCCATTCACAATTGGTGACTCTCAGTATAAGAGCACCTATCAACAGTTCTTCCGTTTAATGTAACAATAGCTTTAAATCTAATTTGTGATTAAGATGCGAGGTCTTACTTATTTTATTGTTATAGTTTTTTTAAAGGCTTTCATGAACAAAAATCTCTGGCTATTAGCAGCTTGTCAATCGTTAATGATGACAAACAACGCTTTGTTAATCACCGCGTCGGCTTTAGTTGGAGTGCTTTTGGCAGATGATATCTCATTTGCAACACTACCTCTGGCTGTACAGTTTTTTGCAACGATGTTAGCGAGCATACCGGCTTCGTTAATGATGAAAAAATACGGTCGCCGATTTGGTTTTATGTTTGGTGCAGTTATTGGGTTATGTGGTGGTGTTGTTGCAACAATGGCTATTTTTAAAGCCGACTTTTGGATGTTTTGTCTGGGTACCCTATTAATGGGAGCATTCAATGGCTTCGGAAACTTTTATCGTTTTGCTGCTGTTGACGTTGTAACAGAAAGCATGAAAAGCCGAGCAATTTCTTACGTGATGGCCGGTGGTGTTGTGGCCGCTATCTTTGGGCCAAATATAGCCAGCTGGACGCATGACTCTATCGCAAGTGCAGAATTTGTAGGTAGCTATATAGTTATTTGCACTTTATATATAGTGAGTTTTATTATTTTAAGTTTTGTGCGTATACCTACGATACAAACCAAGACGTTTTCTGAACATGATAAGAAGAAGGAAATTAGATCAATATTAGAGTTAGTAAAACAGCCCGCTTTCTTTGTAGCTGTTATTTGTGGCATGTTCTCTTACGCTGTTATGTCATTAGTGATGACAGCTACACCATTATCAATGAGCCATCACCATAGCTTAAGTGATACAGCATTTGTTATTCAATGGCATGTGCTTGGTATGTTTGCACCATCATTTTTTACAGGTAAATTAATTAGCCGTTTTGGTGTCATTAATGTCATGTTGGTTGGTGCTGCATTATTAATGTTGGCAGTAATAGGGAATTTACAAGGCAGTACATTATCGCATTACTGGTTTGCGTTACTGTGTTTAGGAATTGGTTGGAATTTCTTATTCATTGGAGCAACAGATTTATTAACCTATACCTATAACGAAGCAGAAAAAGCGAAGTCTCAGGCTTTTAATGATTTCTTTGTTTTCGGAACAGTAACGATGGCGGCTTTAACCGCAGGGTATCTGCAGCATAATTATGGCTGGAAGGTTGTTAACCTTGGCGTCGTTCCCTTAATTGTATGTATCGTAATTATTTTGACCTGGTTGAAATATAAACAGAAGTCACATCTAGATCAGATTTTGCATCCACCGAAGTTGGTAGTTGAGGATTCTATCCTCAAATAATGCTTATTCTTTTGGTTTATCGGTATTGATGTGTACAAAAACTAAACACTGTATTAGTGGTTGTGATGATTTTGTTAACTTAGGGTAATTTTATAATAAATTCGGACATAATTTGTTACGTATGGTCTATATAACTTCCTATGAGTAAAAGTTTAATAGTGATCGATGATGATCAGGTCTTTGCCGAGTTAATCGCAACAGTTGCACGAGATGAAGGTTTCGAAACCGCAATATGCAACGATGCGCGTGATTATTTTAAAGTAGAGCAAAATCATTCGATTATGGTTTTAGACCTTAATATGCCAACAATGGATGGTGTTGAGGTTATACGCCAGTTAGGAAAAATTGGCAGGCGAATACATTTAATTCTTATCAGTGGTTATGATTCGGGCGTACTGCATTCAGCCGAGAAATTAGCCCAGGAGCACCGTTTAACCGTTGTTGGTAGTTTACAAAAGCCGCTGAAACTGGTCGACTTTATCAGTATGTTGAACAGTGTTGAGGCAAGTCCGCCGTTAGTAAAACAGCGCGTCTCACATGACCAAACACCTATTGTATCCAATGAAATTCTTGATGCCATTCGTCAGCAGCAAATGGTGCTCTTCTATCAACCACAAATAGATCTCGCGACAAATAAAGTAGTAGGGGCGGAAGCATTAATACGCTGGCAGCACCCTTCTCGCGGTTTAGTGCCGCCGGGTATGTTTATTGAAATTGCAGAACAGTCAGGTTTAATGGGTGAGCTAACGTCTTATGTCATTGATATGGCCGTTAAGCAGAGCAACAAATGGAAAAAAGTAGGGATTGATATCACTATTTCAGTGAATGTATCGGCAGAAAATATAACCAGTTTATCCTTGCCAGAGCATCTGAGCGACTTAATTAAAGATCATGGGCTTAATCCTCAGTCCATTATTCTAGAAATTACCGAAAGCGCATTGATGGGCGAATTAAAAACCTCGTTAGATATTCTTACTCGCCTCCGTATGAAAGGTTTTGGTTTATCAATTGATGACTTTGGGACGGGTAATTCATCATTAGTGTTATTACATCGAGTACCTTTTACTGAACTCAAAATTGATATGAGTTTTGTAAGATATATGGATACCGATGTTGATGCTAATTCAATTGTCGAGACCTGTGTCATGTTGGCTCACAAATTACACATGACAGTTGTTGCCGAAGGGATCGAAAATACAGCGATTCAGAAGCAATTAATCGAAATGGGATGCGATATTGGTCAGGGCTACGAAATTGCACGCCCAATGCCAGCTAAAGAATTCATGACATGGCTAGATACCCATAACGCAAAATAAATACCCAAACACAACTATCCACCTTTCATTATTCGCACCATTCGAGTGCAAAATCATTTCCCAAATAATCTTCACAAAAAAACAAACTCCATAACTCGTTGATTTAAAGCAATATATTTAATTGGTACGGTATGTGCTAACTAACACGCAGATGGATATTTTATATGCGGCTAATGGAAGCAGGTTTTCTGTGTTGGCTAAATAACCAAACCAATAAATAAAATTGTGGAGACGAATAAATGAAAAAATTAATCACTAGCGCTGTATTAGCAGCTGCAACAATGGCTTCAATGGCAGCTTCAGCAGAAGTTAGCTTTAATGCAAATGCGGCTTCTTTGTACTTATTCCGTGGTCAGGATGCAAGTGCTGGCGCAGCTGCTGTTTCTGGTGGTGTTGATTACACTAATAAAAATGGTGCTTATGCCGGCGCTTGGACTTCAAGTGGTGGTGATACAGAGCTTGATCTTTACGTAGGTTACGCTGGCGAAGCGGGCAAAATCTCTTATGACGTTAGTTTCTGGAACCTTGATTACCCATCTACTCCTGCTGATGATGGTGTAAACGAAACTGTTATCGGTTTAGGTTACGATAACTTCTCACTAGATATTGTTTCTGGTGAAGACGGTTACCTATACACTGCAGTTGGTGCTGAGTTCGGTAAAGTATCTTTAACTTACGGTATGAAGACTGATGACGCTGATGACGAATACTCACACGTTGATATCGCTTATGCAGCGACTTCTTCTGTTACATTAACAGCAAGTTTTCCAAGCACTGATTCTGTTAATCACACAGAAGAGCCTTTATATGTAATTTCTTACGAAATTCCAGTAGGTAAATAATTAGGTCGCTTTAAGACTTAATCCTGCCTTAAATGGCCCATCTATTACAGATGGGCCATTTTTTTGTCTGTAGTAAATGTATCCAATAAATAAAGTTTTGTGACTTATTACTTGTAGTTAGTGCATGAATATCAGCTACGCACCAATATTGTGCGTTTGTATTGTAAATGCAATATTTAGACGCTTTAAAGTGGTGCATAAACAATAGTTATTATTTTAAGTCATTGTTTTATTTGGTAATTTTAAGTTGGCCTGTTTTCTGCATTGTTAGGGTTAGGAAAGTTTTGATGCCTTAAGGCATTAATTTCAATAAATGGGACTTTTTGACGAAAGTCGTTTCGAATGAGGAGAGATCTAATGAAATTGGTTTCAGCAATTATTAAACCTTTCAAATTAGATGATGTGCGAGAAGCATTGTCTGAAATTGGGGTTCAGGGGATTACTGTTACAGAAGTTAAAGGCTTCGGTAGACAGAAAGGACATACGGAATTGTATCGTGGTGCAGAATACGTTGTAGATTTTCTGCCAAAAGTAAAACTGGAAGCAGTGGTTGAAGTCGGCATGGTTGATCAAGTGATTGAAGCAATCACTAAAAGTGCTAACACTGGCAAAATTGGTGACGGCAAAATATTCGTCTATCCAGTTGAACAAGCAATTCGCATCCGTACCGGTGAAACCGGCACAGAAGCACTGTAAATTAGGGGGCTTATAAAGTGGAAAATCAAATTTTCGAACTTCAATACGCAATGGACACTTTCTATTTCTTAGTCTGTGGTGCATTGGTTATGTGGATGGCTGCCGGTTTCTCTATGTTAGAAGCAGGTTTAGTTCGTTCAAAAAATACAACAGAAATTTTAACTAAGAACGTTGCGTTATTCGCAATCTCTAGCATCATGTACATGGTTTGCGGTTATGAGCTTATGTATGGCGGTGGTTATTTCTTAAGTGGCATCGCTGGCGGTGACACAATGGTTGCAGATGCGTTAGCAGCTTCAAAAGAAAATGGTTTTGATGGCGGTTCGGTTTACTCTAAGCCTTCTGACTTTTTCTTCCAGGTAGTTTTCGTTGCAACAGCAATGTCTATTGTTTCTGGTGCAGTTGCTGAGCGTATGAAGCTTTGGGCTTTCTTAGCTTTTGCAGTTGTTATGACGGGTTTCATTTACCCAATGGAAGGCTCTTGGACTTGGAATGGCGCGTCAGTATTTGGCATGTACACTCTAGGCGACCTTGGTTTCTCTGACTTTGCAGGTTCAGGTATCGTTCACATGGCCGGTGCAGCTGCTGCATTAGCAGGTGTTCTTTTACTGGGTGCTCGTAAAGGCAAATACAGTGCCGACGGTTCTGTAAATGCGATTCCTGGTGCTAACTTACCAATGGCGACATTAGGTACATTCATTTTATGGATGGGCTGGTTCGGCTTTAACGGTGGTTCAGTTCTTAAGCTAGGTGATATTGCGAGCGCGAATCAAGTGGCAATGGTATTTTTAAATACTAATGCGGCTGCAGCGGGTGGCGCAATGGCTGCTATCATCACGGCACGTTTGTTATTCGGTAAAGCGGATTTAACAATGCTGTTAAACGGTGCGTTAGCGGGTCTTGTTGCAATTACTGCTGAGCCTTCAACACCATCTGCTTTACAGGCAACTCTGTTCGGTGGAATCGGTGGTGTATTGGTAGTATTTAGTATCATTACCTTAGATAAGATGAAGATCGATGATCCTGTCGGTGCCATCTCAGTTCACGGTGTTGTCGGTTTATTAGGTTTACTATTAGTACCTATAACTAACGATGCATCTTCTTTCTCAGGTCAAATTATTGGTGCATTAACCATCTTCGTATGGGTATTTGGATCCAGTATGATTGTTTGGGCTGTACTGAAAGCTGTTATGGGTATTCGCGTAACAGAAGAAGAAGAGTACGAAGGTGTGGATCTGGCTGAATGTGGTATGGAAGCATATCCTGAGTTTACTAAATCGTAAACGCCAAATCTGTACCAACTCTATGAGTTGAAAAAGCCGGCCAGAAGTAATTCTGAGCCGGCTTTTTTTTGCCTATAAAAAGGCAATGAATTCAGCAAATACAGATAAAACGTCTAAACTGAAAGAGGTAAGTATTTTAAAAATAAAGTTAAAGTTAAAGCTTGGTCTTCCCCAAGGACATAAAAATGCAAAAGTTGTCAATTCAAATAACCATAATATTCTTATTACTATTTAATGGTGTCACTTCTGTAGCAATAGCAGGCAATAACAAACAACGCATTAAGGCTCTTTATATTCCATTGGCCGATCATTATGCCGCGCTGGTAGCGTATGAACGTTATCGTGGAAAAATGCAATATGCAGATTTCCAAATCGAACAAATGAAAAACTGGGATTTGTTACGGGCTTATTATCAATCGGGTGAAGTTGATATGGCATATGTAATGAGCCCGCTCGCTATGGATATGTTTAATGAAAAGCCGCACTTTCGTTGGATTGGTTTAATGCACAGAGATGGTAATGCGCTGGCTATTAATGACCTTCTAAATAAAGAGACTCAGGTATCAAAGTACAGAAAAGACCGTAAACCGGATGCGAAAGTGGCCGCGGCATTGAAAAAAGTGTATCAGCAAAGCGGGCGTTCAACTGAAATTGGAATGCCGCATTTATTGTCTACACATACTGTTGTTCTTTATCGATACCTAAAAGAAAATGGTCTGAGTTTAAGCTTGACGCCAAATACAGATGCTGAAGTGTTGGCAATTACAGTCGCTCCTCCTAAGGCTCCGGCTTTTATTAAAAGTAAAAGCAATCGTTCTATCCCTGCTGCTTTTGAACAGTCGTTACCTTGGGCGGATATTGTGGAAACAAAAGGCTACGGTAAAGTGGCATGGTATTCGAAAGATGTCATGCCATGGAAACACGGCCATGTGGAGTGCATAGCTGTAGCTACCAATAAGGCCATTAAAAATAAAAAGTCTGCTGTAAAAGAAGTGATGTCATATTTGCGTAAAGCGGGAAATGATATAGAGATGGCAAGAAATGCAGGTGGAAAAAAGCTAGAAGCTATCGTTAAAATAATTCGTAAACATATTCCAGCACATACCCGAGAAGCCATTATTGCCAGCCTTGATCCAAAATTGCGAGTCATAAATTATGAACATTTAAAGGTTGATAAAGTCGGTTTAAAACAAATTATGGATCTTGCAGTTGAAGGTGGTATTTTGAAAAAACCAGTAGATATTGATGCTTTTGCAAATACTAACTTCTAATTAAAGAATCTTATGTCTGACATCAAACCAAAATTTATTAAAAATAAAAAATTCACTTCGCTGAATCGTAGCTTGGTGTTGTGGTTTTTATTGTTGTCATTGTTGCCATTGGTTTTAGTGTCATGGATAAGCTATCAGCAAGCAAGGGATGGTTTGACGAAAGTTGCTTCAGATAGTTTAGAAGAGTCGTCACAATTAAGTATCAGCTTTATTCAAAACTGGTTTGATTATCGTTTGATGGATATCAATAATCAGGCGGAATTATTAGAAAATACAAGCTTTTTAACTTCTCTGTCGCAAGGTTTAAAAAATAGCGGGAAGCCACTAAATCAATATGTAAAATCATATGATTGGGCCAAACGTGTTGACCAATATTCATCGAGCCTTGTTACACTGAGTCGTCGTTATGATTATATCTATGATCTGTTTTTGATTGATGTAGATGGGAATATTTTATACACAGTAGCAAATGAAGATGATCTTGGAACAAACCTGATTACAGGGGACTATTCCAACTCTTTACTTTCGCAGGGTTTTAAAAAGACTATTCAGTCAGGCGCTAATGTGGTCACTGACCTGCAACGATATGTGCCTTCAAATAATAAAATATCGGGTTTTATAACCGCTATCTTGCTTGATGAGTGGGGGTCGAAAATTGGAGTTGTTGCGGTTCAAATACGTTTTGAACGAGTCTTCGGTTTGTTAAAAAAAGCAATCAAAGAAAATACTACGCTTACTCACTATTTGGTTGGTGAAGACGGTGTTTTACGAACATCAATTCGAAATAATGAAAGTGAGATTTTTAATCGAGTAATTGATACGGAGCAATATAAATTATGGAAGGAAGAGCATACAGGTAGTGCAAAAACAATTTCAGATGATAACCAAAATGAAAATGCTTTTTATTATACCGGTCCTGATGGTCAGCAAGTATTAGGTATACACCAACTGCTGCGATTACCCGGAGTCAATTGGGTTTTGATTAGTGAGATCGATGAAAATGAAGCTTTAGCGGCAAGTAACTGGTTGGCTAAAGTTATGTTTTCTTTAGTTGTATTGACCGTCTGTGTTGTCATTGTTCTGTCAGTAATAAATGTACGTCGTATAACGAGACCGCTTATTTTATTAGCGGATGCCAGTAAAAAGTTCGCTGCAGGTGATACGGATCAACATGTCTCTATATCCGCAAGCAATGAGATTGGTGAGCTGGCAGATGCATTTAATTTCATGCTTGATAAACGCATAGAGTTTGAAATTGAAATAGGTAAAAGCAACCTGAAAACAGCTCGTGCATTAGAACAATTGGCGGAACAAAAATCTGCATTGGATGAGCATGCGATTGTTGCGATCACTGATGTCAAAGGTGATATTACATTTGTAAATAAAAAATTTACACAAATCAGTGGTTATAGTCAGGATGAATTGGTCGGGAGCAATCATCGGATACTTAATTCGGGTTATCACGACAAAGATTTTTTCAGGAGAATGTATCAAACTATTTCTAATGGTTTTGTGTGGCATGGAGAGGTTTGTAATCGATCTAAAGATAGTCGTTTGTATTGGGTTGATACTACTATAGTACCTTTTTTAGATGAGGATGGTAAACCAAAAACATATATAGCTATTCGTTCTGATATAACTGAGCGAAAGGAAAGTGAACAGGCGCTAGCAAGGAGCGAAGCTCAGGCCAGAGGTATTTTCAAGTCTGTTGCTGATGGCATTATTACAATTGATACTGATGGCGTAATCGTTGAGTTTAATCCATCGGCTGAAAATATATTTGGCTATAGTCTCGCTGAAATTATAGGTCAAGATGTTGGTGTTCTTATGCCAAAGGAATATTATAAAAAACATCAAGCAGGTTTTAATAAATACGTGTCCAGTGGGCAGTCAACGATTATTAAATCAATAATAGTTGGTGAAGGTTTAAAAAAAGATGGCAGTGTTTTTCCGCTTGAATTATCCATCAGTGAAGTCAATGTTAATTCGGAGCGACGATTTACAGCATTAGCACGAGACATTACTGTGCGTAAACGTGTAGAACAAGAATTGCTTAATGCTAAAGAAGCGGCTGAAAATGCCTTTAAGGCTAAAGGTGAATTTTTAGCAAGTATGAGTCATGAAATACGTACGCCAATGAATGGTGTATTAGGTATGTTGAATCTTTTAACTAAAACGAATCTCGATGATGTGCAGTCGCATCGTGTAAGCATTGCTCAAAGTAGTGCACAAGCATTGTTGGGTTTAATTAATGATATTTTAGACTTTTCAAAAGTAGAAGCAGGAAAACTTGAGCTTGAAGTAATAGAATTTAATTTAAGAGGTATGTTAGGTGAATTTGCTGAATCATCTGGTTTGCAGGCTCAAGCCAAAGGGCTGGAATTAATACTGGATGTAACAAAAATTGAGCAAGCTATTGTAAAGGCTGATCCCGGTCGATTACGTCAGATTTTAAATAACCTTGTCGGTAATGCTATTAAATTTACTTCAGAAGGCGAAGTAATTATTCGCGCCGAATTAAATGATTACGATGAACACCAGTACCGTTTGAATTTAGAAATTAGTGATACCGGTATAGGTATACCTAACGATAAATTAGACAACTTATTTGAATCGTTTAGTCAGGTCGACGCATCAACAACAAGAAAATTTGGCGGGACGGGCCTGGGTTTATCAATTGCAAAAAAACTATCTGAATTAATGGGTGGTGGTGTAAGTGTTACCAGTGATATTGGTAAGGGAAGTTGTTTTTCAGTTAATGTATTACTTGAAAAAAGTGAGCATGAACAATTAGTGATGCCAGACGTGGATATATCTAAGCTACACGTCCTGATAGTTGATGATAATGAAACCAATAGAGAAGTGTTACGTGGCCAATTAGAACATTGGGGAGCAGCGGTTGATGAGGCTGACAGTGGAGTAGCTGCAATAGCCATGTGCGAAAGCCGGTTGCAGGAAAAAGAAAAAACTTTATATGATATCGCGCTGCTGGATATGCAAATGCCTGGAATGAGTGGAGAGGAATTAGGTAAAAGAATTTCAGAGCAAGAAAAATTTTCTAGTATGAGATTGGTAATGATGACGTCGATGAGTTATAGAGATGATTTATCCCGCTTAGCGAGTCTAGGTTTTTCTGCCTATTTCCCTAAGCCGGCAACTACTGAAGATTTATTTGGTGCATTATCTGTCGTTACAACGGGAGGTGAAGTTTTAGATCATGCAGCACCACTAGTAACTCACGATTATTTACAAACACTTATCGATACCAAAGAAGAAACTGTAACGATGTGGCCTAAAAATACACGCGTGTTATTGGTGGAAGATAATCAGGTTAATCAGATTGTAGCGGTAAGTACATTGGAAGTATTAGGGCTTAGTGCTGATGTAGCGGGTAACGGATTGGAGGGGTTACTGGCTTTACAGAATGCACCAGAAGATGCCGCATACACATTGGTGCTAATGGATTGTCAGATGCCAGAAATGGACGGTTTTGAAGCCACTCAAAAAATAAGGCAGGGCGTTGCAGGTGAGAGATACCATAACCTGCCTATTATTGCGTTAACGGCTAATGCCATGAAAGAAGACAGAGACCGATGCATTAATGCCGGTATGAGTGATTACTTGGCAAAACCATTTGAAGAAAAGCAAATGAAAGAAAAACTGAAAGAATGGTTAGTTTAATCGTGTATTAAAAGTTAATTATATTTCGTTGGTGAGTACAAATACGTTTCAAGGAAAGAAACATGAAAAGTTACCTTTTTGCCTTCCTGGTTTTATTATTGCTACCGCAATCTTCTTTGGCAGAAGATAAAACAGTACCAAAAATACTATTAGCTAAAGCCTATCATTCAAATATCACACTAGAAAATTACTGGGTAAGTGAGAAATTAGACGGTGTCAGAGCTTATTGGAATGGTAGGCAGTTGATCTCTCGTCAAGGGAATGTGTTTGTTTCTCCAAAATGGTTTACTAACGTATTACCCAATGTGGCATTAGACGGAGAACTTTGGCTAGGGCGTGGAAAATTTTCGGAATTATCAGGCTTAGTGCGGCGGCAAAGTATTAACAATGAAAGCTGGAAAAATATTCGTTTTATGGTGTTTGACCTACCAAGCAGTCCTCAGGTATTTAACGAAAGGTTAAAGCAATTAAATAAAATAATACTGAATATTGATGCAAAGCATGTCCAGGTCATTAAACAATACAAAATAAAAACTAATAAGCAATTGCAAGCCAAGCTAGAGTTAATTGTAAAGCAAGGCGCAGAAGGGCTTATGCTGCACGCAGCAAACTCATATTATAAAAGTGGTAGATCTAATGACTTGCTGAAATTAAAAAAACATGAAGATGCTGAAGCAATCGTGATTAAACATATAGGTGGTAAAGGAAAATACAAAGGCTTGTTAGGATCGATGTTGGTTGAAACAATAAATAAAAAACGCTTTAAGATTGGTAGTGGCTTTACTGACAAACAAAGAAGGCATCCACCAAAAATAGGTGATGTCATTACATTTAAATATTATGGCTTAACTAAAAATGGTATTCCTCGTTTTGCGAGTTTTATGCGGGTTAGAAAGAAGTATTGATATTTTTTTAGAAATACAGGTCAATTTACACTAACAGTAGGCTGCGTAATTTATTGAGCTTTGGTGCGCACGGCGCACCCTACAAGACATTCACCAGTTCATGGGGCGCATCATTTTCTTATCTGGGTATTCATGCCGGGTATATCTAGGAAACTATTTAATTTCAAGTGCTTAACATATTTTAGCTAATCCAAGAGCAGTAACTATTTGTGTGGGTGTACAGTTAATTGCCTTTTTTTAATGCTTATGTATTTGGTAATGTGCATTTGGGGTCAGAGTAAAAACAAGTATTAGGTTATGCACAAGAAATGAGTTGAAGTAGAGATATGGCGTGCCTGACAGGGGTGTACTTGCGTGTGTATGCCTACATGGATGTAGGTAGTAGAGCAATGCAGGAGCAATTGGCGGGTGACACGTAAATTATATGTGCGCAGCACACTGATTATCTTTATATGAGATCTTACAAAAGAATAGAAATATGGCGCGCCTGACAGGAGTCGAACCTGTGACCCCCACCTTCGGAGGGTGGTACTCTATCCAGCTGAGCTACAGGCGCAAAAGTATATTTATTGTCGATATCGGGTCTAAATGGCTGTTTTTTCACCAAAAAAACTGGCTATATCGCAACAAGCTGCTAAGAATATACTGAGTCGCGTTACGAGTCCATAAGCAAATAGTTATATTATTTTTATCTTATGTGTTCACCACGTCGCCATTTGGCGCTATAATCCGCGCTCATTTTGTGCCTTAACGGGCTTTCCGCATCTTCGTGGGAGATTTAGCGTGAGTAGTGAAAACAACAATATTCGTAATTTATATGTAGGTCTGGCTGTATTTTGTCTAGTGGCTACATTGGTTTACCTATTGAGCAGTCTGGGTAATGTCGTTGTAAAAGCAAGCAATGACGAGGGTGTAGCTGAACATTTTACAGCCTCAACTAATGAACGTATTAAACCTGTAGCAGTGCTTAATGTTGGCGATGTTAATATCGTGGTTGTACGTTCAGCTAAAGAAATTGTAGAAGGTACTTGTGTAGCATGTCACGGTACTGGTGCGATGGGTGCGCCTAAAATTGGTGCTAAGTCAGCGTGGAAATCGCGTATGACTACGGGTCTTAAAGGTTTAGTGAAGGTTGCTATTGACGGTAAAGGCATGATGCCTGCGCGTGGTGGTGATGCTTCTTTAACAGATGCCGACATCAAAAAAGCAGTTCAATATATGTTGAAAGAATCTGGCCTGTAATTACACGTTTGTAATTTCTAAGGTTTGATTGAAAAAGGGTGCTTCGGCACCCTTTTTTATGTTCAGGATCTACGGTATGCCGCAAGGACAGGGATGGCCGAAAGCGGCGGTGTCTACATTTTGAGAAGCCGTTATTGCAAACGATCTAAACTGCGATATGAAATGGCTTCGCTAAGGTGCTGCGAATTTATTTGTTCAAGGTCATCTAAATCTGCAATGGTGCGAGATAGTTTTAAAATACGATGGTAAGCACGGGCAGATAGTTTTAGTTTCTCCATTGCCTGATCCATGAGTTGTTGCTCGGCTGTTTGTAATTGGCAACTCTTTTCTATTTCATTGTTCGTTAGCTCGGCATTAACTTTTCCATGACGCTGCATTTGTTTGTCGTACGCTTTTAAAACACGTTGTTTTATTTCACGGCTGCTTTCTGATGTGTTGTTAGATTGCAAAACCTGACGAGAAACTTGCGGCACCTCAATGTGCATATCGATGCGGTCAAGTAATGGGGCTGAAATTTTTGAGCGATATTTGCGTTGTTGTTCCGTTGTGCATTGGCATAAGTCTTTGCCATCACAGTTGTAACCTTGTGGGCATGGGTTCATGGCAGCGATGAGCTGAAAACGTGCGGGAAAATCAGCTTGTCTGGCTGCGCGTGAGATTGTAATTTGCCCAGTTTCCAGTGGTTCGCGCAATACATCGAGTACTTTTCTATCGAATTCTGTTAACTCATCTAAAAATAAAATACCGTGGTGAGCGAGTGAAATTTCTCCTGGTTTTGGGTTTGAACCACCACCGACTAAAGCGATGCCCGATGCAGTGTGATGCGGTGAGCGGAAAGGTCGTACGCGCCATTTTTGAGAGATGGACGATTGATCACTAATGGAATAAATAGCAGCGGTTTCAATGGCTTGCTGCTGAGTCATGGGCGGTAAAATACTAATAATACGGCTCGCAAGCATGGTTTTACCTGTACCTGGTGGGCCTATCATTAATAAATTATGTTGCCCGGCTGCGGCGACTTCAAGTGCGCGTTTGGCTCTGCTTTGGCCTTTAATTTCATTCATGTCACTTATGTATTCGCCATCTTCAGTATCAATTTCCGTGTCGACTTTGTTCGTTAATTCAGATTGTTCATTCAGAAACTGACAAACTTCGAGCAAGGTTCCGGCGGATAAAACATTTACATTTTCAGCCAGTGTAGCTTCGGCTAAGTTCTCGTTAGGAATGATGATACCGCGCTGGCTTTGTTGGGTATGCAGTGCGGCAGGCAAAACACCTTTGATGGGTCTTAGTTCTCCGCTTAATGCCAATTCACCATGAAATTCAAAATAATTGAGTTGTTGTGTGGGTATTTGTGATGAGGCTGCCAAAATGCCAAGCGCGATGGGTAAATCAAAACGTCCGCCGTCTTTGGGTAAATCGGCTGGTGCTAAGTTAATCGTAATACGCCGTTGGGGAAATTCAAAATTAGAATTGATGATAGCTGCGCGAACACGGTCTTTGCTTTCGCGTACAGCGGCTTCGGGTAAGCCAACAATAGAGAGGCTGGGAAGGCCATTAGATAAATGAACTTCGACGGTAACCGTGTGTGTTGATATACCGCTTAAACTACAGGTGTAGATTGTGGCAAGTGACATGTTTCATTCCTTGAAAACATAATGTAAGTTCGAATACTATTTACTTAAATATTTCGTCATTCCGGTATGCCTTTAAGCCGGAATCTATTATTTAATAGCCTAGATTCCCGCTAACAGTGCGCGGGAATGATGGCTTTTTTTAATACTTTTTCTTAATTCTTTTTTTAAAATTTTGTCATAAGCTAAGTGACATTAATGTAAGCGTGTTATTTCTTCTCGAGTTCGCTAACGCGTTCTTCCAGTTGTTTTAGTTTTTCAACAGTGCGAGCAAGTAAAGCGGCTTGAATATCGAATTCATCACGGCTAACCAGGTTCATGTCATTGAAAATGGCCTGAATAGTTGCCTTAAAGTTCTTTTCAAGGTCGCCTTGCAGCAGTTTAAAGCTGTCTGGAATGCTATCAGATAGCCTTTTCGTCAGCTGATCGAGTACGTTGGGGTCAATCATAATTATCTTTTACTGCATATTGAGTCAATATTTGTTATTTTACCCCAAAATTAAGATGTGTGAACAGATTGATGAATTGGCCATGCTTTGAGTATGGAAATTATAATAGTGGGAGTTTCAAATGAAAAAAAGTACATTAGTAATAGGCGCAGTGGCATTAGCTGTATCTTCAAATATGGCATTGGCTGCTAAAGCAGCACCAGCTGCGAGCAGCTTTATTGATGATTTAGATAAATCACTTTCTATAACGACTAACTACGTATGGCGTGGTGTTACACAAGGCGGCAGCGCACCAGCTGTGCAAGGTGGCGCTACATACAATCACGAAAGTGGTGTGAGTGTTGATCTTTGGTTATCAAGTAGTGCTGGTGGTAGTAACGAATATGACATCACTGTGAGCTATGCAGCTAAAACTGCGGACTTTGGTTATGAAGCGGGTATTGTTTCATATTCTTATCCACAAGTTGATGGTGGTGGTTTTCATGAGTTATTCGCAGGTCTTAAATTCAATAAAATGAATGCTTATCTTTACATTGGTGAAGATGCTGCTGGCGATGATAATACTTACATAGAGTTATCAGCTGATATTAATAAGTTTAATATTGCATTAGGTGTTAACAGTAATGACAATATATTAAAAGATTATAACCAAATAACGGCTAAGGTTGAGCTAGCAAAGAATTTATCATTAGCTGTATCTCAAACAGATGCTGATTTTGATGATACAGAGTTGGCATTAACTTATGAAATGCCTATTAAATAATTGATTTAAAATCAGTTGTTTAAAATAAAAGGCTGCTTACTTTTAGTAAGCGGCCTTTTTTATTGCTTAAGCACTTTCCGATAAAGCACTGATGACGTTGTTCAATGCCTGATCAAAGACAGAATGATCGGCAATGATTTTCGATTGGTTATTTTTCAGCTCTTCTGCAAATTCCATTGCATTTTTTTCCATTATCTTAACACCTTGTCTGTTTACAAAGATAAGTTGAGCCTCTTCCATAATAATGACCGATAGCTTAAGCCTTCTTACTGCTTTGTCTTCGCCATCATAAAGTTCAAACCATAAGCCTGGTTTTATTTCATTAGGTAATAACTGTAATTGCTCACGTTTGTCTTTAACGGGTTCTGGCATATCTGATGATAAATCAATATCGCTATTGGCGGCTGCTAGTCCTGCATTGATATTTTGGATGTCGCTGATTGTGCCGCTAAATGTTTCTAAAGAAAAGGTATCAAAATTATTTTCTTCAGAGTCGTTAATATCGGCATGATTTATGTTTTCAAGATAGGTTTCGGATAAAGTGTAAATGGCTAAATTAACTGAGTCCATATCTTGCTTGGATTCATAAAGTTCATCTTGAACATTCTGTAATAATACATCCTGATTGGTAACAAGAAACTGCAACTCTTTTTGAGTGCCTGGCATTTGTATACTGCTGATAATTAGTCTTAATGTATTGACAGACGAATTCCATTGCTCACTGCCTTTTCCATGCTGGATGTATTGTTGATACATTCTGGTGGGCCATAATTTAAGAACGAGAGGTTCGGACTTTTTATTAATGATTTTGTTATGTGCATAAATCTGTAGTTCTTGTAACACAATTTTTCTTGCGTGTTCCTGAAGTATTCTTTTCTGAGTGTGGTTTTCTTTTTTCTGACAAGTATCTATTTCTTTATCAAATAAATTATTTAATGAATCAAGTGCTTGCTGGAAACAAATACTGTCCTGTTCATATTCGTTTATAAGTGTGTCGATAATTATTTCTATTCGAGATAGGAATTCGTCATCATCGTCTGTAATGCCAATGCCAACATATGAAAGTGTGTTAAGGAAAGCTCTGGCAGGATGGTTTGCATTATTAAAAAATTCCTGATCTAACATGGAAACTTTGATAATTGGTATTTGCAGTCTTAAAATCAAAGTTCTTATTGAGTTAGTGATTGCGTCATCAGTTAATATCTCATTGAAGAGAAGCTCGATAACTTCAATTGTTTTTTCATCAACCTGGTTAACTTGTTTGGTTATTACACCGCCTTGGCCTGAATTTATATTACTGATTAGTGCGTTGTTTATCAGGTCAAAGTTAATAAGCTGATTAGTTTGTGAAAACTTTAATTGCAGATTGGATAGTGATTTTAAAACTTGTTTTCGGTCGTAAAATTTCTGCTGGTTAATGTTGGTAGCTACTTGCCCTTGCAGGTTTTTTTGTATGTAACTATGAATAACCTGATTAAGGTCTTGTGATTGCTGCTTATCATACGAAGGCTGCTGGCTATCAAGTGGTGCCATATTATAATATTGATCATCATTGCGCTTAGGCGTCTGGTGGCTTTCCTGTTTTTTTGCAGTAACCTTTATTTGCGGCAAAATACCGGCTTCTATCAGTCTGTAATTGATGGTGTCATATATCTTTTCCAGCGTTTCATCTATGTGTTTGCTAAAAATCTTAATAAAAATTAGCTTGCTATTAGTATCAAATTCAACGTGATTGCTTGCGCTGATGAAATCTTCACAAAATTGTTTAGGAGATAACGCTTCGTTGTTAAATGTGAATTTTGTTTTTAAGCTCAGGTGTTCTGCACGAGCATTTAAATGTGATAATGCTTCGTTATGCAGGTTATCTGAACGATTAGAAATACTAGTGATAGCAACCATCTCTTCCATTTCTTCATGGCTGACCAGGCTGAGTTCTTCAGTGTCAGAAGTGTTGGCTTTAACGGACGGCATCGATACTTTTGTAGTGATGCTTTGAATATAGTTTTTTGTGATGGCGTTTCGTTCAATACGCAAAAGACGCATCATATCGAACAAGTCATTTCTGTCGCTATCTTTAGCGGTACTTTCGGCTGAATTGAAAATAATATCATCGGTGTCATCGAAAATTTCCGACATCATTTCAGTCAGCTCTTTATGGAGGATATCTTTAGTTTTTATTATTATTGTTTTGTAAATATTATCCTTTTCGCGATCAGCCAGTTTATGTATTTTAGCACTCATGTTGCACCATCGTTCGTTGTTTGGAGTTAGTTTTTAACTCCGACAATAAGACTATTGACGGTGCGGGAGTGAATAACAAGTAGTAGCTGCCATTCGGCAAGCTTTAATGGACAAATGGATATGACAAATTAATCTGTAACAATTCTGCAATAAAATTGTTTAGGGAATCTCTGATTAAGTCTGGTTAAATTTAGCTAGCATAAAGTAATCATGACTTGATCAGAGGTTTCCTGAGTATTTAATACATTGGAAACATGATATTTAATACTTCATGAGTTTGTTGCTGCGCTTCCTCAATAATATTAGGAAGTGTATTTAAATTAATTTTAGTTATTTGCAAACTGATGGGGTCAAAATCATTCGATTCGCTGAGCAGGTTCTCATCAACGGGAACATCGGGCGACAGCGAGTTAACAATGGCGTTTGCAATATGTACGATGGATGTCTCTATTTGAAACTCTTCTGCTTTGCCGGGTGAATGATGGTTTAAAATAATGTGATACAGGCTGTCAGGTAATTGCCATGCTTCAATTAATGTAGCGCCCACATCGGCATGCGTAAAACCTAAAAGCTCTTGTTCCGCTTCGTGAACGAGACCTGATGAGTCGGCTGCTTTGAGTAAAACATTTTGTGAAATTTCTGGTTCTTTATAATATAGAACGAGCTTGCCGATATCATGTAGTAAACCGGCGATGAAAAGTCGTTCTCCGTGCAGAATATTGCATTGTTTTGATAATAACCGAGCAACAATTCCTGTAAAAACACTGTGTTGCCAAAACAATTCAATGTTAACTAGTTGATTTGGAATGCGGTCAAAGACTTCAAGTGCAGAGGTCGCTAAAACCAGTCCGCGTAAATCATCTTCACCAATAATACTGATGGCACGTGATACCAGGTCAATTTTATTGGGGAAGTTGTAATAGGCACTATTTACTATGCGTAAAATACGCGTAGTAAGAGCGGGGTCGTGAGATATAATTTCACCAATGCCTTTACTGGTGTGATTAGGGTCTTCTAACGCGGAGTTCACACGAATACAGATTTCAGGTAATGAAATAAGGTTGATGACACCAGCTACTAGTTCGCGTGGTTGTATTTGTTTAGAGTTCGTCCCTGTTTCTTCTTCTGTTGTGTCCATTAAATTCTCATTATATTAATGTTTCTAATTATTATTTAGGCTTAAAAAGGGCATCTTGCAAGCTTTAATCAGTCAGGCTTTTCATAAACTCAGGCAGAGCCGTTGCCGCTTTGTGTATGGTTGCATTGTAATAAAGCGTTTTGAAGTTTTTATTGAGCGCATCTTCTTCTCTAAAGTTAGTTAAAGTAGTCATTCCGCCAACTGTGCAGCTCCACCAGCCAGAAGGGTAAACACACTGAGGAAAAGTAAAAGTGAGTGTGTGCGGGTTACCGGCTTGTTTCATGCGGTCATGCATCGGGCTTAATATAGTGTCAAAATGTAATAATGGCGATTCGCTCTGCTGCACCACCAGACCATCATCTTTTAAAATACGGCGACAATTTTGATAAAATTCGGTACTAAAGAGAACTTCGCCGGGGCCAATTGGGTCGGTGCTATCGACAATAATGATATCGATAGATTTGTCATCGGCATGTTTTACCCAGTTGATGCCATCTTCAAAGTGTAGCTCGGCACGCGGGTCATTGTTCGATTCACAGAGCTCAGGAAAGTGAATTTCAGATAAGCGAGTGACTCTTTCATCAATATCAACCTGCTGGGCGCATTTAACGCTGTCGTGTTTTAGTACTTCACGCAGCGTGCCGCAATCGCCACCGCCGATAATGAGTACATTTTCAGGGTTTTGATGGCTGAATAAAACGGGGTGCGTCATCATTTCGTGGTAAATGAAATTATCGCGATCGGTGAGCATAATGTAGCCATCAATCACCATTAATTTACCAAAGCTTTCGGTCTGGTATATTTCAATTTTTTGGAACTCGCTTTGCTCTTCGTGCAGCTTTTCGCTGATTTTTAGTGAAAACGCTGTGCCGCTATCAGGTTGAGGCTCACTGAACCAGGTGTTGTCGAGCGTCATTGTGTCATCCTGTTAATAAACTTTTGAGAATTATAGGTTAAAATGAGTCTATCGTTTTCATATATATATAGAACAAAGGTAATGTGAATGGCAGCTTGGTCAGCTAAAGACTCAAAAGACACCTACCGCATAGAAAAATGGGGTGAAGGTTATGTCGATGTTGGTCAAACGGGACAGTTATTGATCCGGCCATACCGTGATCAATCGGCTGGCGAGATTGATATGCATAAGTTGCTAGAGTCGATTGAGCAAAAGGACATCGATTTGCCGGTGCTTATCCGTTTTCAAGATATTCTAAAAGACCGTATCAACCTTCTTTGCCAATCATTTGAAAATGCATTCGAAAAATATCAATACCAGTCAAACTATACGGCCGTGTATCCGATAAAAGTGAACCAGCAATTCAGCGTGGTATCAGAAATTCTAAACCATGGTAAAAGCCGTGTGGGATTAGAGGCTGGCAGCAAACCGGAATTGATGGCTGTTTTGTCACTGGCAGAAGTGGATAAACATGTCATTATTTGTAATGGTTATAAAGATCGCGAGTACATCCGTTTAGCATTAATTTCCCGACGTTTAGGGCATAAAATTATTATCGTTTTAGAGAAAAACTCTGAGCTGGGCATTGTTTTAAAAGAAGCGAAAGAACTTAATGTTGAACCGTTATTAGGTGTGCGCCTTAAGCTAGCCAGTATGGGTAAAGGAAAGTGGCAAAATACAGGCGGAGAAAAAGCAAAGTTTGGTTTAACAGCAGAACAAATAATACAGATAATAACGCAACTCAAAAAAGAAGGCTGCGAATCGTGGTTGCAATTATTGCATTTTCACATGGGTTCCCAGATTGCTAGTTTATCTGATATAAAAAATGGTTTTGCAGAAGCAGCGCAATACTTTATTGAGATTAGTCGCCTAGGAATTAATATTAACACCTTAGATATTGGCGGGGGTATTGGTGTTGATTACGAAGCTCAAGCATCTAAAACGGAGTTTTCTGTTAATTATAATTTAACGGATTATGCTGAAGCTGTCATCGAATGCATTAGTGCAGCCTGTCAAAAGCATAATTTAAATCAGCCAGATATAATCACCGAAGCAGGTAGGGCAATGACGGCTCACCATGCCGTTTTGGTGACTGAGGTTATTAATGCGGAACAAATAAAAGACATTGTTTTAAATAATGAACTGGATAATTTATCGGACAATATAAAAGAAGCGTTCGAACTATATAAAGTTTGTAATGTGTCTGACCCTGTCGCTATGTATAAAAAAATAAATGACTTAATAGATGTCGCACAAGATGACTTTATTAAAAATGAATTTTCTATTGAAGAACGCTCGTTGCTAGACCGGATAACATTAGCTAGTTATCAGCATCTAAAAAAACATTTAAAGCACGATAATAAAGAGCAACAAAAATTACTTAATCATATAAATGAACGGCTGGCAGATAAGTTAGTGTGCAATTTTTCCGTATTTCAGTCCATTCCAGATGTGTGGGGTATTTCGCAGATTTTTCCCATTGTTCCTTTACAACGATTAGATCAGCGTCCTGATCGTAGAGCCATTATTCAGGATCTGACTTGTGACTCTGATGGGCAGATCGAACAGTATGTGGATAGTTATGGCATTGAAACCAGCTTGCCTGTGCATCAAATAGACGAGCATGAAAAATATCGACTGGGTATTTTTATGGTCGGAGCTTATCAGGAGATTTTAGGTGATATGCATAATCTCTTTGGTGACACCAATACAATTAATGTTGAGCTGGATAATAATAAAAATTATAAACTACTGGACGAGGAATCCGGTGATACCATTTTAGAACTGCTAAATTATGTGCATTTTGATACGGGTAAAATGATGAAGGCATATCGAAACAAAGTGAATGCTACCAATTTAACTAAGGATGAATCTGAGTTGTTTTTGTCTGAACTTTATAACGGGCTCGAAGGTTATACGTATTTGGAATGA
>JAUVDT010000038.1 GCA_030595185.1 Gammaproteobacteria bacterium
CTAAAGACCAAAACCTAACAGTTCATATCGGTTTTGATTTACCTTCCCGTCTCGCTGTTTGCCGTGCATTGTTTCCATAAAGGGATAATTTGCCAAGGACGGCAAATTAAGTTTTCTTGAGCAGGGATGCGAATGAAAACGACCCGTGAGCGAGGTTAAGCTAATTGAGAATTTTAGGAGGTAGACGATTGTTACATACAATGCACGGGAACCCGCAGGGCAAACAGTGTGAGGGCGTATTTTTTGGGTAACGTTTTTTGTACGAGCAAAAAAGGTTACCTGCTGTCGGTCAGTCACCGACATGCCTTTGATTTTGATTTTAATTTGAAAAGAATATAGATTCCCGATAAAAGAATTCGGGAATGACAGATCTATTGGTAGAAAGGTACTAC
Source organism: Gammaproteobacteria bacterium (assembly GCA_030595185.1). GTDB lineage: Bacteria > Pseudomonadota > Gammaproteobacteria > SZUA-229 > SZUA-229 > JAUVDT01. Next base: position 393 of record JAUVDT010000038.1, read on the forward strand.
AGTAAAAAGATTGAAGCCAATCCAAGAAACGACAACAGCCCAACAATATCCGTAACCGTTGTTAAAATAACCGACCCTGCAATTGCTGGATCAATATTCATACGACGCAAAACAAGCGGAATAGCCACACCAGAAAATGCCGCAAAAAATAAATTAATTGTTAACGCTGCGGCAATAATATAACCAATTTGAATATTCTGGAACCAAAGGCCTGCAATTAATGCGACGACAATCGCCCATAAAAAACCGTTGATTAAACCCACTAAAATTTCTTTATTAAATAAATAACGAATATTTTTATCCGTAACTTGTTCCAGCGCCATGCCTCGAATAACAATTGTTAACGTTTGCATACCAGCGATGCCACCCATACTGGCAACGACGTTCATTAAAACGGCAACCGTAACAACTTGAGCAATGGTGGCTTCAAACTGATCGACAACCATTGATGCCATGAAGGCGGTTAATAAATTAATGCCTAACCAAACCGCGCGTCGTTTTGCGCTGGGGAGTGCTTTTGCAAAGAGGTCGGTTTCTTCTGTTAAACCGGCCATACCCATCATTGAGTGTTCGGCATCGTCACGAATAACATCGACCACGTCATCGATGGTGATACGACCTAATAGTTTATTGTTTTCGTCTACAACCGGTGCGCTGATTAAATCTTGTGTTTCAAATATTTTGGCAACGGCGGTATCCGATGTATCTGCTGTGATGGCTTCTACTTGCGAGTCCATCACTTCATAAACACTGACTTCAGGCAAGCTGGTTAATAGTGTTGATAACGACAAGATACCTAAATAATTATCGTGACCATCGACAACAATAAGGCTATCTGTTTGATCGGGTAATTCACCACGGCGTCTTAGGTAACGTAATACAACATCCAGTGTAACTTGTGAGCGGATGGTGATGGTGTCGGTGTTCATTAAACCACCGGCACTGTCTTCTGGGAACGAGATTACTTTTTCCAGACGTTTACGTTGTTGTGCGTCGAGTGAGTTAAAAACCTGGTCGGTTAATTTATTGGGTAATGATTGTAAAAAGTCGGCGAGGTCATCGGTGTCTAAGTTGTCTGTGACCGCGGCTAAATCTTCGGGGTCCATGTCGCAGATGAGACGATGTTGTACTTCGTCACCCACTTCTACCAGTACTTCGCCTTCGAGTTCGTGATCGAGCAGGTCCCAAATGAGTTTACCTTGTTTGGGAGGAAGTGATTCGATCAGGTGAGCGATTTCACCGGCTTTTAAACTGTTTAAAAGACTTTGGGCATTACTAAATCCACCGCTTTCTATAGATTGCAGTAAGTCGTTGTAGGCTTGCTGAGTTGCGGTTTCGGGCATAATCTTATTGTTATTAGTGTGTTACGGCGTGAACTTAGTAAATAGTTTAGCTGATTTTAAGGCGATAAGGTGATGTATTCGCAATTATTTTTTATGCGAACAGGTTCAACCGGTTAATGATTTTATGCGTGTAACTTAAGCGGGGCGCTGTGTTGATTTTTATTAATGCGTTCAACGGCCAAAGAAATATCGGCATGGTGATGCAGTTTTAGAAGCTGGCGTGTTTCATCTTCGAGTTTTGAAATGTTTGCTTCGATAATAATGGATTTAATTTCAAGCAATACGGTAGCGGGCACGCTGAAGTACCTGAGACCAAGGCCAAGTAGCAGGCGAGTGTAATTTGCATCACTGGCCATTTCACCGCACATGGAAACAGGGATGCCTGCATTACGTCCTGCTTTTAAGGTCATATCAATCAGGCGTAATACCGATGGGTGAAGCGGGTCGTATAAGTAGCTGACCTCGTCATCAATTCTGTCTAATGCCAATGTGTATTGGATTAAGTCATTGGTGCCGATAGAAAGAAAGTCGAGTCGTTCGGCAAATGTTTCAGCCGCTAGTGCCGCTGCGGGTACTTCGATCATTGCGCCTAATGGAATATTGTCATCATAGGCTTGTTTTTTAAGATCGAGTTCGGCTTTTGCTTGTTTGATTAAAACTAAAATCTGATCAATTTCTGAATGATTGGTGAGCATGGGGATCATCATTCTGATTGGGCCAAAAGCAGAGGCACGCAAAATAGCTCGCAACTGCATAAGGAATAATTCAGGGTGTTTCAGGCAACGGCGAATGGCACGTAAACCCATTGCAGGGTTATGTGCCAGTGGGCCGTGTTGCTGCGTGTCTTTCATTTCTTTATCGGCACCCAGGTCCAGTGTACGAATGGTGAGAGGGTTGCCTTTTAATGCTTTTACTATTTTTCGGTATTCTTGATATTGCTGTTCTTCATCGGGCGGAGTTTTCGCGCTGATAAACATCATTTCAGTGCGGTACAGGCCAACACCGGTTTCTTCTACTTTTCTTAAGCTTCTAACGTCTTCATGTCGGTCGATATTGCCGTGCAAGGTAATGTGGTGCTGATCTTTTGTAATAGCCGGTTGGTTGACAAGTCGTTTTAAGTCTTCTTTTTTCTTTTGTTCCTGACGTCTTAGGCCTTTGAAATGCTTTAGTGATTTGTTGTCTGGCGAGATAATCAACATGCCGCGTTTGCCGTCAATAATAACGGTTTCATTGGCGTTAATTAGCTGACGTGCTTTGTGCACACCGACTAATGCCGGAATGCCTAAGCTACGTGCCAATATGGCGGTGTGTGATAACGGGCCACCGTATTCGGTGATGAAGCCGGCTATTTTCTGGTGTTTCATTAATAGCGTATCGGCAGGCGTTAAGTCATCGGCAACGATGATTTTGCCTTTTAACGAGTCACCGAGTTGATGCACTGGGTTTTCATCACCCAAACAAAGCTGGATGCTTCTGACCACGTGGTAGATATCATCCTGGCGTGTTCTTAGGTATTCGTCTTGCATGTTGTCGAATACGGAGATCAGGCGATCGCACTGAATCTGCAACGCCCATTCAGCATTTCGGAGTTGTTTTATGTGGTTGATTACACCGGTGTTTAAAACCGGATCATCGATCATTAACAAATGAGTATCGATAAAGGCCAGAATTTCATCAGGGGTGTCGCTATCAATGCGTTTTTTGATGGCACTGAGTTCTGTTAATGCAGACAGCTTGGCTCTTATATAGCGTTGGACCTCACTCTCAACGTCATCTTCTGTGATCAGGTATTCCTGAACCTCAGGCTGCTCACGGTATAATACATAGACATTACCAATGCCTATGCCGCGTGATACGCCGATACCGTTAAGCATTATGCTCATATAAAATCCATTAATAAAGGGGGTCGAATTTTCGATTATGCCTGATATATTTCGCGGGTGGAAGCAGCTTCAAAATATCGGCATATTAGGTAATAGTAATTAGATTGACGAGGGTAAGTACTTACTCGTCTTCATCGAAATAATTGTTGATCAGCTGGGCCATGTCATCAAGGCTTTCTGTGGCATCGTCACCTTCGGCTAATAATAAAATATTAGAGCCCTGGCTTGCTGCCAGCATCATAACGCCCATAATGCTTTTACCATTTACACGCTGGCCGTCTTTTTCTATTTCAATTTGGCTGCTGTATTTAGTCGCAACATTAACCAGTTTGGCCGCAGCACGTGCATGCAAACCCAGTTTGTTAATAATGGTAACTTCTTTTTCTTGCATGATTGTACCTATGTTTATTTGTCTACCCGGATGCCTTCGGTGGCACCGGTAGCGGCTTTTTCTGCTAAGGTTTCCAGATCATCTTGATAATAATTCATTGCCCTGATGAGCATGGATAAATTAAGACCAGAAACAATTCGAATGTGTTGTTTATCTTTAAATCGGTAGATCAAATTACAGGGGCTACTGCCGTATAAATCGGCTAAGACCAGTACGCCATCTCCCTGATCGAGATTGGTGATCATTTTTTCTGCTTCGATGGACAGTTTGTCGAGGTCTGTATCCATCGCGACTTCTAACACACTGGTTTTTATCGGGTTTGAACCTAATATACGGAAGGCATTATTGAGTAATGCCGGTGCAATACCGGGGTGGCTAACGAGTAATAAACCGACGTTCATTTATTCCAGCTCACGATGACGTAAAGAGACATTTTTTAGTTTGTCTTTAAAATGCGTGGCCAGTATTTCGGAAAGATAAACGGAGCGATGTTGACCACCAGTGCAGCCGATTGAAACCGTTAAGTAATAACGGTTTTGAGCTTCAAATTCGGGAACCCAGTTATCGATGAAGTCAGCAATTTGCTGAAACATGCGATCCACAATTTCATACGACTGTAAAAACTCAACCACGCCGGGGTCTTGTCCGGTGAGTGGTCGCAGGTCAGCTTCCCAGTGTGGGTTGGGCAGGCAGCGAACATCAAACACAAAGTCTGAATCTGTCGGGCTGCCGTGTTTAAAGCCAAACGATTGGAACAATAGTGAAATGCCGGCTTCTGTTTCTTGTTCCAGTAGGCGTTCTTTAATAATAGAACGGAACTGGTGAATGTTTGTTTTTGTGGTGTCCAGCGATAAATCGGCATCGTGTGCGATGGGCGTTAATAACGAATTTTCAATTTCGATTGCTTCAAATAAAGGAATGCCGCGCTTGGTTAGTGGGTGTTTACGGCGGGTTTCACTAAAGCGTTTAAATAAGGTATCGAGTTCGGCTTTTAAAAAAACAATATCGACTTGAATGGGTAACTCTTTTACTTCAGCAATAATGTTTTCGAAATTATGCAGGTCTTTAGGGCCACTGCGGGCATCAATACCAACGGCGATTGATGGGTAGATGTTCATGCCTTGTTCGAGCATGCGTTTGGTGAAATCGGGCAGTAGGCTGAGTGGCAGGTTATCAACACAATAGAAACCTTCGTCTTCCAGTGTGTTGAGTGCTATTGATTTACCCGAGCCAGATAAGCCGCTAACGATGATCAGTCTAAGGTCGGGTTTATTTGACATTGTTATCTATATAGTCGCGTTGGCGGTCAATGAATTCTTCACTGGCATCATGGCCGCTTTTTAATAAAATTTGATTTTGCACAGCCGCTTCAACCATAACCGCCAGGTTGCGACCTGTGGCAACGGGTAAAATGAATTCGGGAATATCCACTTCTAAAACATTGCGAGTATCGCGGGTGCCATAAAGTCGGTCGATTTGCTGTCGGTCTTTCATGTCCATGCGTTTCAGGTGAATGATTAGGCGTAAGTATTTACTGGCTTTTAGTGCATTGTCACCGTACATTTCTCGTACATTGAGAACACCTAAACCCCTTACTTCTAAAAAGTCGCTCAGCATAGGCGGGCATGAACCTAATAAGAGTTCAGGCGCAATGCGCGTAAATTCGGGGGCATCATCAGCAATCAAACGATGTTTGCGGCTGATGAGTTCGAGTGCTAGTTCACTTTTACCAATGCCACTTTCACCGGTGATGAGTACGCCGGTGCCCATCACTTCCATAAATACGCCGTGCATGGTGATTTTGTCGGCCAGCATATTCGCTAAATAATAACGAATGGAGGTAATGAGGTCGTTACTGTTTATCGGGCTAATGAATAAAGGAATGCCTTGTTCATTGGCACGATTGATAAATTCTTTTGAGACTTCAATATCATCACTGACAACGACTGCACCGGTGCGCCAGTTAAAAATATCATCGAGTACTTGTATGCGTTCAATATCACTCAGACGTCGTAAGTAATGGCATTCGTATTTGCTCAAAACCTGAATACGGTTTCGGTGCATGAGGTTGAGATGACCAATGAGTGTGGAGCGATCACTCCAGGATAATGCGCGTCTAAATCGACGGTTCGCATTTTTTTTACCAGCAATCCATGTGATATCGATCAGCTCACTGAGAGTGTCAAATATTTCCTGTTGGGTATATAGATCCGGCATACGCGAAGCATAACGAAAATGGTGGGAAGAAGGAAGTATTAAGTCGTAAGTCGTAAGTTTAAGATCCAAAGACTAAAGACTTTGGACTACAGACTTTAGACTGCCTTTAAGATGCTTTTTGTGTCAGTGTGTTATTTGTGAGTTTTTGTAATATTTCTTCGCTTGAATTTGAATCGCGCATTAATTGTTGATTGCTTTTATCTTGAAAGAATTTAGCAATGGCCGCTAATGTTTGAAGGTGCTCGTTGTTTTTTTCTTCGGGAACCAGCAAAGCAAATAATAGATCAACTGGTTGGCCATCTGCGCTATCAAACGAGATGGCTTCCGGTAGTTTAATAAAGGCAGCAATGATGTCATCACCCTGACCCAGACGACCGTGTGGTAGTGCGATGCCTTGTCCCAGACCGGTGGAACCAAGTCTTTCCCTTTCTATCAACTTATCAAAAATATTCATTGATGTTTGATCGCTGGCGGTTGCCAGTAGGGTGCTTAGTTTTTCCAACGCGCGCTTTTTACTGCGTATATCCGGGTTGCATGCTATGCGGTCTATCGAAATGAGTCGGGTGAGATCCATTGTATTATTCTACTGCCTGTTCTGGTGGTTGCTGTTGTTTATGATGTAGATGATTTTTTAGTTTTTCTTTGTGTTTTTTTACTTGTCGGTCGAGTTTGTCGACTAAGCCGTCTATTGAGGCGTACATATCATCGGTAATGCAATCGGCAAAAATATCATTGCCACTCATGTGCACAGTGGCTTCAGCTTTTTGGCCTTGTTTGTCCACGGTGAGAATAACATGAGTATTACTTACCTGATCAAAGTGTCTTTCTAACTTTGAGAACTTTTCATTAACATATGCTTTCAGTGAATCTGTTAGATCAACATGATGTCCTGTTATATTTATTTGCATAGGTGACTCCTCAATTTTGCCTTATGCAAGGCGTTTACGCTCATTGGATGGCGGAATGACCATAGCTTCTCTGTATTTTGCTACGGTTCTTCGTGCCACATTAATACCCTTATCAACCAACATGGTGGCAATTTTGTTGTCACTCAAGGGCTTAGTAGGACTTTCATTTTCAATCAGTTTTTTAATCATGGCACGGATGGCAGTGGCTGAGCATTCACCACCATCTGATGTACCAACGTGACTGGAAAAGAAATACTTAAATTCAAAAATACCATTCGGTGTGTGCATGAACTTTTGCGTGGTCACACGTGAAATAGTGGACTCATGCAGATCAAGCTGTTCAGCAATTTCTCTTAACACCAATGGTTTCATGCCTTCTTCACCGTAATCGAAGAATGTGCGTTGTTTTTCTACAATGGCTGTCGCCACTCGCATTAAGGTTTCATTACGGCTTAATAAACTTTTTAAGAACCAACGAGCTTCTTGTAAATTATTTTTCAGGTAGGTGTTGTCATCACTGCGATCACGGTTTTTTACAAAACTGGCGTAGAGCGGATTAATGCGCAGCTTTGGTGTGGTCTCAGCATTTAATTCAACCGTCCAACGGTTTTTGATTTTTTTAACAAAGACATCAGGAACAATATATTCTGCTTTGTTAGACGATAAGTGAGCACCGGGTTTAGGGTTCAGTGACTGGATCAGTAAGATAACCGCTTGCAACTCGTCTTCATTGAGGCGTGTTTGACGTTTTAGTTTGGCGTAGTCGTGCAGGCCTAGCAGTTCTAAATGATTTTCAATTAAGTTGCGTGTCGATTTAATGAGAGTGGAGCCATCATCAATAATATCTAATTGCAGAGACAGGCATTCCTGTAAATTATGTGCAGCAACACCCGGTGGGTCAAAGTGCTGGATTAAATTCAGTACCGCTTCAATCTCATCCATTTCGATGGCATCAGAGTCGATATCATCAAGAAGCTCGGCTTCTTGTTTTAAACCCGCTAGCAGCTCTTCATTGCTTTCGGTGAGGTAACCATCATCATTAATAGCATCAATAATCATCAGGCCGATAGCGTTATCGGTTTCAGACATTGGTGTGCATTGTAATTGCCAGAGCAAGTGGCTGATTAAGCCGTCATCTTCAATGCTCTGGTTTTCAAAGAAATCACGTTGTTCAGTGGATGCTGAGCTGGTTATGTTTGGAACAGCGGGGATGTCGTATATATCTTCCCATGCGGTATCAACCGGCAAATCATCGGGAATACTGTCGGTTTGGGTATTGAGCTCGGCACTCGTATCGGTTGTTTCGGGTGTTGTTTCTTTGGTTTCTGAGTTTGTGGCTTCAGGCGCCTGGCTGTTTGCTTGAGTGCTGGTTTCTTCAGGCGCATTTTCTTCGACTTCCAACATGGGGTTGGATTCCAGTGCTTCCTGGATTTCAGTCTGTAGCTCAAGAGTGGATAGTTGCAGTAGCTTAATCGCCTGTTGCAACTGAGGCGTCATGGTTAAGGACTGACCAATACGTAATTGTAAAGATTGCTTCATGTATTAATCGGCTTTAATTGCTCTGTAACTGCTGTTTTATCATTAACAAAGATCATACCATTATTTATAGTCTAAAATTTTGACCTAGATAAACATCTTTCACTTGTTTGTCATTTAATACTTGATCTGGTGTGCCTTCGGCAATGACCTCGCCGGCACTTAGAATGTAGGCGCGATCACAGATACCCAGTGTTTCACGCACATTATGGTCAGTAATTAACACACCAATGCCTTTGTCGGTTAATTCGGTGATAATTTTCTGAATATCCAATACTGAGATAGGGTCAACACCTGCAAACGGCTCATCTAATAGTATAAAAGAGGGGTTAGCGGCTAAAGCACGCGCAATTTCAACGCGGCGGCGTTCACCACCGGACAAACTGATGCCTAAGCTGTCTTGAATATGCTCAATTTGTAGTTCTGATAATAATTCTTCTAAGTTTTCCTGGCGTTCTCGTTTGTTGAGAGATCGAGTTTCAAGAATGGCAGTAATATTTTCACTTACCGTTAGCTTACGGAAAATAGATGCTTCTTGAGGTAAGTAGCCAATACCGAGTTGGGCGCGTTTGTGCATGGGGTATTGTGTGATATCGGTATCATCTAAAAAGACGCTGCCTTTATCTGCATCCACTAAACCCACTACCATATAAAAGCTGGTCGTTTTACCGGCGCCATTAGGGCCTAGTAAGCCGACGACTTCACCACTGTTAATGTGAATATTTACGTCATTAACAATCTTTCGACGGCTGTAACTTTTGAATAAGTTGTTAGTGGTTAATACGCTCATTTATCAGTTTGATTGTCTTTTTTAGGGTGAATGGTGATTTTAACGCGTTCATTAGTCTGTGCATTTTTATTACCCGCCATCATTACGTCACTGGCGGTATTGTATGAGATTTTTTCACTTTTGAATACGTTGTCTTTTTGCTGCAGCACGGCATTTTTGGTCATTACTAAAATGTCTTTTTTGACATGAAAAATCATGTGATTAGCACTGGCCTGAGTTTTTTCATTTTGATCATTGATCTGGCTAAAAGAGGCCGGTGAGCCTTTGATAACAATTTTAGTAATTTCACTGTCTTTAGCGTGAATGGTGATGCTGTCACCCGAGATAATGCGCTTACCCTGAGTGATTTTAACGTGGCCGGTATAATAACTGATGCCTTGTTTCTCTTTGATCACAAGTTTGCCAGCATCTATTTGAATTGGCTTATCACTGTCAGTATTAATGGCGATGGCAGCAGATGAAAAAGCTAATGATGAGATGAGCACAGCAGCAAAAGTTAATAGCGAATATAAAGAGTAGCGGTTTTGTGTCTGTGGCTTATTTAACATAAGTGACCTTTACATCAGCTTTCAATTCTAAGATACCGTTTTTACCATCGTAACGTAGCCCTTTGCTCTTAATGAGCGTGCCATTGTTGTTTACTGTAACGAGGAGATCGGTTTGTAAAATCTCTTTTTCTGTTAATAGCGTCATTTGTTGCGTCTGAAAACTAAATTCAGGTTTTTCTGCTTGTTTAGGTCTGAGTATTTTAACATTATCAAAAAACTCTATCTTGTTTTCATCCTGAAAAAGTTTGGCTTTATTAGCTGTTACTGTCCAGTTAGATCCCTGGCTGTAAAAATTAACATTTATTTCTTCTATCTCGGCCACGGACTCGCTTTCAAAATTATCCAGTCGTTTTGCTTTTAAGGTGTATTTTGCTTTGCCGCTTTTGTCGTAGGCCGTTAGTTTAAAATCTTCGAGAAAATAATTGGCAAAGCGCGTTTTGTCTCTGGTGAGTAGTTCGGGTTCATTGGTAAAAAAATCCTGCAGCCACCAGCTAAAAGCCAGCAGTAACATGATTATAATAAAGCGACTGGTATTTTTCACGTTTGAGTCAATTTAATAATGGAGTGATAGCCAAAGTGCTGCTATTACGCCAGATACCGTTTGATAATGTCATCCCATTTACCATGAGCTTCTAGTATCAATTCACAAACATCACGACCCGCACCACGGCCACCAACGCTTTCTGTGATCCAGTGTGCGTGTTTTTTGACTACTGGACGAGCATCTTGAACGGCGATAGAGAGGCCGACACGGCTCATGATTGGTAAGTCGACTACATCGTCACCCACATAAGCGATTTCATCGAGTGTTAAGCCGTTTTGTTTCATCATCTCATCTAAAGCCGGGCCTTTTTCACGACGGCCTTGCATGATTTGTGTAATGCCGAGTTCTTCCATGCGCAGTCGTACCAGTGTTGATTCACGGCCAGTAATAATGCCGATGTCGATGCCGGCGTCTTGTAATAAGCGCATGCCGAAACCGTCTTTGGAGTTAAAGGCTTTGTATTCCTGGCCGTCATCGCTTAAAAACAAACTGCCGTCAGTGAGTACGCCATCGACATCAAAAATGACGAGTTTAATACGTGAGGCTTTTTCCAGAATATCCTGCATAACGTCTCCGGTTTGCGACTATTTTATATGACGCCAGCTCTTAGCATGTCTTGCATGTTAAGTGCGCCAATCAATTTATTATTATCATCAACAATCAGTAAATCATTGATACTGTATTGTTGCATGTAGTTTAAGGCTTCGGCTGCCAGAATGTTTTCACGCAGCGTTTTGCAATCTTTAGTCATCACATCTGCAATTTTTGCAGTGTGAATATCAATGTTTTTATCCAGCGTGCGTCTCAAGTCACCATCGGTATAAACACCTAATACGGATTGATCAGCAGCAACAATAGCTGTCATGCCCAGGCCTTTTTTCGACATTTCAAGCAAGGCGTCTTTTAAGCTGGCATTGTTGGCAACAGCAGGAATTTCTTCGCCTTTGTGCATGATGTCGTTTACGTGTAATAACAAGCGACGGCCTAAACTACCGCCGGGGTGAGACAGGGCAAAGTCTTCTGCGGTAAAGCCTTTTGCATCTAATAAGGCGATAGCCAGAGCGTCACCTAAAACTAATGCAACCGTGGTGCTGGTGGTGGGGGCTAAACCCAGAGGGCAGGCTTCTTTTTCAACACTGGCATCGATATTGATATTGGCAGCTGTCGAAAGTGTGGAATCTGGGTTTCCCGTTAGGCTAATTAAAGGCACGCCTAAACGTTTGATAATGGGCAATATAGTAAGAATCTCACCGGTTTCACCAGAATTGGATAAGGCTAACACCACGTCTTTGCTGGTGATCATGCCTAAGTCACCGTGGCTAGCTTCGCCGGGGTGAACAAAGAAAGCCGGGCTGCCTGTGCTGGCGAGGGTAGCGGCAATTTTACTGCCTACGTGGCCAGACTTGCCCATGCCGGTGACGACAATGCGGCCTTCACAGGCCATCATGATTTCACAGGCTTGAGCAAAATCATCGTTGATTCGCACTTTAAGTGCTTCAATGCCGGCCAGTTCGGTTTCGATAACCGCTAAGCCTAGTTTTTTTAATTGTTCTTTATCCATAGTTTTATTTTAGCCTTAGCTAGCAGTGGCACTCAGGTATAAAACAACCTCGTATACAATGAAGCAACTGAGGAAGATAGCGCCTTTAAATCGAGACAAATAACCGGCAGATTTGAAACCATAAGCCAGTATAAATAATAAAAGTGTCAGACCGATTGTCCACGGTAAGTCACGTTCTAATACGCCTTCTGGTAATGCACCGGGAGCAATTAATGCAGGGAATGCCAGTACACCCAACATATTGAAAATATTAGAGCCGATGATGTTACCTAATGCGATATCGTGTTCTTTTTTATAGGCACTCATTATAGTAGCAGCGAGTTCCGGTAAGCTAGTGCCGATAGCGACTATTGTTAAACCGATGATGAGATCGCTAATGCCTAATTCAATGGCAATATTGGTTGCACCCCAAACCAGTAACTTTGAGCTGCCTAATAAGATGAGTAGGCCAACGATTAACATCATGCTGGCTTTGGGCGTGGCGATGACGGGTAATTCTTCTTCGTATTCATCGCTTAACGGGTCGGTACTTTCTTTTAAAGCTTGTTTGCCTAACCAGCTCATTACCAGTACTAAGCCTACCGCTAGAATGATGCCGTCAATTCGGCTTAAGGTGCCATCTATAAACATGACTAAAACGACTAGCATAATGCCCATTAGTATCGGCATTTCTCTTTTTAGGATGCCTGAATGTACGTGTAATGGGACTAACAGGGTGGTTACACCTAATACCAATGCAATGTTGGTGATATTGGAACCCAGTGCATTACCAATGGCTAGCCCGGGGGAGCCATCGGCAGAAGCAAAGACTGCCACTAACATTTCAGGTGCTGAGGTACCGAAACCAACAATGACTAAACCAATTAATAAAGGCGAAACATCCATATTTTTAGCAATGGCTGAGGCGCCATTTACAAATAAATCGGCACTCCATATAAGGAACGCGAAACCAACCAGAATGGCAAAAATATTTAATAACATGAATTTAAAAGTGTCTCATATCGTCTAACGAGGAATAAGGCGCCATCATACACAAATTTAGGGGCTATCCAAGTCACAACAATTAAAACATTCCTATTTATTTATAATGCGGCTGGATCAACGTATGATTGGCTTAATTATAAAGTGAGTAGATGATTTTGAGTTGTATTATTGGTAGTTGGGGCTGGCAGCATTCTGAGTGGGAAAATGATGTCTTTTATCCGGATGATCTTCCACAAGATTGGCAGTTGTCATACTATTCCAACGAATTTGATTTAGCAGTAGTACCAGCGTCCTATTGGTCGGCAGATGGTTATGGCGAAGATGACTGGCTGGATGACGTTACCGATGCCTTTGTTTTTTATATCGATTGGCCATTTTTGCAGTTGGCGGACCAGGCCGATTACGAAAAATGCGCGCAATATTGTCAGCATTTGGGTAAACAAGTGGCTGCGGTGCTACTCAATAGAGAAATTTGGCAGGACTTAAGTGCTGATCAGCAACAGTGGTTTAAAGCGGCGACAAAAGTTTTTACTGTGTTGCAATACAACGAAGGGTCTGATTCTAGTTCTGGCTATATGTCAGTTGTTGATGACCAGGTATCGGTGCCGGGTGAGAGTGTTTTATTGTTGCACAGTGAGGGCAAAGAAAGCTTACGAGACTTGGGTGGGCGACTGGGTTCGTTATTACAGAACAAAGATCAAGGCGCAGAGGGTGGAACTAATATTAAACACATTGTCCTATCTAATGAAAAGCCCAATATCAATCGATTAAAAGACTTGAAAACACTTGTGACTCTATTGCAGGGCTAGAAAAGAACAAAAATGAGAACTGGTTCTAATTGATGTGTTGGGAATTGATTGACACTATAAGGCCTAAGATTGATGATTAAGTCATACACGATTATAAAGAAAAAATAACAACGAAAAGGGATAACGCTATTTCTATTAAAACATCAAACGATAGCAATCTGATTGAAATTCGTAATATGAGTTTTGGTTGGGGTTCGAGAAAAATCTTTAACAATATCAGTCTGGATATTCCACGAGGTAAAGTGACCGCGATTATGGGTCCGAGTGGAACCGGTAAAACGACGTTGTTAAAACTGATTGGAGGGCAGTTAACACCCAGTCAGGGTTCGATTGAAATGGATGGCAATAATGTTCATCAATTAAGCCGCAAAGATTTATATCAACTGCGTAAACGCATGGGCATGTTATTTCAAAGTGGTGCGTTATTAACCGACATAAATGTATTCGATAACATTGCTTATCCTATTCGTGAACACACTGATCTGGATGAAAGTTTAGTCCGTTCATTGGTGTTGATGAAACTGAATGCAGTGGGTTTGCGCGGCGCACGTGATTTAATGCCAGCAGAATTGTCCGGTGGTATGGCGCGACGCGTTGCAATGGCCAGAGCCATTGCGCTGGACCCTGTTATGGTTATGTACGATGAACCGTTTACTGGTCAGGACCCAATTTCAATGGGTGTGCTGGTTAATCTTATTCGTAGCATGAATAAATCGTTACACCTCACCAGTATTGTTGTTTCTCATGACGTACCTGAAACCATGTCGATCTCTGATTATATTTACCTGATTTCTGGCGGCACCGTGGTTGCGAAAGGAACACCGGACGAATTGAGAAATAGTTCTGATCCCTGGGTGCAGCAATTTATCGAAGGCCAGTCAGATGGGCCTGTTCCTTTTCACTATGCTGCATCACCATTGATGCAAGATTTGTTACAGGAATAGTTATGATAATTAATCGAATACAAATGCTAGGGCAATCTGTTTTATCGACAGTGTCGCGTCTTGGTCAGGCCAGTGTTTTCTTATACCAAATTATTTTGACGATGCCGGGTGTCTTTTTACGACCAGCACTCATTATTAAGCAGTTACATTCAACCGGTGTGCAAACATTAATTATTATTTTGGTAGCCGGTGGTTTTATCGGCATGGTGTTGGCGTTGCAATCTTATTATGTGCTGGTTGATTTTGGTGCTGAAGATTCAATCAGCCAAATGGTTGTATTGTCACTGATGCGGGAATTGGGGCCAGTAATAACAGGTTTGTTATTTGCCGGTCGTGCAGGTTCAGCATTAACCGCTGAAATCGGTTTAATGAAAAGCACCGAGCAACTTTCGGGTATGGAAATGATGGCGATTGATCCAATGCAACGCGTTCTAGCACCAAGAATTTTGTCAGGCTTTTTAGCCATGCCATTATTAACGGCTGTGTTTATGGCGGTCGGTGTATTGGGAGCTTACGTTGTATCTGTTCATGGTTTTGGAATTTTTGAAGGTGTTTTTTGGTCGCTGGCACAAACTAAAGTCGACTTCTATACAGACTTAATGAACGGCATGATTAAGAGTGTTGTTTTTGGTTTGGTCATTGTGTGGATAGCGGTATTTGAAGGTTATGACAGTATGCCAACATCGGAAGGTTTAGGTCAGGCAACTACCAGAACGGTAGTTCATGGTTCGTTAGCCGTATTAGGTTTGGACTTTTTACTGACAGCATTAATGTATGGGGATATATAAAAATGAATACGCGTAGAATTGAAATTGTTGTTGGTTTATTTGTAGTGCTTGGTTTTGCTGCATTTTTTATGTTGGCGATGAATGTCAGTAATTTAATTACTTATGAAAATAATAAAGGTTATAGAGTGACGGCCAACTTTGATAATATCGGTGGACTAAGAGAGCGTTCACCGGTTGCCGTTGGCGGTGTTCGTATTGGTAAGGTGTCTTCCATTGAATACGATAGCGAAACCTATGAAGCAGTAGTGACGATGGAAATAGAGCCGGAATATAGTCGTTTTCCTATCGATAGTTCAGCAGGTATTTTAACGGCGGGTTTATTGGGTGAGCAATACATTGGTTTGGAACCCGGAGCAGAAGAAGAATTTTTAAAAGAAGGTGATAAAATTACGATTACACAATCAGCACTTGTGTTAGAAGATATTATCGGACAATTTCTTTACAGTAAGGCGGACGAAAAATAATGAAATGGATTCATTGTTTAATGGTTGCTGGCTGTTTATCTTCTGCTTATGTTTCTGCAGAAGAGCTGTCATTAGAACAAGCCTTGCAACGTGCTTATGTGGCTGATTTTAGAATCGGTGAAAAAGCACATTTGGTCACAGCCGCTAGAGGTTTATTGGATGAAGTAGCAGCCAATGGTGGTTGGCGCACCGAGTTAAACAGTTTCGTTGGTTTAACGTCAGCAGTCGATGGCGGTTTTTATGAGAATGGTACTAGCTCTTGTACGGCAGGTACCGATTGCGTAGTGCGTGATGATTTATATGACTTCGATAGTTTATCACTTTGGTTTAATACGCAGTTCGCTATTATCAAACCGTTATACACCTTTGGTAAAATAGAAAATTACACTGAAGCTGCTGAAAATAATATTGTTATCAAACAAGCTGATGTTGAATTGCAACGCCAAAATACTCGTTACGATGTGAGCCGCGCCTATTATGGTTATTTAACAGCACGTGATGTGCGTTACTTAATGAAAGATTCTACCAAGCGTTTAAACAGCGCGTTAGAGTTAGTAACGGAATGGCTGGAAGAAGAAAATGGCCAAGCAACTGAGTCAGATAAGTATGCGTTAACAGCTGGTGTTGCTTTATTGGCTCGTTACGAGTCTGAAGCTGCTGCTTTAGAAAAAGTAGCGTTAGGTGGTTTGAAAATTTTAACCGGTGTTGGTTTAGAAAATGAATTGACGGTTATTGATCGCCGTATTACGCCGGTTGATTTACCGCCGGCCACTTTAAAAAAATTAAAAGATCTCGCGATTAAACATCGCCCTGAAATGAAACAAGTTGATGCCGGTCTAAAAGCAAGGCGTGCATTATTAGCGGCCAGTCGTGCAGATGCGAAACCAAATATTTATGCCGGTGTTGGTGGTTCGTTGTCTTATTCGCCGGGGCGTGACTCGATTGACAATCCTCACGTTTATGATCCGTTTAACCACGTTGCAGCAACGCCTGTTATCGGTTTGCAGTGGTCGTTTTCTGGTGGCATTCGAGATGCAAAAGTAAAACAGGCGCAAGCCGAACTGGATGCGTTAATTTCCAAGGCGAGTTTTGCGCGTAATGGTATTCCGTATCAAGTAGAAGAGTCTTTTATCCAGGTGCATGCAACATTTGAACAAGTTCAGCAAATGAAACAAGCGAGCATAAATGCACGCCGTTGGATGATTGCATCGTATACCGATTTTGAAGCGGGCTTAAGTGAAGCAGAAAAAATTATTACGGCTTTTCAAGCTTATGTGCTGGCACACTCGGGTTATTTGCGAATAGTAAATGACTACAATATGAATACTGTAAAACTAAAAAATCTGACGGGTGATGCAACCTTAGCTCACATGAAAGATGTAACAGTTAATAACTTACCGGAGATCGTGAAATAATGATCCTAAAAAAACAATTCGCATTTGTCGCCATTTTATTATCTCTGTTTGTTGTTTCGCATTCTGCATCAGCAGAAATGTTGGCGGCAGATAAATTAATTAGAAGTACTTCTGAACAAGTGTTGAAAGCGCTTGAAGATCAAAAAGAATTACTGAAAAAAGACCCTAGTCATGTTTATAAACTGGTCGATGAAATTATTTTGCCGCATATTGATTTTGCAAAAATGGCGAAGTTAGCTCTGGGTAAAAACTGGCGTAAAGCAACGGCTGCTCAGCAAAAAACATTTACAGCAGCATTCAGAAAATTATTGGTGAGAACCTATAGTAAATCTTTGAGCGAATACACCGGGCAAAAGCTTATTTATTTGCCTTTTAGAGCCAAGGTCGATGCAAAGACTGTGACTGTAAAAACTGAAATTGATCAGAACAGTGGTTTCCCTATCCCTATTAATTATTCGTTGTTTATCAAAGATAATGAGTGGAAGGTCTACGACATTAAGATTGATGGTTTGAGTCTGGTGACTAATTATCGTGGTAGTTTTGCTAAAGAAATTCGAGCTAAAGGTGTGGCTGGATTGATTAAAAAACTAGAAGACAAAAATAAGCAGGAATCTTGATGTCAGAATATAAAGTTCATGCGGTTAAGGACGGCGTAGTGACAATTGAAGGTGTATTGGACTTAAACACCGCTAATTCGCTGAAAAAACAAACTATTGGTTTGTTTAATGGTGTATCCGAGATACAATTTGATCTTTCGGCTATCACTCATAGTAATAGTGCTGCGTTAGCATTAATGCTTGATTGGTTAAAAATGGCCCAAAAAAATCAAGTTTCACTGAGCTTTAGTAATTTTCCGGAACATTTGCGCCAACTTGCGCGCGTTTATGGCATCGAGCAAGACTTAAATATAATCTAAATGAATAAACTAATTATCCAAGGTGGCACGCCTTTAAATGGAGATGTTCGTATCTCTGGTGCAAAAAATGCAGTTTTACCTATTTTGGCGGCAACTTTGCTGGCAGATGGGGTAGCTATCATCGATAACGTGCCTCACTTACACGATGTAACAACCACAGTCGAATTACTTGGCTGCATGGGTGTTCAGGTCGTTATGGGTGAAAAACTCAGTCTTGAAGTTGATCCATCAACCATTACTAATTTCTGCGCGCCGTATGATCTGGTGAAAACCATGCGTTCATCGATTTTGGTATTAGGGCCTTTATTGGCTCGATTCGGTGAAGCTGAGGTTTCATTGCCGGGTGGTTGTGCGATTGGTTCGCGTCCTGTAAATCTGCATATTAAAGGTTTGCAAGCCATGGGTGCGGATATTGAAGTCGTTAACGGTATTATTAAAGCCAAAGCGAAGCGCCTTAAAGGTGCTCGTATTGTGTTGGATATCGTAACCGTAACCGGTACAGAGAACTTGTTAATGGCAGCCGCATTGGCGGATGGTATTACCACGCTAGAAAATGCGGCGCGTGAGCCGGAA
>JAUVDT010000106.1 GCA_030595185.1 Gammaproteobacteria bacterium
GGATTACTGACCGGTTTTAGGCCTTCTTCCGTCATCGCAAACACGCCTAGCTCGTTTACTGCACCAAAGCGGTTTTTAACAGCGCGTACTAAACGGTAGCGTTCACCCGGGTCGCCATCAAAATACAAAACGGTATCGACCATGTGTTCCAATACGCGAGGGCCGGCTAATGTGCCTTCTTTAGTCACGTGGCCAACAATAAATAAAGCGGTATTGGTTTGTTTGGCATAACGCACCAGCTGGGCTGCGCTTTCACGAATTTGAGAAACCCCGCCAGGAGCTGATTGTAATTGGTCGGTGTAAATGGTTTGAATTGAATCGATAACCATTAATTGCGGTTTGGCGATTTTAGCGTGATTTAAGATACTTTCGACGCACGTTTCCGTCAGAAGCTGGATATTGTCAGTAGCAAGGTTTAAGCGTTTGGCGCGCATTGCGACCTGTTGCAACGATTCTTCACCGGTTACGTAGAGTGCGTTAAGGTGTGAGCTTAAGGCAGCAACCGTTTGCAATAAAATGGTCGATTTACCAATACCCGGCGCGCCACCTATTAAAACGACAGAGCCGGCAACAAGACCACCACCGAGTACGCGGTCGAGTTCACCAATTTGAGTAGGGATGCGCTGCTCGCAACTTTCACCCACTTCAGACATGTTCTTAATTACGGATTGGCCAGCATAGCCTTCAAAACGACCACCTTTAGCGGTGCTGGATGTCGTCGGTGCAATGCCTTCTTCGAGTGTATTCCATTGGCCACAGTCTCCACATTGTCCTGCCCATTTTGAATGCGAGCAGCCACAACTTGAACAAATAAATAAAGATTTTGCTTTGGCCATTGTTAGTCTTCTATCGGTGTTTCATCAGGAATGGGTGGTTTGGGTAAATGGAGTCGAACTGATTTAACGGCATTGTTTTTTGTTTTTGTAATTTCAATTGCAATGCCTTCAAGTTTTAAACTGGTGCCTGGCTCAGGGATTATTTCTAAATGCTCCAGAATCAAACCGTTTAAAGTTTTCGGGCCATCAACCGGTAAATGAATATTGAGTTTACGATTTATTTCGCGAACATGCAGGCTGGCATCAAGTAAATAGCTGTTATCGTCTTGAGTTTGAATCAATGGGTTACTGGAACTTGCATTGGTGGTGAATTCACCAACAATTTCTTCCAAAATATCTTCTAAAGTAACCAGTCCCTGAATGTCACCGTATTCATCAACCACTAAGGCAGTGCGTCGTTTTGCATCTTGAAAGTTTAATAATTGTTTATTTAACGAGGTGCTTTCAGGTATGAAATAAGGCTCAGAAATCAAATCGGTAAATGTTTTATGGTCAAGTTCATCGTCGGCAATTAAAGAGATGGCGCGACGTAAATGCAAAATGCCAACTGTGTTATCAATCGATTCATTAAAAACAGGAAGGCGGGTACGATGACTTTGCGTTAATTGTTGTTTTATTGTGTTGATATCATCGTTAATGTCGATGCCGGTAATTTCATTTCTTGGCACCATAATATCTTCAACCGTAATGGTTTCCAGGTTGAGAATACCGAGCAACATGTCCTGATGTTTGTCGGGTACTTGCTGGCCTTTTTCATTTAAAGCGGCGCGTAATTCATCGGTTGATAAACCATGCTCTCTGTTTTGAGTTGGGTCGACACCAATGACGCGTAACATGCTGTTAGCCAGTAAATTCACAAACCATACTAGTGGGTAAAATATAGCGAGTAGTACCGTGTAAACATAGGCCGATGGATAAGCGATTCGTTCAGGGTGCAGTGCAGCAAGTGTTTTAGGCGCGACTTCTGCAAAAATTAAAATTACAAATGTTAATGCGCCAGTTGCGATGGCTAAGCCTGCTTCACCAAATTGTCGCAGTGCCAAAATAGTGGCGATGGCTGAGGCGGTAATATTAACGAAGTTATTGCCTAATAAAATCACGCCTAATAAACGGTCCGGTCTGCGTAATAATTTTAAAGTGAGTTTTGCACCGCGATGGCCTTTATCAGCATCATGCTTTAAACGGTATCGGTTTAGGCTCATTAAGCCTGTTTCCGAACTTGAGAATAAAGCGGATAGAAAAATTAACAGGCCTAGAATAACCAGCAAAGTGCTGGAAGTAATGTCAGTCATTTTATAATGTGCTATTCAATATTAAAGGTATTAGCTGATGATAAATTCAAGTACGACTTTGCTACCAATGTAAGCCAACATCAAGCATATAAATCCACCGATAGTCCAGCGTACAGCCGTGCGACCTCGCCAGCCCATTATCCAATGACCTAATAGTAAACTGGCGAATAACAGCCAGGCTAATATCGACAGAATGGTTTTATGAACTAAGTGTTGTTCGAATAAGTTTTCCAGGAAAATAAAACCACTACCCAGTGCTAAGCTTAAGAAAATAAAGCCGACGAAGATAATTTCGAATAGTAATTTTTCCATTTCTTGCAATGGTGGTAATAGTTTTACTATGCCGCCTGTTTGGTGGTTGTGAAGGTGGCGGTTTTGTATAGAAAGAAAAACAGCATGTAAGGTGGCTAGCGCCATTAAGCTGTATGCGACTATCGATATGAATACGTGAATGCGTAAACCGGCAGGGCTATCTAACGGTAATAAATGCGTTGCAGGGAACATCCATGCCAGTAAAAAAGTCGACGCGCTGACTGGCAAAATGATCATTAATAATAATTCCAGCGGACGGAATGAAAATGCCGTTAAGCTGAGTAAACTGATAATGAGTATGCTGGCTGACATGGTGTTAAATAAACTGAGGTTAAAGCCAGCGGGGGTGATGATCTGGTCGCTTAAAATGATGCCGTGTAACAATATGCCGATGGCACCTATGATCACAATCTTATTTTTTTTCTGCTGATGAGCTGCATCTCTTAAACGTTTGGCGATGAGGCCGGTCGCAATTAAATAGAAAACAATAGTGAGTAAAATGAGATAAAAAGATGTCATAGTTGTGAACTGCTCTTTATAGAGAGTAGATTTTCCTTTTTTTTAGACAGAATTCACATATATTCTGTGCTTTATGTTGTGTTGCCAATCAATAATGGCTATATCATAACGTATGCGAATAAAATGTTACGATAAATATAATAAACATCAGCGAATGGAGCAACAATGCGAATCCGCGTATT
Source organism: Gammaproteobacteria bacterium (assembly GCA_030595185.1). Taxonomy (GTDB): domain Bacteria; phylum Pseudomonadota; class Gammaproteobacteria; order SZUA-229; family SZUA-229; genus JAUVDT01. Next base: position 3,142 of record JAUVDT010000106.1, read on the forward strand.
AGGCAGTAGTGGCGGCATCGGTAAAGGACGCAAAACCACATCATTTTTAATCGATGATGATGTATTGATTGATGCAGGTACCGGTGTGGGCGAGCTAACGCTGGATGAGATGCAAAAAATCCGTTCAGTGTTCTTAACACATTCGCATTTAGACCATGTTTCACATTTATCTTTTTTATTGGATACCTTATTCAATCATCTGCAAAAACCTATTCAAGTGTTTGCGCAGCAAGACACTATCAATACGATTAAAGAACATATTTTTAATTGGGCTGTTTGGCCTGATTTTAGCGTGTTGCCCGATGAGGCAAACCCGGTGGTTGTCTTTCATGCGATGGAAGCGGGCGAAGAAAAAGTGTTGGCAGATAAGACCGTTCAAATGATAGCCGCTAATCACACTGTACCTACTGTTGCATTGTGCGTTAGCCAAAATGGCAAACACTTTGCATTTAGTGGCGATACCACCAGTAATGAAACCATTTGGAATGGTTTGAATGAATTAGACAGTTTGGATCTGTTATTTGTCGAATCAGCCTTCCCTAATGAGCAGATAGAATTATCTAAGGTATCAAAACATTATTGCCCGAGTTTATTGGCGGAAGACCTTAAAAAGCTTAAACATCAGCCAAAAATTTGTATCAGCCATACCATGCCAGCCGATGAAGAGGTGATTATGCAGCAGTGTAATGCCGCTATGCCGGATAGGGAGCTGAGTTTACTGTCGTGTGAGCAGGTTTATGAAGTTTAAAGTGTATTTAAAGATAAAAATAATTTACCGCTAATAAACGCGAATAAACGCAAATGACTTAGTATTGTGATATTGCCTATAAATAGCCAATATATGGTCTTTCGTATTATTATAGGTTAGTGCTTTTATGTTTTAAATTTGCGTTCATTCGCGTTTATTTGCGGTAAAAACAATGTTTTTTAAAGTTGTCAGTCGTAAGACTTACAGCTTCAAACTCGTCTTAGTCCTCTAAATCCGTTAAAATAAGCCCCAATTCTTACCGGCAACACATTATATAAGGTATCCCATGTTTGATAATTTGAGTGATCGTCTATTAACCACGGTAAAAAACCTGCGTGGTCAGGGGCGTTTAACTGAAGACAATATTAAAGAAACCTTGCGCGATGTGCGTATGGCGCTGCTTGAAGCCGATGTTGCATTACCGGTAGTAAAAGATTTTATCGAGCGAGTTAAAGTCTCGGCGATGGGTAAGGATGTTTTAAACAGCCTGTCACCTGGCGAGGTTTTTGTAAAAGTCGTTAATGATGAATTAGTTGAGCTCATGGGTGCGGCTAACGAAAGCTTGAACTTAGCAGCTCAACCGCCAGCCGTCATTATGATGGCGGGTTTACAAGGTGCGGGTAAAACCACCACCGTTGCGAAACTGGCTAAGCTATTAAAAGAACGCGAAAACAAAAAAGTCATGGTGGTGTCGTGCGATGTCTATCGCCCTGCTGCTATCGATCAGTTACAAACATTAGCAACACAAGTCGGTGCAGAGTTCTTCCCAAGTAGCGGCGATCAAAAGCCTGTTGATATAGCCAATAACGCATTATCAGCGGCTAAAAAGCAGTTTATGGATGTGCTAATTGTCGATACGGCGGGTCGTTTGCATATCGATGACGAAATGATGGGTGAAATCAAACACCTTAATAAGGCGATTAACCCGGTTGAAACCCTGTTCGTTGTCGATAGCATGACCGGACAAGATGCTGCTAATACCGCCAAAGCGTTTGATGAGGCGTTACCACTGACCGGTGTGATTTTAACCAAAACTGATGGTGATGCACGAGGCGGTGCAGCGTTATCAATCCGCCAGATTACCGGTAAACCGATTAAATTCATGGGTGTTGGTGAAAAGATTGATGCTTTAGAGCCGTTTCACCCCGATCGCTTGGCTTCACGTATTTTGGGTATGGGCGATATTCTTAGCCTGGTGGAAGATGCTCAACGTAATGTTGATGTCAAAAAAGCCGAAAAAATGGCGAAGAAGTTCAAAAAAGGCAAAGGCTTTGACTTTAATGACCTTCGTGACCAGCTAGAACAGATGGAAAACATGGGCGGATTGGGCAGTTTGATGGGTAAATTGCCGGGCATGCCAAATATGGAACAAATGAAGCAACAGGTAGATGAGAAGCAATTCTCTCGCACGGTGGCCATTATTAACTCGATGACGCCGAAAGAACGTAGTTTTCCCGCTTTAATCAAAGGCTCACGCAGAAAAAGAATAGCCAGTGGTGCCGGTGTAGCAGTACAGGAAGTGAACAAAGTACTGAAACAACAGATGCAAATGAGCAAAATGATGAAGAAAATGGCCAAAGGCGGCATGGCGAAAATGATGCGTGCCATGGGTGGAAAAATGCCAACAGGTGGGCCAATGGGTGGCGGCCCGATGGGTGGCATGTAGCCCTAGTTCCAACTGGGGTCAGAGCTTCGGGAAGCAATGTCTGACCTCAATGCCAGTAAGTTAAGGACGTAGGTGCGAATTCATTCGCACAATGAAGCTATTACATGAGGCTTTGTTCGAATAAATTCGAACCTACTAGGTTAGAAAAAATCAAAACCCGTCGCAGAGACGCGGAGGCGCAGAGAAAATCAAAACCTCTTTGCTGTATCGGCTGTCCTGAAAGGTGTAGATAGCTTTGTTGACTTGTAGGGTGCGCCATGCGCACCGCCGCTTACAGAAACTATGGCTAGACTAATATCGACTTATACATTGGTGCGCATGGCGCACCCTACAAATTTAAGACTTTCTCTGCGTCTCCGCGTACCCAAAGCACTTCGTGGGGCAAGCTCCCTCTGCGGTGAAATCCTTTGACCTTGTTTTGATCTTTTAATGACCCCTTTAGGATGATTTGAGACATTAGAGTTATCAGATCAAGTCTGAACCAATACAAAAGCCTCTA
>JAUVDT010000042.1 GCA_030595185.1 Gammaproteobacteria bacterium
AACCAGTGAATCCTATAACAAAAACATTTCAATACGGTGCCCATACGGTCACTTTATCGACTGGTGAGATTGCTCGCCAGGCATCGGGCTCGGTACTTGTAGACATGGACGGCACAGTCGTCATGGTTACAGCTGTTGCAGTTAAAGAAGAAGTTGCGGGTCGTGACTTTTTTCCTTTAACTGTGAACTACCAGGAAAAAACATACGCTGCTGGTAAAATACCAGGTGGCTTCTTCAAGCGCGAAGGTCGTCCAAGTGAAAAAGAAACACTGACCAGCCGTTTGATCGATCGTCCGATTCGTCCATTATTCCCAGAAGGTTTCACTAACGAAGTGCAAATTATTGCTACCGTTATGTCTTTGAACCCTGAAATTGATCCAGATATTGGTGCATTAATTGGTGCTTCAGCTGCTCTAGCGATTAGTGGTGCGCCATTTAATGGCCCAATCGGTGCGGCTCGTGTCGGTTACATCAATGATGAATATGTTTTAAATCCAACATACGCTCAGCTTGAAGAATCTAAATTAGATCTAGTTGTTGCTGGTACATCTGATGCGGTTCTAATGGTTGAATCAGAAGCGGATCAGTTGTCTGAAGACGTTATGTTAGATGCTGTTATGTACGGCCATGAACAGTTACAAACTGTTATCACGGCAATCAAAGAGTTGGTACAGGAAGTTGGTGTTGAGTCATGGGATTGGTCAGCATCAGCTGCTAATACTGCACTAGAAACAGCAATCGCGGATTGTGCAATAACTGGCGTTACTGAAGCGTATCAAATTGCTGAAAAGCTTGATCGTTATGCTGCTATCGCAATTGTTCGTGATGCAACGATTGAAAAATTAGAATCTGATGATTGGTCAGCTGATGAAATCAGCACTGTGTTCCATGAATTAGAAGGTAAAGTTGTACGTAGCCGCATCATTGCTGGTGAAAAGCGTATCGATGGTCGTAACACTGATGATGTTCGTAAAATCACTGTACGTACTGGTATCTTACCTCGCACACACGGTTCAGCATTGTTTACACGTGGCGAAACACAGGCTTTGGTTGTAACGACTTTAGGTACTGATCGTGACGCACAAATTATTGATGCACTAGAAGGTTCACGTCGTGACCCATTCATGTTGCATTATAACTTCCCTCCATTCTCTGTTGGTGAAGCAGGTCGTGTTGGTAACCCAGGTCGACGTGAGATTGGTCATGGTCGTTTGGCTAAGCGCGGTATTATGGCTTGTATGCCAAACCAGGATGATTACCCATATGTCATTCGTGTTGTTTCAGAGATTACAGAATCAAATGGTTCAAGCTCAATGGCTTCTGTTTGTGGTACTTCTCTAGCACTTATGGATGCAGGTGTACCGCTTAAATCACCCGTTGCTGGTATTGCAATGGGTCTGATCAAAGAAGGCGATAAGTTTGCAGTTCTAACTGACATTTTAGGTGATGAAGATCACTTAGGTGACATGGACTTTAAAGTTGCGGGTACTGTTAACGGTATCAACGCATTGCAAATGGATATCAAGATCGAAGGTATCACTCGTGAAATCATGGATCAGGCATTGGTTCAGGCGAAGACTGCACGTTTATCTATCCTTGATGACATGAACAAGGTGATTTCAGAAGCTCGTACAGATATGTCTGAGTACGCACCTCGTTACGTTACTATTAAGATTAACCCAGATAAAATTCGTGATGTAATCGGTAAAGGTGGTTCAGTGATTCGTTCAATTACTGAAGAAACTGGCGCGAGCATCGATATTGATGATGAAGGTAATATCAAAATTGCCTCAGCTGATTTAGCGGCTGCTGAAGAAGCGAAGATTCGTATCGAACAGATCACTTCAGATGCTGAAGTAGGCAAAGTCTACAATGGTACGGTTAAGAAAATAATGGACTTCGGTGCATTTGTTGAAATCTTACCTGGTAAAGATGGCTTAGTTCATATCTCACAAATCAGTGAAGAGCGTGTTGAATCAGTAACGGATAAATTGAAAGAAGGCGAGACTGTAAAAGTTAAGGTTCTTGAAATTGATAAGCAAGGCCGTATACGTTTAAGCATGAAAGCAGTAAATGAAACAGCTGATGCTTAATTAAAAGCATTATAGTTGTTCAAAAAAAGAGGCCTTAAGGCCTCTTTTTTTGTCTACGCTTTTTGTTCTGACTATTTTTGGAAAGAGCATTAAACACATAGCTCAAATATGAGCTATGTGGAATCGCATAAGAATTTTAGGTGATTTATTTAACCTTAAGTTTGCTCATTTTCTTTTGCTTTTACCTGAATGTCATACTTTTCTAAAAGAGTATATAAGGTAGGGCGTGTAACTCCCAAAAGACGTGATGACTGAGCAATTTTCCCATGGCAATGATTTAATGCCCGTAAAATTGCGTGCCTTTCTGCATTAGCACGTATTTCGCGCAAGTTAAAAGGCATGACATCTTCTTCGTCTGCAGTATTCAGGTCAAGGTCTTCAGCTGTAATAAATTGTCCATTGGCCATAATGACAGCACGTTTAATTTTATTAACCAATTCTCTGATATTACCTGGCCAGGTATGAAGTTCTATGGCTTTCAATGCATCATCATTAAAGCGTTTTTTAGTGGTCCCTTGATTATGTGCAATAGATTCTAATAATGCATTTGCAATAATGACAGAATCACCTTCGCGTTCACATAATGATGGTAAATCGATAATAATTTCACTTAATCGATAGAAAAGATCTTCCCTAAAAAGTCCGTCGCTAATTAATTGACGTAAGTCTTGGTGTGTTGCACAGACAATACGAACATCGATAGGAATCTCTTGAGTGCCACCAACACGTTCAATTTTTCTTTCTTGTAAAAATCGTAATAATTTTGCTTGTAATGGAGCTGGCATATCACCGATTTCATCAAGAAATAATGTACCGCCATTAGTGACTTCAATTTTTCCTTTCTTTAAAGCATGTGCACCCGTAAAAGCACCTTTTTCATGACCAAATAATTCACTTTCTAAAAGGTTTTCCGGAATTGCAGCACAGTTTATTGCAGAAAATACTTCTTCAGATCGATTACTGGCAGTATGCAATGCCTTGGCAATTAATTCTTTACCGGTACCTGTTTTTCCTAGAATAAGCGTTGTGATATCTGATGGAGCTACTTTTTCAATCATTTGAATGATATTAAGCATTTCCGGATTTGACGTGATAATGCCAAAATTATTGTTATGAGCTCTATTCTTTTCGTACTCTCTGGTTTGTTGTTCAAGTGTTGCTAGCTTAAATGCTCGCTCAACAACAAATGAAAGTGTTTCTGCATCGACTGGTTTTTGATAAAAATCATAAGCCCCCATACCAATGGCTTTAACCGCATTTTCTTTTTCTTCCCGGCCGGTAATGATGATGATTTTAGTATTAGGAGCTAATGCTAATATATCTTCTAGCAGCTTAAAGCCTTCACTAGAGCCTCCCGGGTCAGGTGGAAGTCCTAAATCTAGTGTTACTACAGATGGCTCATATCGTCTTAAAGCGGTTAAAGCAGATTTATTATCATCTGCTATTACAACCTCAATACCGTCAGTAAAACACCATTTCATCTGGCTCTGAAGGCCAGGGTCATCTTCAATAACTAATAATGTGCGTTTGTTTGCTTTCACAATTTATTCCTGCTTGTAAATAGGCAATGTAATAGTAAATGTTGAACCTTTGTCTAACTGGCTTTTTACGTGTATATCACCATTCGCAGCACGTATATATTGTCTGCATTGATATACACCGATACCCATACCTGATAAGCCTTTGGTACTGCTAAAAGGCTTAAATAAGTTATTTTTAATAAACGTTGGATCCATTCCACTGCCGTTATCACTTATATTTATTAAGGCAGTATGTTCTGTATTAGATACCGATATCTTAATATATCCATCGTCCTGTGTCGCTTCCTGAGCATTTTTAATTATATGAGTGATTGCTGAATTGATCTGTTCAGGAGATGCATTAATGAGTATTTTTTTATCTGGAAAATCTATGATTTGAGGTGCAGGCTTGTTAGAGCTGTGTTCTCTAACCAATGTTTGTAAAAGTTTTAGTAGATTAATTTCTTGTGTTTCATTAGCCATTGTTTCACGTTTTAGTTGTAATAATAAGCCTTGCATTTTTTTTGCACTGTGTGCAGTTGTTGTAATCATGTCGTCAATAAAAGCAGGGTTGGTTTTATGCTGTTCTGCATTTTTAACCATTAAAGACAATTGTGAAACAACTGTTTTGATATCATGTATTACAAAAGCTGACATTTGGTTATAAGCTTCAAATTGTCGAGAATTTGCTAAAGCCTCACTATCCAGCATTTGACCGATAGCACTAGCGGCTTGGTGTCCTGATATTTTTAAAATATCGTAATCTTCCCAGTTAAATTCAACATTTGCATGTGAGTGCGACAAAACAATAAAACCAACTAAATTATCTTGTACATTAAGAGGAATGATTAACCAGGCATGCGCTAAAGAGAGAATAGTATTAGGTAATGTTAATCCGGGATAATTTTTTTGATCTTCTTTATATTCATCAATATTAATGATCCAATTATTTTCTTTTAAAAATAATAGAAAACCCTGTTCATCTACGTTCGGTTGTAAATGATCCCAGTTAGCATGGAAGTCTTCGGTATAGATATAAATATCGTCTTCATTCTTAATCCAAATGCCGCCGCCTGTACTGTTAACAAGTGAACTAATTTGTCTAAGAGCTCTATAGGCTAATTTATCATCCTTATTTTCAATGAATAACGCTTTTGTCATCGATACCCATTCATGACGATAATCATAGTGGTAACGGAAGAAGTGACGGCTAATATATACGGTAAGTTTTGCCCTCATTTGTCGAGACATAATGAGAATAAAAAAGGCAAGAATAGAACCGATAAAGAAGATCGTCTGTAATAGACTGCCCCATTCACCACCGGTTGCTTTTATGTAATACCCCGCTGTTGCCATTAATACGAGATAGATACCTGAAATAGCAAGTGTCCCTGTATGAAATATAACGCGTCGTGAGATATTCAGTTTTAAACGCCAAACAGGGTTTCTAGAAATTGTAATGAAGAGAAGAGGTACGATAAATATTTGAATAAAGCCTCGAGATATAAGTAAAGACTCTTCAATTTGATTAAATAACAATGCATCACTGAACATAAAGAAGTCATAAGCAAACATGCCGCCTATTGCCAGGCATAAAAACTTTATATTCCAGAGGCGATCTCTATGAGTATTCCTCATTACTTGCTCAACAAGCGCTAGTCCCATAATCGATATGATTGTTGTACATAGCAGATAAAACTTAGCACCATAAATAAAGGTTAAATCATCCAGTGCAATAAAAGGCCGGGTAATAGTGACTGAAAGTAAAACAATATTGACTGAAAATGCAGCGATTGTTAAAGCGAGTAATATTTTATTTCGAGTTAATTTTTGATGACTTGCTGTGTATAAAACGGAGAGTAATACAGCTAACCAGGATGTGTATTTGATGATTTCAAGTGATTGATATACGACGACATCGAGTAAATCATAATTAAGATGTGCAGCTAAAACAAAGAACCAGATGGATGTTACAAGTGCTGCAAGCGTAATTAGTTTGTTGGATATACCCGTTTTGAAATTAGGTAAGGATCGAATAAATAGTGCAAAGTATAAAATTGCAGCAGAGTAATAACTGATTAAGCTAACACTTTGATCCATAGACTCTTTTATTTATTATTAGATAATTTTTATTATAACAAAAAAAACCCGCTCAAAGAGCGGGTTTTTTTAGGGCTTTTTGGAATTAAGCTTTGCGATTGCGACGTGCAAAAGCTAAACCTAAAAGACCCATACCAAATAGTGCCAATGTACCAGGCTCTGGAACAGCTGAACCAGAAAATGATGCGTAGCCTTGAATAGTATTTAAGGTCATATTCCAAGAACCAGACGTTTCTTCAAAACCTGTAAGGTTGAATAAGCCATTACCACTAAGAGCGATAATGCCGTAGCCAACATAGTTCACGTTAATTGTTACTAGTTCAAACGTAAAATCAGGATTGATAGTTAGTAGTGGGCTAATGCCAGTGAAAGGGTTATCAATAGTGATATTACTAATAACACCATCTACACCATTGTATGCAGCAAAGTCACCACCAGCATTTTCAACTGTAAATACATTTGAAGATGGAGTGAAATCAATGGATGTAACAGTTTGAGCGGCATAATCAGCATCAGATACGAATGCGCCACCTGAATAAGCGAAGCCACCATTTATAAGAGCAGCATTTGCTTGCATGCCTATAGTCAGTGTTAATGCTAGACCAATCCATGTAATTATTTTTTTCATTTTATTATCCAGAAATTATGATAAGTTCAGTTAATATAAAGCATTATATATGCCAATTAATAAATTAACTTAATTATCAACTGGTTAGGTAGGTATCCGGTGTTTATATCGCTTGTTTACTATCTCTCTGTTAAAAATACTGACGATATTATTAAATATACTTATAGAGCACGGTTAAACAGTGTTTAATGTTGAAAACAGGCATTTCTACATCAATTTAAGTTTGTATTTCAATAACTTAGAGAGGTATTTTTTATTTTTATGCGTATGGTTGTAAAAAATGTAGACAATGAGGTTAATTAGTCTCTCATTATTTATTCTTATAATGAGAGACTATGAACTAGTTATTGATTTTTTAAAGCATCTGCTTCTTTAGTACGGCCAGATAGTGTAAATGCTGTAATAAGGTGCTCTTTAATTTCCTCATCCAGAGACGTATCGTATGCTTTTTTGAGTAACTCAATACCTTTCTTATAGTTCTTATTTTGTTTTACATATATCCAGCCTACAGTATCTTGAATTGCAGGGCTATCAGGGTGTATAGCCAGTGCTTTTTTTGCTGTTTTAAGAGCTTTTCTATTATTCGTATCTAAATATAAATTCGCTAAATTATTGAGTAAAATAACATTTTTTGGATAATGCTTGAGTTGAGACTCAAGTATTATTTTTGCTTTTTTAAATTTATTAGCTTTTTGAAGATTAAACGCATATAAAATTTGCAGCTTTACGTTACTTTTATTTTGTTTGGACAGTTCATCCCAAGCATCAAATGCTAAATCTTTTTGATCATTAAGTAAGTAAGTCGATTTAAATTTATTTGCAAGCTGAGAGGTTTGTTTCTTGCTCCATGCAAGCAATAGCTTATCTATAGCTGCTTTATAATCTTTGTTTTTTAAATGTAAATCTGCCTCTAGTTCATAATGTAAAGGGGAGTTAGGCGAAATATCTTTAATACTTTTAATGGCTTTTATTACCATTGCCTTATTATTTGTTTCAATACCCACGGTATAAAAGATTAAGTGCGATGGAATAAAGTTGTTTCTTAGTTTTAATGCAGTATTGGCATATTCAATTGCCGAATCATATTGCTTTGCTTGAATTGCTAGTCGGCCTAATTCAATGTGACTGCTTGGGTTTTTTGGAGCTAATGAAACTAATAACTTATAAGTATCTTTTGCTTTTGATATTTGCTTTAAAGATAACAATACTTTCGCTTTTAAGAAGTAGGCTTTTATGTTCTTGTTATCTAGTTTGGTAACATCATCGATAACAATTAAAGCTTTGTCAGGCCAGTTTTTTCTTAAATACAGTTGTGCAAGCACTAGTCGTGTACTGATAGCAAATGGATGCTTGCTATTTGCAGAATTGATAATTTCAATCGCTTTTTTAGTTGTCTCAGGCGTAGAAGATAACTTAAAAAGAATACTTAATGCCGCTGTGTTCTCAGGGTATTTATTAACGATTAAATCCAGTCTTTCAAACGCTTTGTTCTGATTATTTTTCATTAAGTCTAGCTTTACTAAATTCATATTAGCAAGCAGATTGTAGGGGGAAATTGCTAACACTTTGAGGTATTGAGTTGTTGCTTTCTTAAAATTACGTTCTTGTTGTGCAATGGCAGCCGATATAGATAATGCTGTAATATTTTTGGGAGACTGTTTTAACCAGGCTGATGTGATTTTTTTTGCTTTATTGGGCTCTTTATTAGAGATATAGCTGCCGATTAAAATCTGTTTTGCAGGCTCTGAATTAGGGTTAATGCTGATGGCTTTTTTAGCCATTTCTAGTGCAAGAGATGTTTGTTTGTTGACTAAGTACGATTTGGCTAAGTGAGTGTAATAAAGCGCATTATCTTTTGATAGCCTAATTGCATTCTTTAATGCAGAGATGCTTTTAGGAAGTTCTCTCTTAACTAAATATGCGTAACCAAGAAGCGCATATAAATCTGCATCTTCTTTATTTACATTAATTGTATTGGTGATGAATTTAATAGCTTCATCAGGCTTGTTTAGCTTTATTTTTGTTAAGGCTAATATTTTTTTACTTCGTAGAGGTGAGTTTTCGCCACTGGCAAACTTACTTAGATAGTCTTCAGCCTGTGTGTAATCACCTTTTTGGTAATTAATAACACCAAGCATGATATTGCTTGATTTGTGAGTAGGGGATTGTTGCAGGACTTCTTGAAATGCTTTTTCCGCTTCATTAAGGTTGCCTTCTTTAGATATTAGATTAAGAGCGTTCTCAAATGATTTCTGAATTTGTCCCGGTTTAGATTGTGCAAGGTAGTTGCTGTAAATTAGAGACTCTTCTATCTTGCCTTGAGCAACAAGCGCTTTAGATAACATGTCAATCGCGAAGTATTTATTAAGGGTTAAAATGTCATACCTTTCCAGTTCGATCATGACTTTTGATAAGATGCTTTCAGCTTTAACATATTGTTTTTGGAGCATAGATACTCGTGCTTGCCAAAGTAATGCATTTATATCAGTTGGTGCTGTTTCTACGGCTAACATTGTGTATGTGTTGAGGTCATCTAGTTGTTTTAACTGTAATGATGATTTTGCAATACCTAGAATAGCATCGATGTTTGATTTGTCCGAGGCGTGAGCTTTTAAATACCAGGTTTTTGCATCGTTGATTTTATTTGATGCAAATAATAAGTCGCCGTGCGTTGTTTGGTAGTTACTTATATTTTTTATCGAAGCTTCATTAATACCATTAAATATATTGCGTGCAGAAAATAGTTTACTTTGTAAAAGATATGTTTTGGTTAATATGAGCTTAATGTCTTGATTTTCTTTATCAATCGCTATCGCTTTTTTAATTAAATTGCTTGCCGTGTCGGCTGCATTTAACTTGAGAAGCACTGTTGCCATTGTGGTTAATGCTTCAATGCTATTAGGCTCTAGTTGTAATGCATTTTTACCTTCAATAATACTGGCTTTAAATGCACCTTGTTCTAGATACAGGCGAGCAAGGTCAATGTGGTCAGCAGCACTAACTTTAGGTTCTTCTTTTTCGCATGCTGATAAAAGTAGAAAAAGTGATATAAAAAATACCTTTAAAAATAAAATGTTTTTAATTTCCATTGTTCTGCAAGCCTCTTTCTATCTTTTTAGCGAATTAAATATATTTGTATCGTGTTTTTTTAAGAATTTTTCTAAGAATGATCTTTCGTTTATGCAATCGAGTTGGCATTTTATACTAACGCTTATGAGCGCTGAACGTATTTTTCCAGTAATTAATTCTTTTGATTGCAGTAGTTTTGCGACTATTGGTTTAGTGGTGTTTTTGTTGTTTACAAAATACCAGTACCATACAGCTCGCTTCTCATTATTATGATCAATAATGATGTTTTCTGTAATACTATATTTTTCTAAAGTGATAATTTGTTTTGACTTAATCATATGAGGCTTGGTGATGTTATTAAGCTCATTGATTAGTTCTCTGTCTTGAGACTGGGTGCCATAGTAATAAATATGTAAAGAGATATCGTGGATATTTTTTGTTCCCACATATAGTTTGTTTATTTCAATGCTGGCCCCTTTGTAGTTAGGGTGCCATTCGTTTGTATAGATGGGGCCTGTCCAGGGGGATTCAGCCTTTGGTGTTTCTATTTCTGTAAGAATGTCTGCTTTTGAATTATTTAAATAATAAATAAATGCTGGCGCACTTAGCATTAAGACAAGTGGTAAGACAATAAAGTATTTAGGGTATGGAGTATTTGAGCTAATAGCATTTTGGTTTTGTGGTATTTCTTCTTTGTTTTCAGTCTGCATTATTTTTTGAGCAATAAAAAATAATGGGATAAGACTAAATCCATAGAGCACCCAGCCAAATCCTTTATGATCATCGACAAGTGAACTTTCCATCTCAGTGAAGTGGCCTATTAAAATAATGCTGTAAATTCGTATCCAATTAAAAATAACAGGGATAATAAATGAGAAAGCCATAAGGATAACGGCTGACTTTAAGTGCCTGAAATTTAATAATGCAAAAAAGCCACCCAATGCTAATGTAACAACCAGGTATCTGATCCCGGCACAACCACCTTCAATTTCAAATGTGCCGGCAGGAATAGTGACAGTCGTATCTTTTATGAATGTAGATATACCTATTAATCGTAAAGAGAATTCATTTACAGCCACTGCCATCGATTGAAAAAATGGAATCAAAATTCCCCAAATAGGCACAGCTACAATGATATAAATTAGTGTGGCAAGTAGTAGATATGATGCTTTGTAACCGATGATACTGAGATAGGCAAATATAAAAATGAATGGTAATAGTGTGAGTTCAATTGTTTTTGTATCGGTTATGCTCGCTAAAAGCCAAAGACTGATAGTTAGAGATAAAGGTATCAGAAATAAAGGTGCAGGCTTTAATAAAAGATGACTAAGAGGTTTATTTTGTAACGATAACAGATAGATGATGAGAGCTAAGACTAAAAAGCCATGTGAATAGGTTTCATTTGAATTCCAAAGCTCAGCTAAATTACCAATACTATTCCAATAAAAAAGAGTAAATATTAATAATAAGCCTACGCCAGTCATAATGGCTGGTGCAGGTATTGAAATTCGAAAGTCCTTCTTCATTATATTAAGCATTGTAAAATTAAATTTTACCCTGCAACTGATCAAGAATGGCTTCATTTTCAAGGGTAGAAGTGTCTGATGTAATTTCTTCACCCTTGGCTATTGTTCGTAACAGGCGACGCATTATTTTTCCGGAGCGGGTTTTGGGCAGATTGTCCGCGTATCGAATTTCATCGGGCTTCGCAATTGCGCCTATTTGCTCACCAACCCAGTCACGCAAGGTTTTAGTGAGTTCATCATCAACTCCGCCAGCGGGTCGTTCACCTTTGAGTACAACATAGGCAAAAATTGACTCGCCTTTTATTTCATGTGGCTTGCCAACCACAGCTGCTTCGGCAACCAGTTCATGTGCAACTAGTGCTGATTCGACTTCCATTGTGCCAAGACGGTGGCCAGATACATTCAGAACATCATCAATGCGACCCATAATCCAGAAATAACCATCTTCGTCTTTTCTTGCGCTGTCGCCGGCTAAATAAAAGCGGCCATCAAATTTAGGATAGTAAGTATCCACGTAACGTTCATCATCACCCCAAATGGTTCTTAGCATCGAAGGAAATGGCTTTGTGATGACGAGATAACCACCTTTGTTGGCTTCGGTTATGCTGTTACCGTCTTCATCAACAACGTCGGCCATGATGCCGGGTAAGGCTTTGGTGCACGAACCGGGTTTAGTGAACATTGCGCCAGGGATAGGAGTGATCATGTTGCAACCGGTTTCAGTCTGCCACCAGGTATCAACAATGGGGCAGCGTTCTTTACCAATAACGGTGTGATACCACATCCATGCTTCAGGGTTGATTGGTTCACCAACCGTTCCTAATAGACGTATTGAAGATAAGTCATAAGCATTAGGGAACTCGTCGCCTTGTTTCATCAAGGCGCGAATAGCCGTAGGGGCTGTATAGAATACAGTGATTTTATGACGTTCAACCATTTTCCAGAAACGGCCGGCATCCGGTACGGTAGGTGCACCTTCATATATGACAATGGTTGCACCAACGGCTAATGGGCCATAGGCAACGTAAGTGTGGCCGGTAATCCAGCCAACATCAGCGGTGCACCAGAATATATCGTTATCATTAAGGTCAAAGACCCAGCTATTCGTTAGGGCAGCGCCAAGCAGGTAACCGGCACTGGAATGTTGAATGCCTTTGGGTTTACCTGTTGAGCCAGATGTGTACAACAAAAATAGCGGGTGTTCTGCATTGACCCAGGTAGGTTCGCAGTCATTAGATTGCTCTTTGATTGCGTCATGCCACCAAATGTCCCGTCCTGATTGCATCGCAATATTGTGTGCGGTACGTTGATAAACGATAACATTTTCGATAGTTGGGCAGCCGCCAGAAGTGTCGAGTGCTTTATCAGCGGCTGACTTTAATTCAACAATTTTGCCACCACGATGTCCGCCATCTGCTGTGATGAGCATTTTTGCCCCGGCGTCATTAATGCGGTCACGTAAGGACTCTGCTGAAAATCCACCAAATACAACTGAGTGGATCGCACCAATACGGGCACAAGCTTGCATGGCAATAACAGCTTCTGGCGTCATTGGCATATAAATAACAACACGATCTCCGGAAGTAATGCCTTTGGCTTTTAATGCATTCGCAAAAGTAGAAACGCGAGAGTGTAATTCCTGGTAGGTGATGTAGCTGGTGTCACCTTGTTCGCCTTCAAAAATAATGGCATTTTTATTGGCGCTCTTAGCTAAGTGTCTGTCGATGCAATTATAAGAGACGTTTAATTCGCCATCGTCAAACCAGCTGTAGTGAGGTGCTTTTGATTCGTTGAGTATTTTTGTGAAAGGCTTATGCCAGTCGAGGGCTTCTCTTGCTTGTTGAGCCCAAAAGCCAGTGTAATCATCATTGGCTTGCTGGTGCAGTGCAGCTAACTGATCGGCATTGATTCGAGCTCGATTAACAAAATCTTGATTTGGTGCAAATTGACGATTCTCAATAAGAATCGATTCAATATTATCAGAGCCCATTATATGAATATCCTTTAAAACAGGGTTAGGCGCACTCTTAAAGTAAGAGATAGTTAATTGAGACTTATATTTTTAAGAGCCTAATCTGCAAATAGTGCGCTATAACCAGTTATAGTGCAAAAACTGGCGAATACGGGGCTCAATATGGCTATTTATTAATTAAATAGAGATGCCCTTTATTATGTTCTAAGCATACTGTGTAAGGGCGGCGGCTTCAATAGTCAGAAAGTTTTACAGAGTTGTTTTTTGAATATAGTTTCCAGACGATTAGGCAAATTTCAGGCATTAAAAAAGCCGAAAAATCGGCTTTTTTAATCGATAGCGTTGAAAGTTAGCCTTTCAATTGCTTTTCACGAATCTCATCAAGACTCTTGCAGTCAATACATTGAGTAGCCGTCGGTCTTGCTTCTAATCGACGAATACCAATTTCAACACCGCAAGTTTCGCAGTAACCATAATCACCACTACTGATTTCTTCGAGTGTTTTATCGATTTTCTTAATCAGTTTTCTTTCGCGGTCACGCGTGCGAAGTTCTAAACTGAATTCTTCTTCTTGAGAAGCACGGTCAGCTGGGTCTGGAAAATTAGCTGCATCATCTTTCATATGGTCAACCGTGCGGTCAACTTCATGCATTAATTCATCTTTCCAGGCATCCAAAATCTTTGTGAAATGTTCAACCTGATTCTCATTCATGTATTCCTCACCCTTTTTTTCTTTATAAGGTGGGATAGAGTTGAGGCTATTTGGCGAATTGTCAGCCATTGAGATAC
Source organism: Gammaproteobacteria bacterium (assembly GCA_030595185.1). Classification (GTDB taxonomy): domain Bacteria; phylum Pseudomonadota; class Gammaproteobacteria; order SZUA-229; family SZUA-229; genus JAUVDT01. Next base: position 13,698 of record JAUVDT010000042.1, read on the forward strand.
TCCGTTATAGCTATGTCAATAAACAAGCGCGATCTTTTAACAAATATTCACGCTTGGTGCAAGTTATTTTATTTTATTTAGTCGCCAAAGGTAGCACGTTTTAATGATAAAAGCTGCCTTAAATGCTTGATTTTATTCGTTTGTATCTGTTTTTGTGACGATTGAATGAACAGAGCCAGAGTGAAAGCGAATTTTAAGAATATCGTCAATTTTAACTTGTTCAGAGGAAATGATATTTTCGCTGCTTTGTTGCATATTCACAATGGCATAACCTCTGGATAATGTTTGTAATGGACTTAATGCATTCAAAGTACGTGCACAGGCGGCTAGTTTTTGTTCTTTTATTTTATGTTGATTGACGCTGGATTGTTTCAATCGTCCAGTCAAAGATCGTAATTGGTTTTGATGCTGATTAATTAGCATCAACGGCGACTGTTGTTGCAAATGGCTTAATTGCAGCTTTAATGCAGACTTTTTGGTTGATATTTGATTTTTCCAAAGATGAAGTAAGCGTTTGCTTAAATTGTGTCGCTTGTTTTCAAGCTGGTGTAATTGTGATTGAGGGTGTTGCTGTCTGAGTCGCTGTTTAAGCCAGTGCAGTTGCTGTTTCTGTTGTTTAATATGCTGTTGAGTTAATTGCAGGAGACGATCTGCGTAATAATCAAAACTTTGTAAGTAGCTGTATTGATCGGGTGCTACCAGTTCTGCTGCAGCGCTCGGGGTTGCTGCTCTCACATCGGCAGCAAAATCGGCAATACTAATGTCGACTTCATGACCAACGCCGCTAACGATAGGAATTTTGCAATCAACAATGGCACGAGCAACCACTTCCTCATTAAACGACCACAAGTCTTCTAATGAGCCGCCGCCACGAACTAGTAGCAGTACATCACAATGTTGCTGTACAGAGGCTTTAAGGATCATTTGAGCGATCTTTGCTGCCGCATCCTTACCTTGTACCGGTACGGAGTAAATACTCACTGGTATTGATGGGAAACGACGCTCCAAAACACTCAATACATCACGAATAGCTGCACCAGTAGGGGATGTAATAACGCCGATTCTTTGCGGTAGTTCTGGTAATTCTAATTTAGTGTCTTCATCAAATAGACCTTCAGCAGCCAGTTTTTTCTTTAAACGCTCAAATTGCTGTTGTAATTGACCATCACCGACTTCTTCAAGTCGATCTACCAATACTTGAAACTCACCGCGTGCTTCATAAAAACCAATGCGAACCTTGGCTAAGACCTGGCTGCCATTTTCGGGTTTGAAATCCAGCAACATATTACGGTTACGGAACATTACCGATCGAACCTGGCAATTAGAATCTTTCAGGCTGAAGTACATATGACCTGATGCGGGTTTAGCGAAGTTAGAAATTTCACCTTCAATCCACAACGGAGGCAGGTTGTTCTCAAGTAGCTCTTTAACCATGTTATTGAGTTGGCTAACGCTAAGAGGAGTGCGGTCTTCGGCTATGAACGACATGTGTCTATTGATTGGGTATCAGTGAATTAAGAGAGTGTAGTATATATTGTTGGCATAAAAAAAGCCGGGCAAGCCCGGCTTTTTTAAGAAAAATTCAAACGCTTACATCGCGTGAGGGCCTGCATTTTTCTGGGTTTTTGCAACTGCCATACCAATTTTGGCATGTTTTTGAGCTTTGTTTAGCAGTTTAATAGCCGTTTCATAGTCGCCATTTTTAGCTGCTTTGCTTGCTTTACCAAATAAGGTCTTAGCATGCTTCTTCTTGTTTTTCTTTTTCTTAGCACTAGGCCAGCGAATGTCACGCCATTCTGCACCAGCTGCTTTTGCTTTATTAACAAGAGCTTTTGTTTCTATTAATGCTGCTTTGTAGCCATCTTCATCGGCATTGTACATACCTACTTTTGTAGCTGCACAGCCACTCAGGCCCATAAGACCCGCTAAGATGATACCAGCTAACGTAGCTTTCTGAATCATTTGAACTCCTCACAATACTGGTTTTTGTAATAATTTGGCATTATTAGAAATTAATAAGTTATTAATTAACTTTGCCTTTCTTAAACACCGTTTTTTATATTTAAAATATTCGGCTTCATGATTCTAACTAAGTTGGCTAGAAAGTAAAATCATTTTTTATTATTTACCTTTCATCCGCTTAATTCTATAATTAAAGGATTTTATAATATACACGGGATAACCATGCGAATTGTTCAGGAAGCTCTTACCTTTGACGATGTCTTATTGATTCCAGCCCACTCTACTGTTGTGCCTAAAGAGGTCGACCTGAGTACTCAGTTGACCAAAGGGATCAAAATGAATATCCCGTTGTTATCTGCTGCAATGGATACTGTTACCGAATCAAGGCTCGGTATTGCACTGGCTCAAGAGGGCGGTGTGGGTATCATTCATAAGAATATGACACCGGCTCAGCAAGCGGCTGAAGTTCGTCGTGTTAAAAAATACGAAAGCGGTGTGATCGTTGAACCGATTACAGTGGTATCGAATGTTTCGATCCGAGATGTACTGGCCCTAACTCGTGAATATAAAATATCAGGTGTACCGGTTGTTGATGGTGAAAACTTAGTGGGTATCGTCACAAGTCGTGATTTACGTTTTGAAACACAGCTAGATAACCCTGTTTCTACTATTATGACGGGTAAAGATGATCTCGTAACGGTTGGTGAAGGCGCTAGTCGCGAAGAAGTATCCGCGTTATTGCATAAACACCGCATTGAAAAAGTATTAGTCGTAAACAGTGACTTTCAGCTTCGCGGCATGATTACGGTTAAAGATATCCAAAAATCAGATGATTTCCCAAATGCATGTAAAGACGATCAAGGTCGCTTACGAGTAGGTGCTGCTGTTGGTACAGGTGCAGACACTGAAGAGCGCGTTAAAGTACTGGTTGCTGAAGATGTAGATGTGATTGTGGTTGATACCGCTCATGGTCACTCACAAGGTGTTATCGACCGCGTTAGATGGGTGAAAGACAACTACCCACAAGTACAGGTAATTGGCGGTAATATCGCAACGGGTGAAGCAGCTAAAGATTTAGTAGCGGCTGGTGCTGACGCGGTTAAGGTGGGTATTGGTCCAGGTTCAATTTGCACCACACGTATTGTTGCAGGTGTGGGTGTGCCGCAAATGTCTGCTATTGATAGTGTTGCGCAAGCGCTGGAAGGCACGGGTGTTCCTTTGATTGCTGATGGCGGTATCCGCTTTTCAGGCGATATGGCAAAAGCATTAGCTGCTGGCGCGTACAGCATTATGGTCGGTAGCATGTTTGCCGGTACTGAAGAGTCACCGGGTGAAATCGAATTGTTCCAGGGTCGTTCATACAAAGCGTATCGCGGTATGGGTTCACTGGGTGCAATGGCGCAAGGCTCTAGCGACCGTTATTTCCAGGACAACAAAGACGGTGTTGAAAAATTAGTACCAGAAGGCATAGAAGGCCGTGTGGCGTACAAAGGCCTTATGGTTAATATCGTACACCAACTAATGGGCGGTATCCGTTCGAGCATGGGCTATGTGGGTTGTAAGGACATGGATGAAATGCGCAGCAAGCCTGAGTTTGTAAAAGTCTCTTCGGCTGGTATGCGTGAATCACATGTGCATGATGTCACCATCACTAAAGAAGCACCGAACTACCGTATCGAATCTTAATAGTTGATTCTTGCAACGCAGCCCTCGGGCTGCGTTTTTCTCATTCTGTTTTTACTTTTTAGCTAATCAGGAATTTCATGACTCAAGCAAATATCCACAGTGATCGTATTTTAATACTCGATTTTGGTTCTCAATACACTCAACTCATCGCACGTCGAATTCGTGAAGCCGGAGTTTATTGTGAATTGTATGCCTGGGATATTAGTGATCAGGATGTTAAAGACTTTAAACCCAGCGGTATTATCTTATCGGGTGGGCCAGAAAGTACGATTGGTGAAGATGCACCGGTAGCTCCTCAAGCTGTTTTTGATTTAGGCGTGCCTGTGTTTGGTATTTGTTATGGCATGCAAACCATGGCGGCTCAATTGGGCGGTAAAGTTGAAAATGCCGATCAACACGAATACGGCTTTGCAAAAGTTCGCGCTCGTGGTCACACGTCATTATTAAAAGACATTGAAGACGAAGTCACCGAAGAAGGTTATGGCTTGCTTGATGTTTGGATGAGCCATGGTGACCACGTGGTAGAAATGCCAGAAGGTTTTAAACTAATGGCATCAACCGATTCCGCGCCCATTGCCGGTATCGCCAATGAAGAGAAAAAATTCTACGGTGTTCAGTTTCATCCCGAAGTAACACACACGCAGCAAGGCCAAAGAATTATCGAGCGCTTTGTGCATGATATTTGTGGTTGTGAGTCATTATGGAATGTCAGTAACATTGCTGAAAACGCCATTACAACAGTGCGTGA
>JAUVDT010000115.1 GCA_030595185.1 Gammaproteobacteria bacterium
ACCATCGCCAAATAAATCACCGACCACGTTCATGCCGTCCATTAAAGGTCCTTCAATGACGTGTAGTGGCCGTTCTGCGGCGAGTCTTGCTTCTTCGGTGTCGTCGTCTATGAATTCAGTAATGCCTTTAACCAGCGAGTGCTCCAGTCGTTTATTAACAGGCCAACTGCGCCACTCTTCATCTTCTTTAACTGCGCCCGTGCTGCCATCACCGCGATATTTATCCGCCACTTCCAATAAACGGTCGGTTGCATCGTCACGTTTGTTTAAAATCACGTCTTCAACACGTTCACGTAATTCGTCTGGCAAGTCTTGGTAGATAGCTAACTGACCGGCGTTAACAATTCCCATGCCCATGCCATTCTTAATCGCGTAATACAAAAACACCGAGTGAATCGCTTCACGCACCGGATTATTACCACGGAATGAAAACGAAACATTCGAGACACCACCACTGATCATGGCATGCGGACATTGCTTTTTAATTTCACGCGTCGCTTCAATAAAGTCTACTGCGTAGTTATTGTGTTCTTCGATACCGGTTGCGACTGCAAAAATATTTGGATCAAAAATAATATCTTCTGGCGGAAAGCCAACCACTTTGGTTAAAATATCATAAGAGCGTTTACAGATTTCAATCTTGCGCGCTTCGGTATCTGCTTGCCCGGTTTCATCAAACGCCATAACAATAACGGCGGCACCATAACGGCGAACCAGCTCGGCATATTTAATAAAGTTTTCTTCGCCTTCTTTTAAGCTGATTGAGTTAACAATGCTTTTGCCTTGCACGCATTTCAAACCGGCTTCGATCACTTCCCATTTTGATGAGTCGATCATCACCGGTACTTTGCAAATATCCGGCTCAGAAGCAATCAGGTTCAAAAAGCGTACCATTGCCGCTTTAGAATCCAGCATTGCTTCATCCATATTGATATCGATAATCTGTGCGCCATTTTCAACTTGCAAAAGTGCAACCGCTAATGCCTTTTCGTATTCTTCATCCATGATCAAACGTTTGAAGATGGCCGAACCGGTAACATTGTTTCTTTCACCAACGTTTACAAATAAAGAATCGGCAGAAATATTTTGTGGCTCTAAACCAGAGAGTCGACATTCAACCGGAATATCGGGAATACTGCGCGGTTTAATATCAATGACTGCATCACGTATGGCTTTAATGTGCGCAGGCGATGTACCACAACAACCACCGACAATGTTTAAGAAACCGCTCTCGGCGAACTCCTTAATCGTCTCTGCCATTTGCTCTGGTGTTTCGTCGTACTCACCAAACTCATTGGGTAAACCGGCATTCGGGTGGGCCGATACATTGGTATTGGCAATACGACTTAGCTCTGCCACATAAGGGCGCATTTCTATCGCGCCTAATGCACAGTTCAAACCAAAAGAAATTGGCTTAGAATGGTTTAATGAATTCCAAAATGCTTCGGTGGTTTGACCTGATAAAGTACGACCTGATGCATCGGTAATCGTACCAGAAATCATAATTGGTAAACGGCAGTTGTCTTCAGCAAAAACGGTTTCAATAGCGAACAATGCAGCCTTCGCATTTAAGGTATCAAAAATAGTTTCTACTAATAAAAAGTCTGAACCACCCTCGATTAAACCACGAGCCGATTCACAATAAGCTTCAACCAGTTGATCAAATGTTACATTACGAAAACCAGGGTCATTCACATCGGGTGAAATAGTTGCAGTGCGATTGGTTGGCCCTAACACGCCGGCAACATAACGCGGGCTGCCAGTAGCCGCCGCAATTTCATCTGCCGCTTCACGAGCAAGTCGTGCCGACTCAACATTCATTTCGTACGAGAGTTCTTCCATCTCGTAATCAGCCATCGCAATACGCGTTGCATTAAAGGTATTGGTCTCAAGAATATCCGCGCCCGCTTCAAGGTAATCTTTATGAATGGCTTTAATAATTTGCGGTTGCGTCAATGACAATAAGTCATTATTGCCTTTAAGGTCACTTTCCCAATCAGCAAAACGCTGACCACGGTAATCGTCTTCACCGAGTTTATAGCCTTGAATCATCGTGCCCATCGCGCCATCTAAAATAACGATGCGACTTGCTAATAATTGCTGAAATTCTTCTAGGCGTTGCTGGCGGGTCATGAGTGATCCATAAATAACGATAAACAGCCCATTAGTATAGCATTACCGGCTTATATTCGCTGTAAATGAGTAAGGCCCTGAGCTTGAAAAGACGCAAGTAACGTCAGATACTGTTAGCTTCTACACTTTTGTGAATTGTCATGTCACTTCAAGATCGGGATTTTTACCTCACTGTCGAACACACTTGCGCTTATTACGAAGACCGACTGTGTCAAAATGTAGTGCCCGATCCCAATATCGACATGCATGCCGATGCTTATGAACAATTGGGCATGATCGGATTCAGACGCAGTGGCGATCATGTCTACCGGCCTCACTGTGCAACTTGCAATAGCTGCACACCTTGCCGCATTGATATCCAGAAATTTACGCCTAGTCGTAGCCAACGCCGTTGCCTCAAACGAAATAGCCAAATCAACATTAAACAAGTCGATGCAACTTTTAAAACAGAATACTTTGAGTTATATAAAAAGTACCTGGACCATCGCCATGCTGGTGGTGAGATGAGCAATCCATCAGAAGATGATTTTAAAAACTTCTTAATTTGTCATTGGAGTAAGACGCACTTCTTGGAGTTTAGAGAAAACGAACAATTATTAGCCATAGCGGTAATCGATAAAATTCGTAATGGTTATTCAGCTGTCTATACTTTTTTTGATCCCGACTTTGCCAACCGAAGTCTCGGTACTTATTGCATTTTACAAGAGATTCAACACTGCAAAGATCATCAACTACCCTATCTCTATCTCGGCTACTGGATTGATGGTCACCCTAAAATGCAATACAAAACAAACTTTAATTCCGTCGAGATTTTTCAGAACAATCACTGGCATTTACTGGATAAAATTGATTAGTCACCATAAATTGATCTAGCTCAATTTACAAAAAACCATTCTATTGTAATCTTCAACTGTGCCTCATGCACAAACCTGCAGTTTCTATTTTAACGAATAGATTGCATGGTCTCCTGGGGGGGAGAGTAGAGCCGATAAATCTAGCCAAGTGGATTTATCGGCTTTTTTTATCCCAGAAAAAAAGTATGGTTATCTTTTTATCATCTCACTGATAAAATAACACACTACATCTATACATGAGCCGTCCCCATGACAATGCAAGAAACCATCACCAATAAAATCCAGGATGCAATGAATCCACTGCACCTTGAAGTTGAAAACGAAAGCCACATGCATAACGTGCCTGATGGCTCAGAGTCACATTTTAAAATTTTGGTTGTTAGCGATCAATTTGATGGTCAAATGCTAATTAAAAGACATCGCCTGCTAAATAGCATTCTCAGTGAAGAGCTAACCCAAATTCACGCCATGGCTCTGCATACTATGACACCTGATGAATGGGCTGAAAAAGGCGCTGCACCAAGTTCTCCTCCATGTGAAGGTAGTGGTAAATAGCACCATTATTCAAAAGAATGTACTAATTTGGTGAAAAATTAAGATTTGATGCTTGGCAAACGCCACTTTTCACCATATCCTATCTATATCAACAAAGTGGATAAAAATAATGACTCCCCCTACTGTCAAACTATCAACACTTAAAACTGCCTGTAAAAACTGTAAATTACATCAGTTGTGCCTGCCGCTAGGTTTGGAAAATAATGATATGGATCAGCTTGATGATATTATCAAGCGCTCTAAGCCATATCAGAAAGGGGAATATTTATTCCAGCACGGCGATCTATTTGACGCTATCTACGCTGTTCGCTCTGGCTCTGTTAAAACATTTTCTCAAGATGACAATGGTGATGAACAAATCACAGGTTTTTATCTAGCCGGTGAAATGATGGGACTGGATGCGGTACATGAAGGTTCACACCCCTGTTCAGCCATTGCATTAGAAACCACCAGTGTCTGCAAAATCCCTTTTAGTAACCTTGAAAAACTCAGCTCTCAGCTACCTAGCTTGCAACATCAGTTGCTACGTATTATGAGTAAAGAAATTACTGAAGATCAGGCGTTGTTAATTCTGTTGGGACAAAAATCAGCCGAAGAACGTGTGGCTGCATATTTAATTAATATGTCTGACCGCATGGAAAAACGAGGCTTCTCGCCATTAGAGTTTAACCTCAGCATGTCACGAAAAGACATCGGCAACTATCTTGGGCTAACCATTGAAACAATCAGCCGTACCTTTAGCCATTTACAGCACGAAGGTTTGATTAACTCTCAACGTAAGCACATTGAAATTAATGACCCTGAAAAATTAAGAACGCTGGCTGGATTGCCAAAAATATCTTGCGACTTAAAATCGTCTACTGCCTAAAGGTTTCACTTCTAAAACAGTCGTTATCAACTATAACTAGATAATGACTGTTGATAACCAGCACATTATCCGCGCACTAAAAAAAATCCCTCTCTGGAAAAGTAGATTTTATTACGCTTAAAAAAGGCGTAATACATACTATTGATGTGAATGAAACATTTGGAGAAATTGATCTGATTACGTAAAACTCTCGCTCTGCTATCGCACTCAGTACAGAGAAGAGCAACATCCTTATTGTTGAATCCGGACACATCGTTTAAGTATTGAATTTAAAGTCTGAAGTCGTAAGTCCTTAATCTTAAGTCAAAACAAGAAGATTAAACCTTGACAAAGACTTAAGAAAAATAAAATTTTTACGACTTACGACTCTGAGTTTTTTGCCCAGGTCAATTTCAATATCAGTAATGTGACAGGCGTTCCATGCATAATTAAATCAAAGATATCAATCGGCTTAACAAGGTTGCCGGCCATTAACATTTTCAACTTTTCCAACAAATGTGGCTCTGGTACAAAAGGTGCCAGACCCAACATTAAAGAAATCAATGCTAATTGAAAGGTTGGAATTTTAGATAAAATACTTTTAAATTTGTTCATTACTACTCTGCACTCAATGTATAAGCCAAAATTTCTACTACTTGCTCTGGTGTTTGAGCACTTGCTAAAGCCGCCGCATTTACTTCTTTCAGGGGATGAATTAATGCCTCATCATGCAAAGTAATAATCGATTTACCTAAAGCAGAAGCAAAACCGGCATCAAATGCGGCGTTCCACTGTTTAAATTTTTCACCAAAACGCACGACAACAATATCCGCATCTGTAATCAATTTACGCGTACGAAGTGCATTTATTTTTGCCGCTTTATTATCTTTCCAAAACGCACTGTCTTCTTTGCCTAAAATGACTTCACCACAATCATCACTGGCTTC
>JAUVDT010000117.1 GCA_030595185.1 Gammaproteobacteria bacterium
ATCCAGATGTTGATTATCAATATCCAGTTCCTCAACCTCTGTCTCTAATGTCTGTATTTGTAGTCTAATATCATTGCATGACTGCTCATCATCATTTATTTCCTGATGTATAAGCTGATTACAATGCTCCAGAGTAGAGATTCCTGCCATACTTTTAAGTGTATAACTATGAGGATGAGGTGTAGTAATTTCTCTTTGTGCCAGATAGAAGGATTCAATAAATTCTTCAAATTTTATAGCGGTTATTTTATACAGTGCCTCTTCAACCTCTTTAATACCCCTGGCAATAGGTTTAGATATATCATTAATATTATATAACTTGGCAGAATGATTGCCGGCAAAGTCCAGCATGCGCGTAATTGCCCATTGTTCATCCCCAGGACTAGAATCACTAGCATCAGCTGAAGTGAGTTGTTTTCGGGTAAAATTGATAGTGACACTACATTCGCTAGCTCCCCAACGAATAATTTTTTTTAATTTTTTATCATCAATAGAAAACGTACGACCAAATAAGGCAAAGCAAATTGTTTCGCCAATGGTGCTTTTACCTGATTCATTAAAACCACTAATGGCAATAACACCATCTTCAGGGAGATCATTTAGTTCTAATTGTTCAAATTTAAGGACATTTTTTGCATGAATACTGTTAATTATCATATCCAGCCATCTTCTTTAAGGAGGTTTAATTTTTCCAGAGCCAGATCTTTTGCCTGTTCAAAGTCGGCTTCAATAAAATCCGTATCTGAATTCATCTGACGTTCTTTTTCTTTATCACAGAAGTTAGTAAACTCTTCAATAGTAGACCAGCTCTCAGCCATATTAAGTGGCTTTGTTTTTATACTCTCTAGCATATTGAATTTCTCCTTAAAATTTGCATAGCCGTATTGTAAGTACAAACTTAATTTAACTTACGCTCATGACCGGCGTCTTTTAATTTCTGTAAATAATCTTTCCACATGGCTTCATGGTTTTTACCATAATCATAGAATAAGTCCCAGGAAAAAATACCGCTATCATGGCCATCAGTAAAGGTGATTTTAATGGCATAATTACCCACGGGTTCCATGGATTCAATATTCACATTTTCCTTACCGATTTGCAATGTTTCTTCACCAGGTGCATGACCTCTTACTTCAGCAGAAGGGGAATGAACACGTAAAAATTCACTGCTAAAATGAAAACGTGAGCCTTCATCAAAAGCGACTTCAAGCTCATGTGATTTTTGATGAAAATTAATTTCTGTGGGTGTTGGTGTGGACATAATATAACCTCAAATAGATTGTAATTACTACTAACTAGTGTCCATTCCGCACCCCAATAGTATTTCCTTCGGGAGTAAATAGCTCTTGATCTTACTTCCCCCTTTTTCAAAGGGGGACTGAGGGGGTTTAATTTGTTGATTTCTCAACCCCCTCAATCCCCCTTCTAAAGAAGTGGGCACAGGATAACTGCTTTGCAAGCAAATCAGTAAAAGCTAAGAGCAAAAAATAGCTGTTTGCGGATGTCCACTAACTACAATAATTGTTAAAAGCTTTGTTTATAAAATATAACGTGATAAATCTTCATCAACGGCTAATTCACCTAATTGATCATCTACATACTGACCATCAATGGTCAGGCTTTCTCCGCTTTTATCGGATGCTTCAAAAGAGGTAGACTCAAGTAGCCGCTCCATAATTGTATGCAGACGTCGTGCACCGATATTTTCGGTGGACTCATTGACAGTAAAAGCAACTTCAGCAATTCTCTCAATGGCACTTTTTTCAAATGTTAAAGTGAGTTCTTCTGTTGCCATTAAAGCAATATATTGTTCTGTTAGAGATGCATCAGGCTCGACCAGGATACGACTAAAGTCCTTTACATCAAGGGCATTAAGTTCCACTCGAATGGGTAAGCGTCCCTGTAATTCAGGAATAAGATCTGAAGGCTTAGATAAGTGAAAAGCACCTGAACAGATAAATAAAATATGATCTGTTTTTATCATTCCATGTTTGGTTGATACGGTGCTTCCTTCTACCAGTGGAAGCAGATCACGCTGTACGCCTTCTCTGGAAACTTCAGGGCCGCGACCTTGACTACGTGTGGCAATTTTGTCAATTTCATCTAGAAAAACAATACCATGCTGTTCAACATTAGTTACTGACTGATGTTTGATATCATCTTCATTGAGTAACTTTCCTGCTTCTTCTTCTGTCAGCACCTTCATAGCATCTTTAACATTCATTTTACGCTGTTTGGTTTTACCGCCGCCGCCTAAATTCTGAAACATACCCTGCAACTGGTTGGTCATTTCTTCCATTCCAGGTGGGGCCATAATTTCTACACCAACAGCAGCTGCTTGTACCTCAATTTCAACCTCTTTATCATCTAACTTGCCTTCACGCAGCATTTTGCGAAACTTTTGCCGTGTGGTGTTTTCAGTAGAAGAAGAGTCTTGTTCCCAATCATCAGAAGTATCAGGCTTGCCTCTGGCAGGTGGTAATAAAATATCCAGAATACGCTCTTCTGCAGCATCTAATGCTCGATTCTGCACCTTCTCTATTGCCTGTTCACGAGTCATTTTGATGGAAACATCCAGAAGATCGCGGATAATAGACTCAACATCACGACCAACATAACCTACTTCAGTAAATTTTGTGGCTTCAATTTTAATGAAGGGTGCATTGGCTAAACGGGCTAAGCGTCTGGCAATTTCCGTTTTACCTACACCAGTGGGGCCAATCATAAGAATATTTTTGGGAGTAATTTCACTACTTAAAGGTTCTTCTACCTGGCTCCTGCGCCAGCGATTTCTTAAAGCAATAGCCACTGCTCTTTTTGCATCAGCCTGACCAATAATGTGCTTATCCAGTTCCTGAACAATTTCTCTGGGTGTCATCTGGGACATTGGATATTTAAACTCCTGTTTATACGTTATGCAAAATGTGTTTTGTTATCAAGAACTATGTTTTATTCAGAATCTTCTTGTGCTTCATCTAAATCTAAAACTTCAATAGTATGGTTATAATTGGTATAAATACAGATATCACCAGCAATGGTTAAACCTTTTTTAACAATTTCCTGAGCACTTAAATCAGTATTATCCAATAAAGCTCTTGCTGCAGATTGGGCATAGGGGCCACCAGAACCAATCGCTATCAGTCCTTCTTCAGGTTCAATCACATCGCCATTACCAGTAATAATTAAGGATGCGGTTTCATCAGCTACGGCTAATAGAGCTTCTAACTTTCTTAATGATTGCTCGGTACGCCAATCTTTGGCAAGCTCCACAGCAGAACGGACTAATTGTCCGCGATGTTTTTCCAGCTTTGTTTCAAAACGTTCAAAGAGGGTGAATGCATCGGCTGTACCACCTGCAAAACCAGCAATGACTTTGCCGTGAAATAAACGGCGCACTTTACGTGCATTGCCTTTCATTATGGTATTGCCCAGAGAAACCTGACCATCACCACCAATAACAACCTGATTACCACGGCGTACTGAAAGGATTGTCGTACCTCTATATTGTTCCAATGTCATTCATCCTAATTGTTCTATGAATACTGAGAAATAAGGCTTATTCTTGTAAAATCAAGCTTTAAGCAGGGAAAATATCTTTTTCCGGGCTGAACTAATTTTTAGATTTTATCATCTGCCGAGCTACATTGATGGCATAGTGCAGACTACCTGTGCTGGCCTTGCCGGTGGCAGCCAAATCCAGAGCTGTACCATGATCAACAGAGGTTCGAATAATCGGCAAGCCCAGAGTAACATTAACAGCTTGTCCAAAACCTTGATACTTTAATACCGGCAAGCCCTGATCATGGTACATGGCGAGTACTGCATCAGCCTGTGATAAATTCTTTTTATTAAATAAGGTATCTGCTGGTAATGGTCCGGTTAAATTAAGACCTTGCTTTTTTAACTGTTCAATAACAGGGATAATGGTATCTAATTCTTCTCTGCCCAGATGTCCATCTTCACCTGCATGCGGGTTAAGGCCACAGATAAGAATGTGGGGACTTTCAATAGAGAATTTTGTAATGAGATCATTATTGAGAATATGAATTACTTGCTCAAGGCTTTCTTTAGTAATGGCTTGGGAAACATCTTTTAGAGGTAAATGTGTAGTAGCCAGAGCAACACGCATTTCCTCAGTTGCCAGCATCATTACTACTTTTTCTGTTGCTGTTTGTTGTGCCAGATATTCAGTATGTCCGGTAAACGGGACCCCTGATTGATTGATAATACCCTTATGAATCGGGCCGGTTATCAGGGCATCAAAATTACCATTGAGACATCCTTGTATTGCCTGATCGAGGGTTTTTAAAATATAATCGGCATTATGAACATTTAATTGTCCGGCAATGGCAGGTTGGGCTAATGAAACAGCTTGATAAAAGACTTGTCCTTTACCAGAAGCTTGTTTGATAGTTTTATCATAAGGGATCAGCTCAATAGATTGACCCAATTGTGTGGCTCTATCTTGAAGCATTGCAGGATCTGTGATTAAGACTAATTGAAAGTCATGTTCCTGTTGGGCATAGTCAATACAAAGATCAGGGCCAATGCCTGCAGGTTCTCCCGGTGTAACGACAAGTGTATGCAAATTAAGAGCCTTCAGCCAAATTAAGAGTTATTCAGACGAATTTCAACAAAGGCTTCATCACGAATACGATGATAAAATAGCTCTTTTTCTTCTGCAACTTTGCGTTTTTTCAAAGCTGCACGAGCTTTCTCTCGTATGAGTTCATCAGCATCATCATGTGTGCGACGTCCCAGGACTTCAATAATATGATAACCAAAGCTGCTGCGAACTAATTCACTGATATCGCCAATTTGTAAGTTATTGACTGCTTCATCAAACTCCGGAACCATAGTACCTGGTTTAAACCAGCCCAGGTCACCACCCTTAGTAGCAGAGGATGCATCTTCTGAATAAGCTTTCGCCATAGTAGCAAAGTCTTCACCATTAATAATACGAGTACGGATATTATTCAAACGACGTTTAACACGACTTTGATCTTCGATAATAGTAGGCTTAAGTAAAATATGACGTGCATTGGTTTGTGTCACAATATGTGTTCTGCCGCCTTTTTTATCAACAATAGTAATA
>JAUVDT010000123.1 GCA_030595185.1 Gammaproteobacteria bacterium
ACACCTCCTTTCAACGCAAAAAGGGCCATCGAAATCAATCGACAGCCCTTCTCGTGTTACTGATAAATGGGTTATAGAAAAGTTAGTGGGGGGCTATAACGTATACCTCACGAAATATTCCGTTATTCATATATAGGGTACCGCAGACAATAAATCTGGTCGGATAAAAGATTAAGACAATGATGAAAATGGCTGATAGATTCCAGTTCTATGAATGCTAAAAACGCGCTAACAAAAGTAGGTCGCCTTACATTAGCAGTTATCTAAATAGAATATTACCGCAATTCTTTTTATTCAAAACAGTAGAGAAAGCATAGGCAGTGGATATTAGCAAAGCAGGAGCGTGGCGGAATCTGTGCTTTCGATTATATAATCCGAATTATCGGATGGACGTAGTTGTAAAAGGCAGGATTTTTGTCGGGGCTGAAATTTGTTCTTATGGACTCTTGATTATGATAAACCCCAAGTCTGTCCGATAATTAAGTTCGGATTATGTAAGAAGGACGCAAGTATCATGACACGCGGGTCAATTGCTCGGTCTAAAAGTCCAAAAAAGGGTCGGTAGGAGAAATCGAATAAATGACTATATTCCTGCGGCTAATACTCTGGCTTGCCTAAAAGTATAAAAGCCCGAATATGGGCATCTGGTGGCTCCTAAAAGGTATTTGTGAAAGATAAGTGAGAAGTAATAATGGTAGTAATAAAGTATATCGTCTAATTTTAACAAAGCATCCCATCCTATCAGTAATTTATAGAACGAGTTCCTGAACTACTTAAACTGTAAAGCGGAGTCCTGTTTTATTGAGATTTTCCTTTTCGCAGTTTATACTAATTGGACGATGGATGGTGGATAAGTTGATGATTATACTATGCTATTTATACTATGCTACCAAGGAATTTACCCTTTAAATAATAGCCTGAAGATGCTTGCCTGGTTTGAGCACAGCGACGGAAAAGGGATGCGCCAGGATAAGAGTTTTCGTACATACGGAAACCTCGGAAGGATTATAGATTAGAAGCGAAAGTGGGAGGAAAATGATGTTAAGGTTTTGACGCTGCTAACGTAGAAGTCAGGGGCAGCCAGGGCTTCCACTGACCTTGATATATTGATAATTTTCTAAATTTGCACCAAAATCAAAAACGACACGGCCCTGGCTGTCACCTGAACTGACAGGTTAGACCACGCTGACTTTCGAAAGGAAGTGTTTCTCAAGAGTTTTGTCAAGAACCTGCTGAATGGCAGATCTGTCGCTATTGTCGATTACAAGATCAAAGTCATTGTTGATTTTAGAAGGATTTTGTTCAATATAACCTACTTGATTCCTCAGTTCTTTGTTCCTTTTTTTGTACTCTTCAGCGCTTATTGTATGCCTTCTATCAAGTCTAGTTTCCAGCGCCTGAATGTCAGCTAGAAGCAAAACGGCAAAAGTTCTCCTGTTGTATTTTTCTTCGACATGTTTTCGAAACTGTGCAATTTTTCTTAAATCTCCAAAGATACATGCCAAATTAGGGAAATTTGACAGAAGGTGTTTTTTTGAAAAGCCATATTTTTGCTTGTAAAGAGCATAATGCTCTATAATATCAACATGTTTATTAAATTCGTCTGGATCTTCAATGAAGATATAATTCGAACTTGGTTCTAATTTTCTTGGGTCTACATTTTTGTTCTCCCCAGCTCGCGGTGATCTTGTTGTGTATTTGTCTAAATAGTCAAAATCAATATCTTTATGCTGGAAAAGTAATTTCAAATGACTCAATACCGTATCTTTGCCAACGCAAGATGGGCCGCAAAAAATGGTCATAGTTTTCTTGAATATATAATTTTCTAAAGACCTTTGAATTTCTATTAGCTTTTTTTTTTAGGTAATCGTCTTCTATAGAGTTAATTATGGATTTCAATTCATCGTTGAAAGAAAAAATCTCTGCTACATCAGTAGTTTTTGATGTTGAAAATATTTGAAGTTCTCCGGGTTCTTGGCCAGTTAGAAACGTCAAAGCCGATGAAGTCCATGCATCATTTTCAACATATTTTTTTGCTGCGAGTTTGAACCTGTCTATGAGTTGATCTTTTTTCATGAGGCCACCTTTTTCAAAATTGAAGGTCGTGCTGGTCACCTGCCGCAGACGCTGTCCTAAAAACTATCAAAAAAGAGATGAACTGTTGTAAAACAACAATTACTCTAAAGCGGCACGGCTTCTGCGGTCAAGTGAAGCAGATGATTATGCCTTTCACGTAAAGAACGCTGCCAATTTGTTTTTTATATCTAAATTGGGGTTGCTTTTTAGCTCATCTATAAGCGCCCTGATTTTTGCCTTTACTCTGCCATCCAATTTTTCCGAATGATCTTTTATGAGTTCACGTATAGACGCAGAAATACTATGAGGAATATGATTAGAAATCTGCACTCCAAGCAGGTTTGGGAACGTATCTTTATAAACTTGAGCAACTGCTTCTTTTGGTGGCGTAAAGCTAATATAGTTGTATAGAAAATCAGGGCGCATATAACAACTTACAGGATATTTATCCTTAAACAGTCCAGCTACCGTTCTGTGCGTCACAGTATCAGATGAAAGCCACCATGTCTTATAGCCCTCTAATGATGACTTTTCTTCGCCATGCATTTTCCTTAGTGCATATATTGTAAGTATTAGATTTGCGTCTGTTTTTGCCTTTTGTTCAGATTTCTTGGCTACGGTTAACTCGTCCACTAGTGATTGATACTCGTTGTTATCAATTTCAACTTCGACCTCACTGTTAGAAACATAATCTATACCAAATTCTTCATGTAAAAAATCGATCAACTCCTGCTTAGCGTTAGTGCCATCAAGAGTAATGAAATTTTCCAAGAAGCCGCGATACGAAGTTGCCTTTTTTTCCTTTAAGGCATATATGTATGCACGAACAAGTATTTGATCAACGAGCTCCACTGCATCATCACTATAGAAATCTATATTGCGTTGATATTCAGTTTCATATATATGCATTGATCGTTGGATATGAAAATTCAACTCGTCAATTATTGTGTCGTTTACTATTAATCTAACGCCCCTTGACTTGGCAGACTTCAACAGTCCCCAATATCGTTGATTTTGTGGTTCGAGAAATATCTCTGACAATGCTGGGACAAGTATGGATGTACATACATAAATACTCATGTTTGCAGCCATTGATTGAAAGTAGTCAACAATCTTCGGATCACACTTGAGAAGAAAAAGCATCAAGTATGTTTTGGATAAGGATTTTAAATATTCTTTTGACTCATTCGATCCGTGATATATCAGATCTCTTATTGATACAACTAATGCGCTTTTAACCTTTGATCTGTTTTTGTCTATTATTGATGCTTCTTCAATAATTTCTTCTACGGTCTCCGTCAGACTGCCCTCGAATGTATCACCACAGCCACTATTTAACAGAAAATCGGAAAAGTCCAACCCTTGTTTGTAATATATTTTCTCCAAAGTTTTGTCTAACAGCGATGTGATACTGCGTACACTAGCACCTTCAGCATTTAGATTTCTCTTAATTACCTCACTGGCTTCATCATGGAAAATATCGTAAAGGGATGCGTCCCTGGCATTGCTCGCCAATATTTCCAAACGTGTTTCATAGGGCATGCAGTATTTATCAACATCCGTATGGTGATTGACCTTTCTATTTGGTTTTTTGGATAATTTGTTTAGACGTTTATTTATCTTTGATTGTATTCTTTCTATTTCAAAATTCACAAAACCAAGCACAGAATTGATTATCTCTTCGACAGAAAGGAGCTTGCTCTTATCTGGATCTGTATCTCTTAATGAATACAATATTAATGAATCAATGAGATTGTTATTTATGTCATCAATTTGTTCACTTTTGCCAATTTGTTGCATCAAAAAAACATAGAGCTTAGGGTCTCTTAGATAGTCATGAACAACAAGCCCCTCACCAGGCTTTTGAAACTTTCTTAGATGGTCGCGGACAAAACTTCTAATTACATTCTGAGTAGCTGGTGAATTATTTGCATTATCTGCAATCCAAGCCCCATCAAACACTCTTAATGAGACTCCTTTACTATCTATATAATTATCTATTAATTCGTCTTTATTCTTAACTTGCCTATTTGTTAGGTAAGTAATTCTTGAAAATTCAATACCATTCTTATTGAGCTTGTCTACAGTATCCGATATTTTTGATTCTGGATTTTTGCCTATTGATAACTGGAATACCACCTTTTTATCTTTTTCTAATTCGGAGGCATACTCAAGTCCATCTATGCCTCGATCCTTAATGCCGCCACTTGCTAAAAACTTATACCCTAGTCTTGCAGTCAGGAATTCTTGTCCAAATCTTTCAAAAAGGAACCCATCATCAATAAGTTTTAGGATATCTTGTATGTCTTCAGAGCTAAAAAATTCGTCCATGGTGTTCATAATTCTCTACCTATACAATTATTAGGCATAACAATGATTAGTGGAAAAAATCGCTCAATATTATGGAACGAAATTGCGCATTATGTGTGCATCTTATATAAAATCATAAAATCACCGTCCTGACCGTCCATACCGTCCTTTCTGGGAAAAAACAAGTAAGATTAATTCCACAGTTTACAGGTCGTAAGCCTAAAAATTACTATAACATCCCTAATACATTTACAATAGCATCATTTTACTATAATATTTCTCCCTATAAGTAAACGGCGAGATGATGCTTGCCTGGT
>JAUVDT010000124.1 GCA_030595185.1 Gammaproteobacteria bacterium
GGAAAGTAGCTTTGCCATCTCACATATCCAGCGAGTTTTGCCACCACCCATAGCTCCACCATAGCCCACAAATTGCTCTGTAGCGCAGTGAGCTTCGATCTGACGCTTGTTTGGAATATACACTGCCATTGCTATTCGTCCCTCATTATCTTGCTTACATAGTCCCTATCGTCTCGTCTACGACCAAGAAGAATTTTAATATCTTCTCGAATTTCACGAAACATGTGGTTTGTTTCTTGCCTAAATTCCATATGTTCTTGCTCAAGCTTCTTGACCCTGGTATTAAAAACAAAAATCGTAGCTATTGCACCAAGTATTGCACCAATGGCTCCCTCAAAGAACTTTATGTCGAATGGATTGGTCATAACACTACAAATCAACCCCAGCTCTTACGATTTCGCCCCTGGGATATTCAACCATTTTAATATTGGTTGTGGTTGCGCCTGAGCTGTAAATAACCAGCTTGCTTATCTGTCCATCTTTATTTTCAAGATCAGTTGACTCATAAAGCATAAACGGAGGCAGGTTGTCTACATTATTAATATAAATAGATGCGTTTCCACTTACCGGATAAAGCCTTATGTATGCACAGTTAACTACCGAGACCTCCTCATACGTTCCGTTGGCTGCTACGTTTTGGTCGTACTTAAATGGATTATATTCCACAATTCTCTCCTTTTTTTAAAACTATTAATGAGCGCTCTTTTGATATCCTAACTGGTTTGTCTAATGGCTTAAGAATTGTAACTGTTTCATAGGCATTCTTTTTTTGTTCTAAATAAAGCCATGTAATTTCATCTTGTGATAATGCACGATTGAAGATTCTAACATCAGAGATGGAACCATCGAAGCTGGATACAGTGTTTACGGTTCCGATTCTTACATCATCCTCTCCCGTACCTATAACCCCAGTAGTTGTTCTTTGCCTATCAACCACTCCATCAATATACAGTTTTTGGTTATTTGACCCAGCATCCTTATCATAAGTAGCCGCTATAAATCTCCAAACATTTAAGCCTAAAGTACTTGATATCTCTGTACTAAACGCCTCAGCCCCTATCTGTAGTCTAAAGAATAGCTTATCTGAAAGATTGGTAAAAATACGATATGAGTTAGCGAGACCCTTGGTAATAATGCCAGCGTAAGCATAGACGGTAGTGTGACATTTTATCCACGCACAGAACGTACCCGTATCTGTTATGTTTAGGCTTGAATTATTTCCGCAATTTACGTAATCACCATCACCGCCGAACGGAGTTGCACCACCACCTATTCCATGCTGGTCAATATTAAAGTCAAACGTATCGCCAAGATTATCACCATTCCCGGTGCCATGATTCCCTTCTGCACTCTTATCTGAAAACTGGTGCGTTGCCTGGTCATATGACTGTCGATCAAGTGGCCAATGTCCTACAAGTCCGTCTAATAAATCCATTATATTAAATCCTAAACTTTCTCTCTCTTAAGTCTAAATCCTTTTCGGTCTGCCATCTTAACTACATCCTTTCTTACCTTCAAAACTTCAAAGATATCAATGACGACCACACCAGGTTCACCAAGTGCATCGAGAAATCCGAAGGTTAAAACCCCTGGTACGCTATAGCCACTTGTGCTTTTTAGAAAACCATGTGAGACTATGTTTAGAGAATCCATGTAAATACCAAATTAAATCCGATAAGCGTGTTTAAGATTAATAACAATACTAAAGACTTATAGTTTTTTGTCTGCATGATACCTATTTCGTTAAGTATCTTTGTAGATTCGCCAACTATTAAACGCTTCTCTGTGCGCCGGCACCAAAACAAAATATAGTTATCAACCCAAAAACTTTCTGGAAATTTAGGGTCGTTGATTATTTTACTAAACCGCTTGCGAAATGGAATAGATGATTTGTGTGGCTCTATCCCTTTCCGAAGATTCTGCTCAAAGATATTAATGCCAAGCTCCGCAAGTTCTTTCTTTACGCCTTGCTTCGGCTGGATTAACCAGTTAAGAAGACGAGCCTTATCTGCGCCACGTTCATTGATTGTTTTATATTCCATCACGTCTCCTATACTTCATATCCAAGTTTATTGGCAGTATATTGTATCGCAACGCCAACGACTTTTATATCACCAGAATATGTGTCTCCAGCGTCTAACCCTATTCGAACAATTTGCGCTGATAAAACATGTTTCCCTGCATGATCTTCCCCTGGAATTTCTACTAATGTACCAACAGTATTAAACAGTGTTGATGGCGGGGTAATATCACTATACTCTAAATTTGCATACTGAAATGATTCTTCGATTGATGTAAACATTTGAGTCAATTTCCATTGCAATCGCCACTTTGTTACAGCTTCACCAACATTTGTTGTAGTTCCTGCATATTGAATTAGAACCTTTAAGGCTTCATCATTATCAATATCGTGTGGTACTGCCCATTGAAACTCAATACCAGAATTGACGCCAGTTTTGAAATGTTTTAATTTTAACAATCCTCGTTGGGTGGGTAATGTTTCAGCCGTTTGCGTGAAATCTAAAATGTCAAACTTTGCTCCGTTGGCTGTAGTGTAAGAATTTAATAATGTATCAACTGTAATACTCGTATTGGTAACAATCGTTTTTATTTGTGCCCATTCACTACTTACACTATCAGATATAAAAACTTCATTCCCTTCATAAAAACCAGTAGTATTTGCAACCTCAACCACAACACTTGATCCAGCAACTTCATCATTGGAAAAGCTTTCAGTAGCGGCATTAGCTCCAGCGAGGGATCGTGAAAATCCCATTTGGTCTATTTCAAAATAAGTTGACCCGTCACGTGCAACATAAACAACATGATCTGAATATTCCATCATTGAAAATGCTGGCATGAAAATAGTGAAATTACCAACATAACAACCACTTGTAATGTTAAGAACTATTCGCCATTCTCCAGATTGTTCCCATGTCGCATTAGTTGTATTTAATTTGATCTTAATTATTGGTGAACAGTTTGATGTATCACCTTGTGTATATGATGCCTTTATTCTACCCTTAGTATAAACACCACCATCAATTCCTAAAACTTCTATTCTACGACTAGAGCCAGTTGCTGTGTCAAGACCACTCGTAAGTATTCCATTTGCCGCCGCAAGCGAGGTAAGACTTAATGGGTTATGGTGTGATGGAAGAAGCTGTGCCCCAGTAATAGCAACAACCTTTACTGGTCTCGCATCACCATAAAAATGAAGCTTACCGTCACTTTCAAATTTGGAGTAGTTTTCACTATCTCCAAAAGTTGTACGAACCACAGGACTAAATTTAGCTATGCCTTTCATTATGGTGTATTATCCCTATATGATTTTGATGAATCTGTGTACACAGTAAAGTTTAGGCCAACAGAAAGATTATCATCCTTGAATATCTTGAAAGTATCTGGCGTAGCGTTTTCGTCTATTTCCCAAAGATTAGCCACAAACCATTTCATTTTACGCACGATGTCTGCAAGAGAGTTGGTTGTAACCACTTCACCATCTGCACAAACCGCAGTGTCTCTAATCCCTTTTGAATCTGTTTCAATAGATACAAGCTTAGTAGAATTCGCATCCATCTCAATCCGCACTTCCGCAGCAGTTGCGCCAGAACCAGAAGGAGCCTGCTCAAGAGCGTTGGCCGTATAACGGCTAACCCCTGCATCGTTTTCTATTAGTTCGTTTAGAAGTGCAGTAGCAGCGCCAGGCTTAGACGCAGGGTCATAATTGGCTGCCAAGAGATGGTCAAGGTGAATGTCAGTAAGAGCTGTTGCAACCTCAGCCGGTGTGGCTGCTATACCCGCTGCATCTGGAACAGTTGTATTTGCTCCGTCAGTTCCACGCATATCAGAATTCGTCGTAGTCGTAGTACAAAGGGTTACGCCCGCAATAGTATCTCCGACTACTGTGTAGTCAGCCGAAGGTAGTGAGCGAGCATTAAACTCTGAAACCGTAGGAATATCTTTTATGAGAGTATCAAGGGTAGTACCGGTATCAGTTACGATTATAGCTGTTTCGGCCTTCACTGCAATAATGTCTGCCGCAATGTCGACCCCTGCTGCATTAGTTATTACAGCAGTTTCAATCTGATCTACATTAGTGTCTATAATGTCTTGCTTGGCTTCTGTGGCAGCGTTATCTGTCCCACGCATATCAGTATTTGTTGTACATGTTGTTGCCAAAGTAACCCCAGCAATGGTGTCACCAACTACAACATAGTCTGCAGAAACAATACTTCTTGCCTCAAATTCCGCAGTGGTTGGTACTCCAGCAATATCGGCTGGTAGGTTAGCAGCATCAAGCTCTGCAAGTCTTGTTTCAGTACAAACAGTAGCGGTTGCAGCAGAGTCTGTCCCACGCATAAAGCGATTCTCAATAGAAAACGATCCAACCACAGCATTGATTGTTCCAGCATCTATAGTAGCGCCCTCAATTCGTACAAAATAGTCATGACCTGCTACCCAGAATCCTGCCACAGTATTATCATTGGTGTCAATCTTGATCATATGGGAGCCTGTAATCCCATCAAAGTTAATACTTGTTGTTATACCGGCCGTATTATTACGCTGTGTCACTCCATCA
>JAUVDT010000120.1 GCA_030595185.1 Gammaproteobacteria bacterium
AGCGGGAACTTATACTGGATACTCATTCATATCTGGCTCATACGATACAATTGATTTTGTAGTAGATGATAATGAAAAGTCAATTCCAGTTACTGGCATTACGATTCCAACATTCACTGCTGAGTTTACTGGGTCATACCCTGGAAGCCAAACTGAATTAAAAGAAGATGATGTTTATACAATAGAAGTAACAACAACTTCTACAATTACAGAGATAGAAATTCAAAGTTCTGGCTCTTGTCAATATAAACTCCAAGTTAGTGGCTCACCAACAATTATCGGCGTGATTGCAGATGAAGGTGATGTGGTTCAAAGTTTGCATGCAAAATTAAGAATAAAAGACGATAATGGAACTTGGTCTGAATTAACAGATACAACAAATACTGTTGATTGTAATAATTTATATCCATCATTAGATAATATTATACAAAATGATATTTCGTATCCAGTTTCACAAGAAGCAATTAAAGATTCTGAAACTATTGATGTTGACTGTACTGTAACAGACTTCAATGTTATAGCATACTCAAGTCCAAACAGCCAATTGAGCATTCCAAACTCAACAACTTATTTGCAAAATAAATTAAATGTTCAAAGGATAGATGGTGATTATAATATTGGCACAACAAATTATAGAATTACTGCAACGAGGACGGCAAATGATGCCGTTTCTGTAGAAAATGCAATTATATATATAGCGCATACATCGGCGTCAATAACAATGGTTGAACCAGCAACAAGATTAAGGTCTGGCGGTAATGATGGAACAAGTATACAAGACCATTCGATAGAACTTAATGCTGGTCAAGAATTAATATCTACACCAACAATTGGTAACCCACCTGTTAGTGGTGGATTGTGAGACGGCGCATTTTCTGGCGGGCCAACCGATTGGACAAGAACATTACAAGTTTCAGACGATGATACGCCTAACACATATGCTTATCAAGCATTAAGTGCAACAAATTTATCTGGTAAGATAACAACAATTTACACAGGAGATTCAGATTATATAATTGGTGGATTTGTTAGTAGAGAATTAACCTTATCCGCATACGAAAATGAAGTGACTTTTAGTGCCCCATGTACTGACTATAGTAAGGCAACTTTAGCATGGGAAGTTAAATCACTTCCAAACAAAAGAGCGTTTAATACAACAACAACACCTGACGCAAATTCGTGGTGTTTTGCAGGAACATTGGAAGAAGAACCAACAACGGCAAGAATTTTAGATACATCTGCCACTTTAGCAAGTTCTGTTCCAACAACCGTAACAGTCGAGGAGACTGCATAAATGGCAACAACAGACAGTAATTTTACCGAAATACAAAGACGTGGATATTTATGAACAAAAAATACTACGTTAGATGATGGTGAAACAGCGTTAACTTATAACGGAGACCCAAATAGTGCGTCTGGTAGTACACCTGGTGAATTAAAATTAACAGCAATGCCTTACGCATCACAATATTGTGAGAGCGACGGCACCTTATGGCATAAAACTGTCACCAGTCCAAATACTTGGATAGATATAACAGAATCAGGTGGCTCTGGGTCAAGCGGCACATCAGGTACTTCGGGCTCAAGCGGCTCTTCTGGTGCAGATGGAACTTCAGGCTCATCTGGTTCAAGCGGAAGTTCAGGTATTTCAGGTTCATCAGGAACTTCTGGTAGTAGCGGCTCAAGTGGTACTTCAGGTAGCTCAGGTACTTCG
The DNA here is from genome assembly GCA_030595185.1 of Gammaproteobacteria bacterium. Lineage (GTDB taxonomy): Bacteria > Pseudomonadota > Gammaproteobacteria > SZUA-229 > SZUA-229 > JAUVDT01. The sequence goes on from JAUVDT010000120.1 coordinate 1,715, forward strand.
GGTGCTGATGGCACAAGTGGCACTTCTGGTAGTAGTGGGTCATCAGGGTCATCAGGTAGCTCAGGAACGTCTGGTAGTAGTGGTTCAAGTGGTTCATCTGGTACGAGCGGAGCAGACGGAACAAGTGGCACTTCTGGCACAAGCGGTTCAAGCGGTACATCGGGTAGCTCTGGTTCAAGTGGGTCCTCAGGAACATCAGGTGACGACGGAACAAGTGGTAGTAGCGGAACCTCAGGAGTTTCAGGCTCAAGTGGAACCTCAGGCTCAAGCGGGTCGTCTGGAAGTAGTGGCTCGTCAGGCACATCAGGAAGCTCAGGAACTTCGGGAGCAGACGGCACAAGCGGTACTTCGGGTAGCTCTGGCTCCTCAGGCTCAAGTGGTTCTTCAGGAACATCAGGAACCAGTGGCACTTCGGGTTCAAGCGGAAGCAGTGGTTCAAGTGGTTCTTCGGGAACTTCAGGCTCATCTGGTTCAAGTGGAAGCTCAGGGACTTCTGGAAGCAGTGGAACGAGCGGTTTATCTGGTGATAAATATGCGACGACATCAAGCACAGAATTAACAATTGGAACTGGTGCAAAAAGTTTAACTGTTGATACAGGATTAGCGTATACAGCGGGTCAGTCTTTAGTAATTGCATATGATAGCTCAAACAAAATGGAAGGTACCGTAACAAGCTATAATTCGGGCACAGGAGCGTTAGTAGGAGATATAACATCAATAACAGGTTCTGGTACATATACAAGTTGAGATGTAAATTTAGGTGGCGCTCAAGGTGCAGACGGTACCTCAGGTACTTCAGGAACATCTGGTTCATCTGGTAGTTCAGGGTCTTCAGGAAGTAGTGGAACGTCTGGTAGCTCAGGTTCGTCAGGTACTTCAGGAAGCTCTGGCTCAAGCGGTTCATCTGGCAGTAGCGGAACGAGCGGTTCAAGCGGTACGTCTGGTATTAATGGCACCTCAGGAACTTCTGGGTCTTCAGGCTCATCTGGTACAAGTGGTATTAATGGCACAAGTGGTTCGAGTGGTACAAGTGGTGCAGACGGTACAAGCGGAACATCAGGCTCATCGGGAAGTAGCGGAACTTCAGGTTCAAGCGGTTCAAGTGGTTCGTCAGGAAGTAGTGGAACATCTGGTAGTAGTGGTTCGAGTGGTACTTCAGGCTCATCAGGTACTTCGGGTGTAGACGGAACTTCAGGTTCAAGCGGTTCAAGCGGAACCTCTGGTAGCTCAGGTTCATCAGGAACTTCAGGAAGCTCTGGCTCTTCTGGCTCAAGTGGAAGTTCAGGAACCTCAGGTTCAAGTGGTTCAAGTGGTAGCAGTGGTTCGTCAGGAACGTCTGGTAGCTCAGGCTCAAGCGGAACAAGCGGAACAAGCGGTTCATCAGGGTCTTCGGGAAGTTCAGGAACAAGTGGCTCTTCAGGCTCAAGTGGTACAAGCGGTTCGAGTGGTACGAGTGGTATAAGTTTTACGGGAGTGTCTTATTACCCAGACGATATTGCTTCTGATATTGGCGGGTATGAACAATTACATAGAGCATTCCCAACACAACCACAAGCCGATGATTCAGTCGCCGTTACATCTGGAACAAGTCCGGCTTTAATCGATGAATATGTAAGTGATGCTGGCGACCCAGGAATTACTATAGTTCCTGCCGGCAAATGAACATTTCACTCATATGGATATGTTAGTAATGCTACTGGTATTACTCAATTGCAAGCAAAAATTTATTATAGAACAACTGGTGGTTCTGAAACAGAAATAATAACAATTGATTCTGATGAAATTAATTCAACTTCTGCCATATCACCAACAGAAAGTGAAGTAGTAGGATATACAAGCTCACCTATTTCTATTAATAACACAGATAGATTGGTACTCAAAATATATGCCATCACAGATTCAGTGCCTTCAATTACTGCACACGTTTTACATTCAGGCACAACATTCGCAACTCACATTTCAACACCGATTGCAGAAGGACCTTCGGGAACTTCAGGTACAAGTGGTACTTCAGGTACTTCAGGCAGTTCAGGTTCAAGCGGTTCATCTGGGTCAAGTGGAACGAGTGGTTCAAGCGGTACGTCAGGAACTTCAGGAACATCTGGCTCAAGCGGAACTTCTGGTAGCTCAGGCACAAGCGGGGCAGATGGAACAAGTGGAAGCTCTGGCTCGTCTGGAACAAGCGGTTCATCTGGAAGCTCTGGTAGCAGTGGCTCAAGTGGTACTTCAGGAAGCTCAGGAACTTCGGGTGCTGACGGTACGAGTGGTACTTCAGGCAGTTCAGGCTCAAGTGGTAGCAGTGGTTCAAGTGGTACTTCAGGAAGCTCTGGAACAAGTGGTTCGTCTGGAAGCAGTGGTTCAAGCGGTTCAAGTGGAACCTCTGGCTCATCAGGCTCAAGTGGAACCTCTGGCTCTTCTGGTTCAAGTGGTTCTTCAGGAACATCAGGTAGCTCTGGTACGTCAGGAATTGACGGAACCTCAGGCTCATCAGGTACTTCAGGAAGTAGCGGAACGTCTGGCTCTTCTGGTTCAAGTGGTTCTTCAGGCTCATCAGGTACTTCAGGAAGTTCTGGAACGAGTGGTTCAAGCGGTTCATCTGGTTCAAGCGGAAGCTCTGGAACAAGTGGGTCAAGCGGTACATCAGGAGTAGACGGAACCTCAGGGACCTCAGGAGCAGACGGAACATCTGGCACTTCAGGAATAGATGGAACTTCAGGTTCATCAGGTACTTCGGGAGCAGACGGAACGTCTGGTAGCTCTGGTAGCTCTGGTACTGGCGGTGGCGGTGCAAATATATGAATAACAGATATATCTGGAAGTGGCAATATAATAATGACAAGAAGTGCCGCACCAAATTCCGATTCTGTAATTGGCGTTCAACTTGAACAAAAGGATGATATTAAAGTTTTTGTAGAATGAGATAGAGGAAGCGATTATAGAGGAGTTGTTACTATAAATACTGGAAGTGTAGAAGAAACAAACCAAACAGCGGGAACTTATACTGGATACTCATTCATATCTGGCTCATACGATACAATTGATTTTGTAGTAGATGATAATGAAAAGTCAATTCCAGTTACTGGCATTACGATTCCAACATTCACTGCTGAGTTTACTGGGTCATACCC
>JAUVDT010000086.1 GCA_030595185.1 Gammaproteobacteria bacterium
GGAGAGCCTTTTTCCTGTAATGATTCATAGCCTTGTTTTTCAATAGCCGTTAGGGATTCGAGAATGGCTTGAAGGAAAACAATGTCTTCATCAGGGCGTGGTGTTAAACAGGCTTTTTTATTGGCATCATTTTCAGGGAAACGTTCACCTGTTTTCAGTAAGGGGTAATACTTTAATCCCGTTGCTTGATTGAATGTTAATTGTTCACTGAGTTGCTGCAAAGTGGGGTCATCGAATAATTGCCTTAAAACAGAGCCGCCTGCATTAGAGGCGCCACCAGCCAGCCATGCATTATTGATTTTATGGCTATAGATGCCTTCTTTAGGGGAGTTGATAGCAGTAGGGCTGAGTATTTTTAAAACAACGGTGCTGCCCAGTGATGTGACGGCATCACCGACATTGCATGCACCGGTTGCAAGAAAGCCTGCAATTGAGTCGGTAGTGCCTGATACGATATGTACAGGGTGTTTGATACCCAGTAACGTTTGATTATTGCTAGTGAGCTGGCCGACGATTGTGCCTGGTGCGACGACTTTTGGAAGCATATCTTTGGGAAGCTCTAACTCTGAAAGCCAATCACTCCATGTCTCGGTTTCTGGGTCAAAGCCTGCTTTTAAGCAGTTGTTAAAGTCACTGACATAAACTCCGCTGAGTTGGCCGCTAATGTAATCGGCTTGATGTAGCATTCGTTTGCAATCGGGAATGTGTTTTATGGACCAGAGCAATTTACTTAAGCTGGAGCTTGCTCCTAAAACTGCTGATGAGCTATTTGGTGCGATGACTTGAATACGTTCTGCTTCGGCAGTGGCTCTGGCATCGTTATACATCAAGGCAGGTGCTAGTGGTTGGTAATGCTCATCGGTAACCAGAACAGTAGAGGAGGTGCCATCAACAGAGAGTGCGACGAGTGATTGTGCGGCAGGGTGTTGGCAGAGCTGGCTTAATACTGTTTGAACGGCTTGCCACCAGATAGAAGCATCTTGTTCTACGTGTTGGCCTTGTATCTTGGGTTCTGGGAATGCAATTCGTGTTTCGTGTAGTACGTTTTCATCAGCATCAATTAAGCAGGCTCGACAGCCAGATGTGCCTAAATCGATGCCAATGAAAGTTGGCTTAGTAGTAATGTCTGTCTTAGGCATTTATTAAGGCAGGGTAACCACTTCCGGAATAGTCCAGTCAGGGTTTCTATGGTCAGCAATAACAGTCGTGTAGATACCGCCGCGCACATAGAATTCAGCTGTTACGCGCATGAAGTTAGGCTCTGTTGTTTTAACTAAATCATCTAAAATTTGGTTAGTGACCGCTTCGTGGAAAGCACCTTCGTCACGAAAAGACCACATGTACATTTTCAAGGCTTTCAATTCAACACACTTGTCAGCAGGTATGTATTCAATATGAATTGTCGCGAAATCAGGCTGGCCTGTTTTTGGGCAAAGACAAGTGAATTCAGGAACATCGATACGAATAGTGTAATCACGCCCTGCGTTAGGGTTTTTGAATGTTTCCAGATCTTTAGTAGGTTGGGTCGACATGGTGTTCTCATTTGTTCGGTAAAGCCGGTTATTATAGCATTTTAACGGCCTGCAAATAGTTTTCTTCTACTGAGTTCATAAAGGCTAAAAATTATTTATACTAATAAATCTTAAATATTCTATCTTATTGATTTTTATAGCATAAAAGTCTTTTCTAATATGATAAAAAGATTCCATGCATTGAGCTGCCTCGTATATAATGTGATGCTTTCGTGTCTGGCGCGCGAGTGGCTTGTATATATTCGGTCATTGGTGATTTTATGGGGCCAGCATACATTTTTCATTACTGTTGTTATTTATAATAAGAAATAAGTCCGGTTTAACCGAACGGGCTTATGCGGGAAAATTTTTCTATGCGTTTAAGTACAATCAAAATGGCAGGGTTTAAGTCTTTTGTTGACCCTACTACTATCCACCTTCCAAGTAATTTAGGGGCTGTTGTTGGTCCAAACGGTTGTGGTAAATCAAACACCATTGATGCGGTTCGCTGGGTAATGGGTGAGTCATCGGCTAAGCACTTGCGTGGTGCGGCGATGACTGATGTTATATTTAGTGGCTCGGCCACACGTAAACCTGTCGGTATGGCTGCTGTTGAGTTAGTTTTTGATAATAGCGACAGAACGTTAGAAGGCGAGTTTGCCAGTTATAACGAAATTTCAGTAAAACGTACATTAACTCGTGATGGTACGTCTAAATACTTTTTGAATGGTACTCGTTGTCGCCGCCGTGATGTGGCTGACTTGTTCCTGGGTACAGGTTTAGGCCCGCGTAGTTACGCGATTATCGAACAGGGAATGATTTCCCGTTTGATTGATGCAAAGCCAGAAGAACTACGAGTGTTTCTTGAAGAAGCAGCTGGTATCTCTAAGTACAAAGAACGCCGTCGTGAAACAGAAACGCGTATTCGACATACACGTGAAAACTTAGATCGATTAAATGATTTACGTGAAGAGATTGAAAAACAATTATCTCATCTGCAAAGGCAGGCACGTACGGCAGAACGTTATAAAGAATTTAAAGTTCAAGAGCGTCAGTTAAAAGCAGAATTATTGTATTTACGTTGGGTCGATTTACAAACAGAAGTAGAACAACGTGAACAGACGATCCATGAATATGAAACTAACCTTGAAGCGGCAATTGCCGATCAACGCGCTACAGAAAGTACCATCGAAGAGCAGCGCGCGCATCAGGTAGAAGCAAATGATTCATTAAATGAAGTGCAAGGTCGCTACTACGGTTTGGGTGCAGATATATCCAGACGTGAACAATCGATTCAGCATCAAAAAGAAATGCATCAGCGTCAGGTTCAAGAGCTACAAAATCTTGAACAATCATTGAATGAAGCTGAAAGCAGCGTATTACAAGATCAAGAACATTTGGAATTAGCTAACACGCAATTAGCAGAGCTAGAGCCAGAACTTGAAATGCGTCGTGAGCAACAAGAAATAGACAATGCATCGATGCAAGAAGCAGAAGATTCGATGCACAGTTTGCAAAATGACTGGGAAGACTATAACAAACGTTCTGCAATACCGGCTCAAACGGCTCAAGTCGAACGTAACCGCATGGAACAGTTGGAACGTCATATCCAGCAAATGCAAACACGTTTACAACGCATTGATGAACAAAAACGTAATTTAAATAGCTCCGATTCAGAAGTTAAATTAGCTGCACAAAAAACTGAACTATCAGCTGTTGCAGCAGTAAAAGAAGAAATGGCTGCACGTCGTGAAGGCGTAATGGAAGAGCTGGCACAAGTTCGTGAAACTAATGTAACTTTGCAACAACAGCAAGATATAGCTCGTCGTGAATTAAATGATACACAAGGTAAGTTAACGTCACTTGAAGCATTACAAAAAGCAGCATTAGGTAAACAAGATACTAAGGTTGTTGATTGGTTAGAAGGGCAGCAGTTATCTAATAACACACGTTTAGTTGAACACCTGCGGGTTGATGATGGTTGGGACACCGCTGTTGAAACTGCACTGGGTCAATACCTACAAGCGGTGTGTGTCGATGACCTTGATTCAGTTAATCAAGTTCTGGGTAGTTTTGAATCGGGTCAAATTAGTTTTATCGATTCAGTGTCATCATCACAGGGCAATGCAACAGCAGAATGGTTAGTATCAAAAGTACAGTCTGATATTGATCTCAGTCATTTGTTAAGTAATATTCGTGTTGCAGATGATTTAAATGCTGCAATGTCTCAACGTAGTCAGTTAGCAGAAGGGCAATCTATCATCACTAAAGATGGTATTTGGCTGGGACGTAATTGGTTACGTGTAGCGAAAGATACCGATGCACAATCAGGTATCGTTGCGCGCGGTAAAGACATTGAAGCATTAGGCGAACAGCTAACAATGCAAGAGCAACGTTTAGAAACAGTTGGTGAGCAATTAGCAACTGGTCGTGAACAGCTGCAGCAGACAGAACAACAGCGTGAACACTTGCAAGCAGAACAAAATCAAATTCATCAACAACATGCTGAATTGCAAGCGCAAATAAATGCGCGTGAAGTACGTCTAGACCAGGTTAAGAAAAGTGAAGAAAGTCTGCGGAATGAAGAGCAAGAAATTCATCAGCAAGTCGAAACAGAAAATGAAGGCATTGAAGACGCGCGTATAAAACGCAATGAAGCGATGACTCAAATTGATGAATTGGCACGTGAGCACGATGAATTAAGTAAGCGACGCGAACAAATTCAAAGCGTATTACAAGAAGGGCGAGATAAAGCGCGTAGTAGTCGTGAGTCTGTGCATGAGCTTGCTATTAAAATTGAAGGTTTAAGAACATCATCGCGTAATTTAGTACAAAACCTTGAGCGTATGAAGAGTCAGCTACAACAACAGCAGCAACGTCGCGGTGAAATTCAATCGAGTGTTGTGCAAGGTAATGATCCTATAAAAGGCCTTGAAGAAGAACTGGCTGAATTGCTGGAAAAACGTTTACTGGTTGAAAATGAATTAAACGAAGCGCGTTCACGTTTAGGTAAGATTGATAATGAATTGCGTACGTTAGAGCAGCAGCGTCATGAATTTGAACAGAAGAGCCAAAATGTTCGTAATACTTTAGAGCAGAGCAAACTAAACGCACAAGAAATTAGAGTGCGTAGCATAACCGTTAAAGAACAAATGGAAGAGGCTGAGGTTGTTCTCGATGAAGTTAAAGCAGCATTAGATGCATTAGAGGATTCGCCACGAATTCCAGACTGGCAACGTAAGGTAGATGAAGTTACGCAGCGTATTCAACGACTAGGGCCAATTAATTTAGCAGCTATCGATGAATATCAGGAACAATTAAAACGTAAAGAATACCTGGATACACAGCACGATGATGTAACTTCAGCTCTTGAAACATTAGAAGAAGCCATCGCTAAAATAGATAAAGAAACACGTCATCGTTTTAAAGAAACATTTGATCATGTAAATACCCGTATTCAAGAAATGTTCCCGCGCCTGTTTGGTGGTGGTCAGGCTTATCTTGAAATGACGGGCGATGACTTATTAAATACCGGTATAACCGTAATGGCTCGTCCACCGGGTAAACGTATTTCGCACATCCAGTTAATGTCGGGTGGTGAAAAAGCCTTAACGGCTGTGGCGTTGGTATTTGCAATCTTTGAACTAAATCCTGCACCGTTCTGTATGCTAGATGAGGTTGATGCACCATTAGATGAAGCCAATGTTGGTCGTTTCTGTGCATTGGTTAAAGAAATGTCGGAAAAAGTTCAATTCATCTTTATTACACATAATAAATCAACAATGGAAATGGCCGAGCACTTAAGTGGTGTAACCATGCGTGAGTCTGGTGTTTCGCGATTAGTGTCAGTAGATGTCGATGCTGCAGCGCAACTGGCTGAAGTGGAATAGGACTAAGGCGTGATGGAAAACTTACGCTGGATTATTTTGGCGCTTGGTCTAACGATTATTTTATTGATTTATTTGTTTGGTAAAAATAAAGATAAAACTCGTCAGGCTGATTTGCCAGAAATAGTTGTAGCAGATGAAATACCTGGCTTAATGACAACTGAAGATGTGCTGGACGAAGAAAGCGTTAAAATTAATGATGATTTTGTAGCGTCTGAAATTAATCATTTCGAATTAGATCAGGCTTTAGTCGAAAAAGTAAGAGCATCTGTTGATGACGTTTTACCCGATGTGATGACTGATGGCTCGATACTTAAAAGTAAAATTAAGTTAGAACCTGAAACTTATGAAATAGAGTTGCATGAATCTGATGAGGTTGAGGTAGTTGAATCGAAAGATGAAACTGATTCTTTGGCAGAAGAGTATGCAGATGACTTAATAATTATGCATGTTCAGGCAAAGTCAGCTTATTTTAGTGGTACAGACTTGTTAAAGGTTATTAATCATCAGCAATTAAAGTTTGGAGATATGAATATCTATCATGCTTATGATGATTCAAACGGTATTACTTTCAGTATGAGTAATATGGTTGAGCCAGGTCATTTTGAACCTGAAAATATTTCTGAAATGAGAACGCCAGGTGTTATTTTGTTTATGCAGTTATCTTTGGTTCAAGAACCTAATGTTGCATTGAATCAGATGATAAATTGTGCAAATACATTGGTGACAGATCTTGATGCTAAAGTGATGACAGCTAAACATCAGCAATTAACAGAAAAAGATATCGAAAACTTTAGAGACAAAGCGGCTTACTTTTCATAGTCGATTCAAAAATGACCCATAAAAATACCGAACTCTTAGATCGTGTTGCAGCTTTAACAAAGCAACTCAATCATCATTCTCAGCAATATTATGTTCTCGATAACCCTGAAATACCAGATGCGGAATATGATCGTTTGTTCCGTGAGTTGCAGGCACTCGAGAGCGAAAACCCTGAATTAAAAAAAGTTGATTCACCCACGCAAAGAGTGGGTGGAACACCATTAGACGCTTTTACGCAGGTTACACATCGAATACCAATGCTGTCATTGAGTAACGTGTTTAATGAGAAAGAATTGCAGGACTTTTATAAACGAGTGAGGGATCGCTTAAAGACAGAAGATGAAATTGAGTTTACAGCGGAACCCAAGCTTGATGGTCTTGCGCTGAGTTTAATGTATGAAAAAGGTATATTGGTTCGGGCTGCGACGCGTGGTGATGGAACAGTAGGTGAAAATGTTACTGAAAATGCGCGTACTATTCGTAATGTACCATTACATTTGGTTGGTGATGATATTCCTGATTTACTCGAAGTACGTGGCGAAGTCTTCATGTCAAAAGCTGTCTTTGAAAAGCTCAATCAAAAAGCCCGTGAAAACGATGAAAAAACATTTGTAAATCCGCGTAATGCTGCAGCTGGTTCATTACGACAACTTGATTCAAAAATAGCAGCCAGCAGGCAGCTCTCTATGTATTGTTATGCTGTTGGTGTGGTAGAAGGTTTTGAATTGCATGCAACGCATTCTGAAATGTTAAAACAATTAGGTCAGTGGGGTTTACCGCTTTGTCCTGATGTGGATGTTGTGCAATCAGCTTCAGGTTGCCAGAAGTTTTATGAAAAAATTGGTAAGAAACGCGATAGCTTATCTTACGACATTGATGGCGTTGTTTATAAAGTTAATGACCTGAAATTACAGCAACAACTGGGCTTTGTTGCGCGTTCACCACGTTGGGCAACAGCACATAAGTTTCCAGCTCAAGAAGAAATGACAACGGTTAATGCAATAGAATTTCAGGTAGGAAGAACCGGAGCTATAACACCTGTTGCAAGATTAGAGCCTGTATTTGTGGGTGGCGTAACAGTGAGTAATGCCACGCTGCATAATATGGATGAAATAAGACGCATGGATGTCCGGGTTGGCGATAAAGTAATTGTGCATCGCGCAGGGGATGTTATTCCAAAAGTTGTTTCAGTCGTTCCGGGTACAAGAAAAGAAAATAGCGTAGAAGTTGCAATACCGGTGGTTTGTCCTGTGTGTGGTTCAGATGTTGTGCAAGAAGAAGATGAAGCCGTTGCACGCTGTAGCGGTGGTTTATATTGCCATGCACAACGCAAAGAAGGTATTAAACACTTTGCTTCACGACGCGCCATGGATATTGATGGGCTTGGAGATAAGCTAGTAGAGCAGTTGGTTGATGAGAAGTTAATAGACCATATTGATGACCTTTATCAGCTGAAAAATAAAATTGATGAAATTTCTGCAATGGAGCGGATGGGTAAAAAATCGGTTGATAATTTAATTTCATCGTTAGAAAAGAGTAAGCTCACGACATTGCCTCGTTTTATTTTTGCATTGGGTATACGCGAAGTAGGAGAGGTAACAGCGGCCAGCTTAGCTAATTATTTTGGTGATATTGAGCTATTAAAACAAGCCGATGAAGAAGCACTTATTAACATCGATGATGTAGGGCCTATTGTTGCTTCGCGTGTGGTAACTTTTTTTAATCAGTCGCATAATATTGAAGTGGTTGATAAGTTAATCGCTGCGGGTATTCACTGGCCGGCTATTGAGAAAAAATCAGAAGATGAATTGCCTTTGGTTGGTTTAAGTTTTGTTGTAACCGGTACTTTATCAACAATGGGACGTAATGATGCAAAACAACTATTGATTGATAAAGGTGCAAAAGTTGTGGGCAGTGTCTCTAAAAAAACCAGTTATGTTGTCGTTGGTGAAAATCCTGGTTCAAAAGCAACGAAAGCAGAAGAGTTAGGTATAGAAATATTAGATGAAGCTTCCTTTATTGAGTTTATTAAATAATATCATTCTGTCCCGTTAAATTTTTTTATCTGAAAACGGGCAGGTGTTTTAAGTAATAATAAGCTGAATATGAGAATCAGTTTATAGATATTGATGTTTGTATCACGCTAATCACAATAATGTCGTCATTCTGGCGGTGTTTTAGCCAGAATCTATTGTTTAAGTGATAGATTCCGGCTAAAGGTATACCGGTATGACCGTTAACGGCGCAGCAATGAAAAATATATATAAAATAAATGAATAATTCATCTTCGTTAGGTCGTCGCTTATTACTCACACGTGTAATGAAATTGTTAGTGATAG
>JAUVDT010000003.1 GCA_030595185.1 Gammaproteobacteria bacterium
CCTAGACATAAATTACTCTGATAATAACTGCTTTAACTCTGGCACACATGAGCCACAATTAGTTCCCGCTTTTAATAACTCACCTATTTCTTCTGCTGTTGTTAATTTATTTTCTACTATGCACTGCTTAATCGTATTAATGCCCACACCAAAACATGCGCAAATAACTCGTCCAGAATCGGCTTTAGGGTCTGTAGGCTTACCGGTTAATAAACTAATACGATCAGCCTCTTCTAACTGATCATTATCAAATAATTTTGCTAACCAGTCACGTTCAGGCAAATTCAAATCGGGGCCGATAAAAATACAACTTTCTAAATGATCATTTTCAATGCGCGCCGCGCGGTAACGCAAACTTGCCTGATCAAAATATTCTACCCAATTCACATCATCTGATTTTGTGCATAATAAGTCTCTTGCACAGGCCGCCCAATCCTCAGCAGATTCATCACCTGCCAATTCATAGCGCCACATACCATGACCTTTAGAGCTGGACCAATAGGTTGCATTTTTTATATCAAGCTTTCGGCGCGATAATAAAAAACCAAACCACTTAGCATTATAGGTTTTTATTTTTACAGGAGTATATTTAAACTCCGGCTGACCAGAAACAGGATCACAATTATTACCTACTAATGATCCTACACCCGCTTTACTGGCAAACTGATGACTCCAGTGTATCGGTACAAACACATTTCCTTTTTGTTGTGAATCACTTACTACTGCCCTGACAATTACCTCTGCCTTGTCACTGCTCACTGTAACCAGACTATTATTCTCAACTTTAAATTGATGCGCATCGTCAGGGTGAAGTTCAACGTAAGGCTCTATTATATGAGCCGATAGAATAGCGGACTTACCGGTTCTCGTCATTGTGTGCCATTGATCTCGAATACGCCCTGTATTCAAAACTAATGGATAATTCTCATTCACATTTGAGGCTGGTGTCTTTGCTTTTACTGTAATAAATTGTGCTTTTTTTGATGGCGTAAAAAACAAACCATCAACAAACATTCGCTCTGTGCCTTCAGGCGATTTTCTATTAACGGGCCACTGCACAGGTTCTAAATCATCATACCCTCGATAACTAACATCACTGAACAAACTGATATCAAAATCACGTCGCCCATTATTCTTATGACCTGACAGTGCAGCATGCTCTATAAAAATATCCCGAGGTTCTTCATAATTAAATTTTTCAGCAAAACCCATACGCTTTGCAACTTCAGAGATAATCCACCAATCTGGTTTTGCATCCCCTGGTATCGGTAAAAAGGAACGCTGTCGAGTAATTCTGCGTTCCGAATTTGTAACAGTACCATCACGTTCTCCCCATGTTTGCCCGGGTAATAAAACATCGGCATATTTTGTGGTATCGGTTTCTCTCACACAATCTGATACCACTACAAACTCACATTTTTCTAATGCTTCTCGTACAAATTCAGTATCAGGTAAACTAACAGCCGGATTCGTTGCCATAATCCAAAGTACTTTTATTTTTCCTTCATGCACAGCTTTAAATAAATCAACTGCTTTCAGACCTTCTTGTTTAGCAATATAGGGAGACTGCCAAAAAGTTTGCACTAAATTCTGATGATCTTTATTTTCCAGTGCCATGTGCGCTGCCAGTTGATTTGACAAGCCACCAACTTCTCTACCACCCATAGCATTAGGCTGGCCAGTAAATGAAAAAGGTCCCATGCCAGGACGGCCAATTCGCCCTGTTATTAAATGGCAATTGATAATAGAGTTAACACGATCAGTTCCATTCGACCATTGATTAATACCTTGAGAATAAACGGTAACAACACGCTCTGTGCGTGCAAACAATCTAAAAAAGTTTTCTATGCTTTCTTTTGATAAACCACAAAAGCTGGCTACTTTCTCAATATCACCCGCACTTTCTTTCGCTTCTGCAATTGCTGCGTCAAAGCCTTCAGTATTATTGCTTATGAACTTATTATTTTTTTCAGTTGATCCATCTAAATAAGTTAATAAACCATTAAATAGTACATGATCTGTTCCCGCTTTTATTGCTAAATGCACATCGGCAATATCCACACTAGCAGTTTTTCGAGGATCAACAACTACAATCGTTAAATCAGGGTTATTACGCTTTGCTTTTTTAATGCGTTGAAATAAAACAGGATGGCACCACGCGGTATTGGAACCCGTTAGAATAATTAATTTTGCGCACTCAAGGTCTTCATAAGAACAAGGAACCGTATCAGAACCGAATGCTCTTTTATAACCGGCAACCGCTGATGACATGCAAAGCCGGGAGTTAGTATCGATATTACCGCTACCAATAAATCCTTTCATTAATTTATTAGCGACGTAGTAATCTTCTGTTAATAATTGTCCGGAAACATAAAAAGCAACAGAACCAGGTCCATGATTACGAACAGCTGAGGATAATTTATCAGCAACCAGATTTAAGGCATTAAGCCAGTTCTCTGTCTCCCCATCCACTTCAGGATATAACAAGCGGCCGTCATAACCCACTGTATCTGCAAGCGCGGCTCCTTTCGAACAAAGATTACCGAAATTAGCCGGATGATCTGGATCACCGGTTACAACAATCTTGCCCTCTTCACTTAGCGATGCAATGACACCACAACCGACACCACAATAAGGACAAGTTGTTTTTACTTTATTCATTCGATATCCCGATACAACTAGACATAAGGTATAAGTAATTTAGACCCTTCGATTTATTATATATTGCTTACTGAACTTTTGTGATAGCAAATCACTATAATTATGAATCAAATAATAACTCACGAATAAAACCTTTATTTAATACATGGTTTTTAACGACTCGTTGGTATTCTTTAAAAGCACTTTTAAGGTAAATTCTAAGCCAAAAGAGCACACCCGGTATAAAAAATGCGGTGTACCAAATATATTCAGCCGACACTGGAGATAATATAAGGAGAAGAAATAAAAGATAGAAAGGCCAAACCAGAATCAAACCGCAGCTAATGTATTTAATGATCAGTACGATCATCGCGACAAGACGATTGAATCGTTGTTTGCGCGAATGATAAACAGACCAAAATACAGCCTTTTCTAATTCACTGGCGTCTTCTCTAAGGGATTTAGAAACCATAAAACGACAAACAGACAGTGATGCTTTAGTGTTCGCCTTTGGTTCTCATCAAACCTGCCAGACGATTACCTTGCTTTTGTGGCCCACCATATGGAAATATTTTATGTAGGTAAGTACTATTTCCACGCTCTTCACCCCATGCTGTTTTAAAGTATTTTACAATTTTACGAACTTCTGCTTGAGCGCTATGCTGCTCATAAAATTTTCGTAAAAAATAAACCACATCCCAAACCTCATCTGTTAAATCAAGTTGTTCAGATTTTGCCTGTGCACGAACAAAGTCCTCACTCCATTCATCCATGTTAACGATATAACCTTCACTACAGGTCAAAACAACTATTCCGTTAACATCCAACTCTTTTGTCTGCATATTTGCGTACATAATAAAACCTTTTAAAAATATTTAATTTCATTTCGTCATTCCGGAAATCTTTTAGCTGGAATGACGGATACCTATTAATGTATATCTGGTAAAACACCAACTTGTGGCATATCTGCTAAACCAGTTTCTCTTGCATGTTCCTGGAAACCTTTATTACGCCAGAAAAAGGCTCCCGGCATTGTTGTTGGTATAACCAATACATAAAATAATGCACGACCAATGTAAGCTGCACTTACTATTGTTAAAATAGCAATCACCCATAACATAAGAGCAACAGCACCTTCCGCTTGCAACAACATTAACAAGGTAACTATCACTATGCCTGCGAATAACAATGCATTTCGTAATAGATATGTTTTTCCAAATGTCGTTATTTGTTCGTAATAAGAAGCAGCGCCTTCTCCGCCATTCTTTTTCAAATCTGAACGATGACGAACTAAACCAAAGCCTTCGATAACTAAACCCGCAAGCAGCGGTAAAGCCACATAATTTATCAATGGTAATATCGACTGTCCTTCAAACACAGCAACTGAACCAAAAGCAATCAACACAATAACAGCACCCAAACTGAACATGGAGCCATAAAATGATGAAAGTACTTGCCAGTGGTTCCAAAAGGGACGTGCTTTAATACGATAAATACTGTGCATAAAATACAAAGCAACAGGACCCGCAACTACAGCACCCCAGCCCATAATTGTTTGTAACGACTGCAACCAACCTGTTGGTAGCCATGTAAACAAACCACTAAATACTGTTAACACGGTGTACGCTGCAAACAAATTAAAGAACACGGCGATACTTGCCACTTCACGACTGACCGGTGAATACTTTAAATTATTAAAGGCGCGATAAAAACGATGTGGTTTGCCCAGGTGCATTGTTGATAAAGCCAATGCAAAAGTTTCCAAACCTAATAGTGCAAACAGTGTAATAGGAAATGCTATTGGATAGTACTCAATACTTAATTCTGTGAAACCTAACATTGGCCCAAAAGTAGAAGACAGAAACATCATTAAAAACGCACCAATCACACCCTGACTGATTAAAGTAAAAACAACTAAAGGATCTTCTCGCGAACGTAACTTAGCCAGGTTCCATTCTTTTGATTTACCCGTTTCATGAACTTTAGTATGGAATGAATTCTCGCCCAGACGACCTTGTTCATCCTGTTCATAACGTAACGGCATACTGTCAGTACGTGTCATTTCACGAGGCAATGTTTTTGTTTGTTCAAAACGAATATTTGGGTTTGTAATATCAGGTGATGGAAAACCGGGGATACTTGTTTCTAGCTGATCACGATTTTCTGGCGTGGTTTCAATCACACCAAAATCTAATGCACTACCCAGACAAGCGGCAACACACGCTGGCTTCAACCCTACCTCTAAACGATCAACGCACATATTACATTTATGCACATGGCCTTTTGTCATATCTAATTGAGGCGCATTGTATGGACACACCCATGTGCAATAACCACAACCAAAACAAATATCAGGGTCTTGTAATACCGCACCGTATTCAGCAAACTTTGTATAAGCACGCGTTGGACAGCCTTTCAAACAAACTGGATCATCACAATGGTTACAGGCCATCGAAATATTAAGACGTGTGTAATTTGGATACGTACCACCTTCAACATAACCAACCGCACGGTAAGCTAAATGCGGTGGTAAATCATTCTTTTCACTACACGCAGATTCACAGGCATGACATGAAATACAGTTATCCGCATTAAAATAAAAACCGTGCTGCTTATAACGATTTGGATTTTCACCTATCGAACTATCGCCATTAATATTTAAACTTTTACCAGCAAGGTCTTCACATTCTTTAATTAAATCGATCGATTTTCCATATTGATTTAATTCAGGTGAATCCACGTTGGGAATAAACGCATAGTCTGGTTC
The DNA here is from genome assembly GCA_030595185.1 of Gammaproteobacteria bacterium. Classification (GTDB taxonomy): domain Bacteria; phylum Pseudomonadota; class Gammaproteobacteria; order SZUA-229; family SZUA-229; genus JAUVDT01. Next base: position 5,408 of record JAUVDT010000003.1, read on the forward strand.
TTTTTCACGTACTTTAAACATTTGTTTCTCTTTTTTACCGCTAATAAACGCGAATGAACGCGATTAAAAGCATAAATCAATTCAACATCTATTTTTGACGCAAAACCCGCAGAGGCGCAAAGAAAATAATTTTTAAAACTACTTTATTAAATTTGCATTTATTTGCGTTTATTTGCGGTAAAAACATTTTTAATAAGCTCGCGCCGCTTTATTACGTACTGCCGCAGCACCCTGATTTACTATCGGTTCAATTTTCACAGCGCATTGTTTAAATGCTGGCTGTCTTGAATGCGGGTCTAATAAACCCAAAGCCAAACGATTCACACATTCATGAAAATGAAATGGTACGAAAACCATATTGGGTGAAACACGTTGCGTGGTTTGTACCATGACAACCGCATCACCACGACGCGTAGTTAGTCGTGCATAACTACCATGTTCCACGCCTAACTTTTTCGCCGCATCTGGATTCATTTCCATATATGGCGTTGGACTAAATTTATTTAAGTTACCCACTTTACCGGTACGGGTACGCGTATGAAAATGTTCAACAACGCGACCACTGTTTAACCAGAACGGGTAATCATCACAAGGACGTTCGTTGTCATCAACAAACGGTAAAGGAATTAATTTTGCTTTTTGGTCAGCGTGCTGGAATTCACCATCGGTGTACAACCGTGGAGAGCCTTCTTCCGCATCTTCAGAAAACGGCCATTGTATACCGCGCTTCTCTTCAATTTTATCGTAAGTCAAACCCGAGTAATCTAACATTCGACCTTTTGAAAGCTCGCGCATTTCATTAAATGCACCTTCTGTGTTTTCTGGGAACGTTACACTGTGATCAAAACGTTTTGCCATTTCATTGAAAATCCAAAAATCAGGCTTTGATTCTCTAAATGGTTCCACAACATTTCGAGTTAAGTTAACGCGACGCTCTGTATTGGTGAAACAACCTTCTTTCTCTGCCCAAACTGCAGCAGGGAAATACACATGACTGTATTCATTAGTTTCAACATCTTCATACGCATCTTGCACGACTAAAAAGTCCAACTTCTCCATGATCTTTCTCATGCGCGCTGTATTAGTCATTGATGTCATTGGATTAGTCGCAATAATCCACAAGCCTTTTATTTGTCCTGTTTCTATTGCAGGAAAAATATCAGTCATAAACAGACCACGCTCTTTTGGAAAAAACTCTTCGTCTACATTCCAAAATTCTGCAATTTCTTTTCGATGTTCTGCATTCTCAAGGGCACGATAACCTGGCAAACCGGAACACGAGGACCACTCTCTTGTTCCCATTGCATTGCACTGACCAGTAATCGACAAACTCGTCCCTCCGGGTTTGCCGATATTTCCAGTGATCAGATTCAGGTTATTGATACCTACCACGCCATCCGAACCATGCATGCTCTGGTTAATACCCATAGTCCAAATTGTCATTGCAGCACCGGCTTTGGCATAAGTGCGCGCAACGTGTCGAATCATGTCGGCATCAATGCCACAGATTCTTGATGCTGATTCCGGATCGTACTCCGCAACCAACTTTTCAAAACTTTCTATATCAGAAGTATGCGCTTCCATATAAGCACGATCTTCAAGACCTTCTTTTATAATGACATGCGCCAGTGAATTTAATAAAACAACATCAGTACCCGGTGTCACTGGCAAATGAATATCCGCCATTTGTGCCAGCATCGTAACGCGAGGATCAACCACGATTAACGGAAACTTTTTCTTTTCCATCGCTGCTTTTAAACGGTAATAAATTACAGGGTGTTGTTCAGGTAAATTAGATCCGATTGCTAACAAACAATCAGTGTGCTCAAAATCGTCATAACAACCCGGCGGGCCATCCGATCCAAATGAGCGCTTGTAACCAGATGCAGCAGATGACATGCACAATGTCGTATTACCATCGTAATTATTTGTGCCAATTACACCACGCGCCAACTTACCTAAAGTATAAAACTCTTCGGTCATAATTTGACCTGTTGACACAATCGCAAATGAATCACGACCATACTTTTCTTGAATGCGCTTTATTTCGCTGGCTGTTTTATCTAATGCCTCATCCCAGCTCGCTTCTTTAAATTCGTCGAAACGTTTTTTGCGCATGAGTGGCACACGACCACGACCTGCTGATTTAAATAATTCGTGTTCAAAAATACCTTTCAGACATAACTTACCGCGATTCACATCCGCATCAGCTACGCCTCGCGATGTAACTGCATCTCCTTTTTTATCCAGACCGACTTCAATCGAGCAACCAGTAGAGCAATAACCACAAGTTGTGTATTTCCATTCCACCACGCCTTTGTCGGCGATTTTAATTGGATTTTTTTTGTTACGTCCGAAAAGCATACTCTATTCGTCTCTTAAATTTTTTGATCCCGGCAATACTATGCCGACTTTAAGCTTATGGCCTTTGTTCTTTAAGTCGTAAGTCTTGAGTCTTGAGTCTTGAGTCTTGAGTCCAAAATCTAAAGTCAGAAGCCTTAAATATTTTGTCTTTTAACTTACGACTTTGAACTTACGACTTCTGACTTTTTTATTCGTTCGGACAACCTTCATTTGCAGTCAGCGAGAGCATAATCGTTTCACCTTCCATTTTTACCGGATAAGTTGCAGCACAACCTTCATCAGGTGCCACTGCTGTTCCTGACTCTAATTCAATTTTCCAATCGTGCATTGGGCAAGCGACTTTATTCCCCATCACCAGACCTTGTGACAACTGCCCACCTTTATGCGGGCATTTATCTGCAACAGCAAAAATTTTATCTTCTGCTGTTCTGAAAACGGCAATATTGCCTGCCGCCACTTCAACAACACGGGCACCCAGCTTTGGTATGTCGTTCAATGTTCCTACTTCTATCCAATCACTCATAACTAAACCTCTTTAAATTTAAAATCCACCGCTGAGATGCGGAGGCGCAGAGATTTTTTAATTATATCTTTTTAGTTCTGGAAACCTCCGCGTCTCTGCGCCTCTGCGGTAGGTCTTTATTTAATATTTTTAACCAATCACTTTCATTGGAGTGAACTCATGAGACTCACCACCTTGTGCGCGTTCTGCCCATGGATCATCCTGCATGAATGTCTGGCCGTATCTGAATCGATCTGCTAGTTCTTTACGTTTTTCAGCATCTTCAACAATTGCTTCTTTAACGTAGTTCAAACCAACACGTTCAATCCACGGTGCCGTACGTTCAAGATAATAGGCATCTTCGCGATATAGTTGCATGTAAGCTGCGCTGTATTCCAGTACGTCCTCTTCCGTTTCAACATTGCAAAGGAAGTCAGTTGCACGAACTTTGATGCCGCCATTACCACCAACGTGTAATTCGTAACCTGAATCGACACATACAACGCCGTAATCTTTAATCGTTGCTTCGGCACAGTTACGAGGGCAACCAGAAGCCGCCATCTTAAATTTATGCGGCATCCATGAGCCCCAGCTTAATTGCTCAAGCTTGATACCAATACCAGTTGAATCTTGCGTACCAAAACGACACCAATCACGACCCACACAAGTTTTAACCGTACGTAATGCTTTACCGTATGCGTGACCAGAAACCATGCCGGCATCATTAAAGTCTTTCCAAATTGCTGGTAAGTCTTCTTTCTTCACGCCGTATAAACCAATACGCTGACCACCTGTTACGTGAACCGTATCGAGGTTATATTTTTCAGCCGCATCTGCAACTGCGCGTAATTCTTTAGGCGTAGTCATGCCACCCCACATACGCGGAATAACTGAGTAAGTACCGTCGCCTTGAATATTTGCGTGAGCACGTTCGTTGATTAAACGTGATTGGTTATCATCAACGCCTGCATCTGGGTGCTTGCAAACTAAGTAATAGTTAAGAGCTGGACGACATTTACTGCAACCATCTTCCGTCTTCCACGCCATTGAATCCATTACTTCACGAACAGATTTTAATTCGCCAGTATTGATTGCGGCTCTAACATCAGTGTGTGATTTATCGGTACAACCACACATTGGTTTCAAATGTGGAGCCGTTGAGTGATCGCCACCCAAAACGTGAGACATCAATGACTCAACTAAGCCAGTACATGAACCACAAGAGCTAGATGCTTTTGTGTGTGCACGAACTTCGTCTAAGGTGAATAATTTTTTATCGTTAATCGCAATAACAATGTCACCTTTAGTAACACCATTACAACCACAAATTTCAGCAGAGTCTGCCATTGATGCAACGCGATTATCATCACCGTGACCTGAATCACCAAGATGCGCCTGACCAAATAATAAGTTTTCGCGGAACTCAGAAATATCGGTACCGTCACGCATTAGATCGAAGTACCAACTACCATCAATCGTATCGCCGTACATAACCGCGCCTTCAATCTTGTTATTTTTAACAACAATCTTGCGGTATACGCCACGCGCTTTATCCTGAAAAACTAATTCGTCAGTTGTTTCGTCACCCGTGAAATCACCAGCAGAAAACAAATCGATACCCGTTACTTTTAACTTAGTCGATGTCATTGTGCCTTCGTAACGGCCAATGCCCATTTTCGCTAAATGATTCGCACAGACTTTTGCCATATCAAATAATGGCGCCACTAAACCATAAACTTCACCACGATGCTGCACACACTCACCAACAGAATAAATACTTGGATCGTAAGTTTGCAAAGTATCGTTAACAACAATACCGCGTTCGCAATGAATGCCTGATTCTTTAGCCAATTTAATATTTGGTTTGATACCAACCGCCATAACAACTAGGTCAGCATAAATTTCTGAACCGTCTTTAAAACGAACTTTTTCGACTCTATCTTTACCGATAATCGATTCAGTTGAAGCTTCCATTAAGAAGTGCAAACCACGCTCTTCTAAAGACTCTTTCAACATTGCTGCTGCAGGAGCGTCCATTTGACGTTCCATTAATTTATCCATCAAGTGAACAACGGTAACGCTCATACCCTGTTCCATTAAACCGTTAGCTGCTTCAAGACCTAACAAACCACCACCAATAACAACGGCGTGTTTATGTTTGCCAGCCGCGGCAATCATCGTATCGACATCTTTAATATCACGGAAAGCAATAACGCCTTCAAGATCATTACCAGGAACAGGAATAATGAATGCATCAGAACCTGTCGCAACTAATAAGCGATCATAAGATTCTTCAGTGCCGTCATCGGCAATAACTTTTTTATTAACGCGATCAATCGAAGTAACTTCTTTACCACTGTGTAACGTCACATCGTTATCTTTATACCACTGCATATCATTAATCATGATTTCTTCAATGGTCTTATCACCCGCTAAAACAGGCGACAACATAATGCGGTTATAGTTACCGTAAGGCTCAGCACCGAAAACGGTAATGTCATACATATCCGCATCAATCTTCAATAACTCTTCAACGGTACGCATACCCGCCATACCATTACCGATAACAACTAGTTTTTCTTTCATTCTCGTACTCCAAGTAACAAGCAGCTTTTATTCATATTACTGATGGAATAGCAACAACCGTGCCACCATATTAGAGTTAACTAAATAATGCCTTAGATGATTGTTTTTGTTGATAATAATTTTATATACAGGAGCAAAGGAATGACACTGCACCACAATGACGCACCAGATTAGTGCGCTAAGCACAGTTATTGATCAATATAATTGTGGCTCCATATGAATAGGTATTTCATACCAAATTATATAAATGTCACAGATGTATTAAATGTACTTCTGCAATTTGATTTAAAACAAATTCCATTAGTACTTTCGCAAACAAATGACATAAAACTTCTATATTAGCTTATATGGATATACACAAATATCAGGATTTTTCACAAAAGACATTCCATAACTTAAGAGAAGTACATGTTAAATTTAAAAGATATCGATATTAGCAAGAAACTAATGGCTGGCTTTGGCCTTATTGTTTTACTCATCATTATCACTGTTACCATGACTTACAATGGCATCAAAAATACTGGTGACGTTAACGCACGTGTTATCAATTTACGAATGCCAACCGTACTGGCCTCAACCGAAATGACAAACGGCATCAATCATTCTCTGGCCGCTTTGCGTGGCTGGATGATTTTAGGCAAAGATAAGTTTAAAAACGATCGCCAGGAAGCATGGAAAGAAATTGATGATGCTTTTAACAAAATGAATCATTTTTCAAAGAATTGGACTAATCCAAAGAACATCACTCGACTCAATGAAATTAAAGAAAGCTTAATTCGCTTTAAAAAAGCACAACAAGAGATTGAAGACATTAGCGGCTCGATAGAAAATACACCTGCTACAAAAATATTAATTCAACAAGCAGCACCTCAAGCCAAAATAATCATCACTCAAATTACGAGAATGATCGATATTGAAGCTAAATTATCCGCTACAGCTGAGCGTAAAGCCTTACTCGGTATGATGGCAGATGTTCGAGGCAGCATGGGTTTATCGTTGGCTAATATTCGTGCCTTTTTATTAACAGGTGATCAAAAGTTTAACAAAGAGTTTAGTCGCTTTTGGGCAATAAATGATCGTCGTTTTGGCGACTTATATCAGCAACAAAAGCTTTTGAATGCCGATCAGGCAATTGCGCTTAATAAATTTAAAGCAGCTCGTGATATTTTTAAAGACCTGCCTCCTCAAATGCTGGACATTCGCGGATCAAAACAATGGAACTTAGCTAATTATTGGTTAGGCACAAAAGCGGCTCCTGAAGCCCGTATTATTTTAACTGACTTAAATGAAATGGTTGCCAATCAGAACAAGCTAGCGGCGACTGATATCACTGTTGCTAATGATGCCTCCGATAACTTAATTGCCTTTACTATCTTACTGGGAATTATCTCTACTATTTTAGCAATTGCCATTACCGTTTACATAGTACGTATGATTTCAAAACCTCTGCAAGAGATTATCGAAATATCTTTGCCTTTATCTGAGGGTGATTTAACACAACGATTTATTGATTCGGGTGATAATGAAATTGGAAGAATGTCAGTTTCTTTAAACCATTTTATCGACAAATTAACAACCGTTTTAATTGATGTACAGGAAGCCGTTAGCAACACGTCCGTATCATCCGACCAGGTAAGTAAAACAGCGCAAATGTTAAGTCAAAGCGGTGTAGAACAAGCAGCGAGTATTGAAGAAACATCAGCATCGGTTACTCAAATGTCAGCCTCTATTGACCTTAATAATGAAAATGCGAGATCAACAAGTGAAATAGCATCATCGACATCAACAGATGCCGAAGAAGGTGGAGAAGCGGTTTCAAAAACAGTGCTCGCAATGAAAGATATTGCTTCTAAGATTACATTAATTGAAGACATTGCTTACAAAACTAATCTCCTTGCCTTAAACGCAGCAATCGAAGCGGCGCGTGCAGGTGCTCACGGCAAAGGCTTTGCTGTGGTTGCAGATGAAGTAAGAAAACTGGCTGAGCGCAGTCAGATTTCAGCTCAGGAGATTAGTGAGCTAGCCAGCGGCAGTGTAAAAGTAGCTGAAAATGCTGGACACTTATTAGAAAAGATTGTGCCTAATATTAAAAATACATCTGATTTAATCAATGAAATATCATCGGCAACTGAAGAGCAATCAACAGGCGTTTCACAAATTAATACGGCCATTATTGAGCTAGATAACGTGTCCCAACAAAATGCGGCCGCAGCAGAAGAACTGGCAGCCACCGCAGAAGAATTATCCGCTCAAGCATCTTTAATGGAGCAAAATATTGCTTTCTTTAAATTGACAAAATAGACAACATTTAACTAAGCATTGAACTCTCTCTTGCCACACAGTCAGGAGAGAGTTGCATACCTTACTTATAGCGAAAAACGACTATTCTCTATATTAGATAATTATTCCAAAATTAAGCGTCTATAATTACCCTTAATACCTCGTTAAAAGGACTTTAGCAAATACCAATATGAAGCCATTTAAGTCACTATACCCATTAGTTACCCTCGTATGGTTATTTTTAATGCTTATGCTATCCGGCATAGTTATCAATTCTAATATCAATATAGCAAAAGATGACTTTAACGATAAAACAATCAATCTATTCAACACCGTTAGTGACCAGGTTAAAATAAATGAAACCATCGTAGAAGGTTTTGCAGCAACTATTAGTGCAGCCGGCAACCGGAACTGGAAACAAATTCGTGAATATGCAAAACAAATGCTGACACGTTATCCACATATTTTTAATTTTGAAATAACTGAAAAAATAAGACACAAAGATAAAACACGCTTTGAACACCATTTACAAACATCAGTATTTAAAGAATTTAAAATCAGGCAGTTTACTTACGAAACGAACCGTCAATGGAAAGAGGCAGCAACAAAAGAATTTTACATGCCTATTACTTTTATGGAACCTTTTAGGGCAGGTTCAGAAAAAATATTAGGCTTAGACGTCAGCTCCAGTTCTTTTTTAATGACTTCGCTAAAAAAAGCAATGACAACTCACGCATCCATTTCAACGATGCCTTTTACTTTGGTTGAAGGCGACTTAGCATATTTAATTTACAAACCCATTGTGAAATACGGCATTGAAACCACCTCGCATGACCACAGTTACCAGCTAGAGAACAGCTATGCAATTTTGGTTATTTTAGCTAAGTCTTTGTTTAAAGAAGCATTAACAAGTAGCCCGGAATACCAAATAAACCTTTTCCATAGCGATTTTTCTGCCGGTGAAAATAAAGGTACATTATTTAAATCGACGGACACTCAATCAACCTCATTAGAATCACTATTGTTTCCTAAGCTTATTTTTTATCGAAAAATCGACAATAACTCCCAGCCATTTATATTAAGCATTGAACACCAGCTAGGCTGGGATGCACTAAACTTATGGTTATTAATCATCATATGGAGCGCAGGATTTATTTCTTTCTTCGTCATGCTGCATTACGCAAAAGCCCACCATCAACTCAGCCTTCAACGTTTAAAAGAAACCGAAAACCTATTTTATTTAGCCAATCACGATGAATTAACTGGCCTGGCAAATCGCAACTTTTTGCTAGATCGTTTAAAACATGCATTGATACAAGCCAAAAGATCCAATACACAACTCGGCATACTCTTTATGGATCTCAATAATTTCAAACCAATAAATGACAACTATGGTCATGCTGCTGGCGACCAGTTATTACGTGACACGTCAAACCGCATATTGTCCTGTATTCGAACTGGTGATACGTTATCTCGTCGCAGTGGCGATGAATTTATTCTTATTCTTGAAAACATTCAGGATCAAGCAAGTGTCAAACTTGTTGTTGATAAAATTAAGTTTGCCTTTGACAAGCCCTTTTCAATAGATAGAAAACAACTCAATATTGGCATCAGTATAGGGACTTCAATTTTCCCAATTGACGCCCAAACAGAAGAGGACCTTCTAAGTGCAGCGGATAAGAATATGTATTTAGATAAACAATCCAGTAAAAGCCCTTCTAAAAAGGCATGACATAATCTGACACAGATAACAATATGAGCCCGATGTATATTAACAAAACCTAATGCACATGTTTTTACATTTATATCACATTATTTTTGTTGCAAAAGGGTCTTTTTACAACTAAATAATATGTGATAGTTAATTAAGGTACATTTAAAGTATGCCTTCTACTTTTAAAATTTCCAACCTTGTTCTTATATGTTTTTTACTCTACTGGCCTATTGCAAATGCGCGGCATTCTGTCGACCCAATCGACGTATTATCCATTCATTCATACCATCAGGAATACGAATGGACGTCCTCACAATATCAATCATTCAAGAACCAACTAGAAAATAGCTTATCCGAATATACGATTAATCATTCAACTGAATATTTGGATACAAAAAGAATTTTACCATCGGATAAATATAGAAAAAGTTTTCTATCTTACATAAAAGAAAAATACGGCCCACATATTCCAAACCTTATTTATGTCACTGATGACAATGCTCTCAATTTTGTCCATTCAACAGCTAGCCTATTAGGCTGGGATGTCCCAATTGTTTTCTCGGGAATAAATAACACCAATATCTATAACCCGCATGACAGCCATATTTTAGCCGGTGTTTTTGAATACAAAGATTTAGACTCCTCTATCAAGCTCGCTAAGAAACTCAACAATGGAGCAACAAACATCATTTTCTTAGGTGATGGAGGAACAACAGATCTTGCTATTGACAAGATCATCAATAAAGAAAGAGACATTGATGACAATATTAATATTATCCACATCAGTTCCCCTAATTTAGATACCTTAATTAATTCATTAAGTTCATCGGGTAGCGGCACTATTATTTTAACAAGCATTGGTGGAATAAGAAATAAAGACAATATTCTACTCAACTTAAAAACCACAATACAGGCCATTGTAAATACGGGTAGAAAAGTACTTGCGATGGAAGACACATACCTGTTCCCCGGTGTACTCGGTGGATATATTAATAGCGGCAAGATTCATGGCACTGTTGCAGCGAAAATTTCTAGCAACATTATACGCCATAAAAAAAATGGCTATGACACCATTCAAGGACCAAGTGAATTTGTGCTTAATTATGCGGATGTAATTCGTTTCAATATTGATTTATTGGAAGCACCGTTTAATAGCGCAAAAATACTGAATGCACCTCAATCACTTTTCGATACATATCCTAAGCTCATCAAAGCGTTATTATGGTCGATATCCATTCTTGCTTTTCTTTTGCTTGCCTTTATTTTCAAAAGTTCAAGAAAAAGTCGTTTATTGAAAAAGCAATACACCGATACACTCACAGGGCTGCCTAATAGAATTAGATTACTCTACGATATTAAACGCGCTGTAACACCTAGCCTTATTATCATTGATATTAATAACTTCAAATCCATCAACAATCTATATGGCTTAGAAATTGGTGATGAACTACTAAAGAGTTTTGGAGAAAAAGTATCTTCTTATATCGATGACAAATACCCTATATACAGAATAGGAGGAAACCAGTTTGCCATTCTTAATAAAAACTGCAATATAGAATCAAATCCTGATGAATATATTAGCAACTTACTTAAAAATATTAAAAACAAAAGCTACCACATCGGTAACATTGATATTAATTTAACTCTGACGGCAGGCATGAGTCGACTTGAGCACAGGTTCTTACTTCCGAGAGCAGAACAAGCATTACAAAAAGCAAAAGAGACGAATAAAGATTATTGCATAAACGATAAAAACAATGACAATACAGATCAATATCAAAAGAACCTACTCTGGGCACAAAAGCTTAATGATGCTTTAATAGATGACAGAATAGTTCCTTATTTTCAGTTAATTTCACATAATAGAACAGGGGAAAGAAAAAAATACGAAGCGCTTGTACGATTAATTTCTGAAGATGGCCAGGTCATTCCACCTTCTTACTTTCTTAATGCGGCTAAGAGCACACGCCAGTACTCCTCATTAACAAGAATTATGATTGATAAAACACTTCAGGCAATTACTGAATACGACGTTAGTATTTCAATCAATTTCACTGTTGATGATATAAAGAACAGTGAGACCATCCAATACTTTAAAGATAAATTAAAAGAATTTAATGTTGCTGATAAAGTAATAGTAGAACTCACCGAAAGTGAAGGTATCGATAGTTATTCAGAAATAGCGGCATTTACTACTGAAATTAAGAAACTGGGATGTAAAATTGCAATTGATGATTTCGGCACTGGATATTCAAATTTCACCCACCTTATTCACTTAAATGTAGACTTTTTAAAAATAGATGGCTCAATTATTAAAAATATAGTGAAAGATAAAAATTCAGAGATTGTCGCTAAAGCTTTAGTACAGTTTTCCAACCGACTAGGTATTGAAACCATTGCTGAATTTGTGGATTCACAAGAAGTTTTAGATAAAGTTACTGAAATTGGTATTGATTATTCTCAAGGCTATTTCTTAGGTCAGCCCTCTGAAAAAATAATCAACTAGACACAGAGCATCATTATTGAGTATCTCAATTAAAATCACCAAATTTATATCAAGTTATACTAATAAACGACTCAAAATCCATTATAATTGTCGTTAGCACTTTCGTTCCAAATTCCATTATCGCTTTTGAGATTAATATGAAAAAAACCTTTAAATTGACCCATGAAAAACTCAATCAAGACCGTCATATTGATGCGACTCGACATGAAATCAGAAAATACATCAAAAGAGAGCGTAAAAGAACGTTACCTGAAGGTGCCGATTATTGGGATTTTGACTGCCGCTTTGGCGCTGATGCGGGCATTAGTGATGAAATTCACTTATCTGAAATCGATAAATGCATTAATGCTGCCATTGAAGATGAGTTCCCATCCTTCTATTTAGAGATTATTGCCAAGCCTGGTACTCGTGTAAAGAGAGAACCAGAAGACGACGATTAACCTCAAGGCCAACCCCACTATGCTGTTTAAACATAGCGGGGATAAGAGGCTTTCTTATACTCTATGACTCATAGCATAAAAATACTTAAGTCGCCAAACCCCTCATCTCTTGTGCCGATAACTGCTTTACATTTATAGTCTTTACAAAGGATTAGCTCTAAATGAAATTGATATATAAAGCAGGAGATATTATTGAAGCACATATTATTGCAGGCTTATTAGACGCTGAAGGCATTGAGTCACATGTTAGTGGACACTATTTACAAGGTGGTATTGGTGAACTGGCTCCTACCGGTTTTTCAAACATACACGTTGATGATAAGGATATAGATAAAGCTAAAATCATAATTGCAGAATACGAAAACAAGTTAAATAGACTCCCTGTTACCGACGAAGCTAAAAACCCGGTTATTCTTACAAAAATTGTCGTGATCAGTCTTTTCGCTTTCTTTATCTTCTATATTTATATTCTCACCCGATAGATCTATAAAACCCTATCACCCTCGCTAGTCCCTGTTTCATAGACGCTATTAGAAACAGAGCCGTCTCTAACAACTCTAATGAAAGTCCATTAACAGTGCAATTTACGCCCCTTCTTAGTGCATTGAAACAAATTAATCTCAAAGAACTCAATAAATTCAACAGGTTATCTCTTTGGCATGATTGCTGCTATATAAGCTTTTAATGAATCACCAGCTGCGGAGCAGAACCCAATGAGTACTTCTAGCATGAGAGCCAACTTTCTCTCATTCACCGGTAGAGCAAAAATTTTACACACTACCTGGTTTGCCTTTTTTGTCACTTTTCTCGTTTGGTTTAACCACGCGCCATTGCTTACTGTTATTCAAGAGACAATGGGATTATCCGATCAACAAATTAAATTACTGTTGATTCTTAACGTTGCCCTCACCATTCCTGCTCGAATTATTACCGGCATGTTGGTCGATGTTTATGGCCCCCGTAAAACGTATTCAGCCATGTTGTTTGCTACCGCAGGTTTATGTTTTTTCTTTGCGCTAGCACGAACATTTGAAGCTCTGGCTCTGGCTCGCTTTTTAATGGGCTTTGTTGGTGCAGGTTTCGTTATTGGCATCCGCATGATCAGCGAATGGTATCCAGCTAAACAATTAGGTTTGGCTGAAGGTATCTACAAGGGTATGGGTAATGTGGGTTCTGCTGTTGCAGCCGTAACTTTACCAACACTCGCTCTACTTTTTGGTGGTGATGATGGCTGGCGTTACGCAACAGGTGTCACTGGAATCATTGCATTAATTTATGCATTTATTTACTATTTCTCAGTATCTGACACACCAGCAGGCTCTACTTATTTCAAACCAAACAAGTCTGGCGGTTTAGAAGTTACAAGCAAGCGTGATTTCTTTTTCTACCTTTTACTTAATATTCCAATGTACGGAGCAATGGCGGTATTAACATGGAAAGTAAGTTTATTAGGTCTGCTCAGTGGTTTTGCTGCTAATACTATTTATGTAATATTGGTTGGTATTTACTTATTTCAAGCTAAACAAATTTACAACGTAAACAAAGAAATTTTTCACAAGCCTGTTGAAGAAATGTTGCGTTACAATTTCAAACAAGTCGCCATCCTTAGTATTGCTTATGCTGTCACCTTTGGTTCGGAACTAGCTGTCGTTTCAATGTTGCCTTTATTCTTTAAAGATACCTTCTTAATACCTGCTGCCTTAGCCGGAATTTTCGGCGCTAGCTTTGCGGTTATCGATGTTCTGTCTTGCCCTTCTGGTGGTTGGATTAGTGATAACTTTGGTCGCAAAAAATCTTTGGTTATTTTATTAACAGGTGCATCAATAGGTTTCTTTGCTATGTCACAAATTACTGGTGACTGGCCGATTGCTCTTGCTGTGGCTGTTATTATGGGTGGCTCGTTCTTCTTAGGTTCAGCCGCCGGTTGCGTCTTTGCACTGGTACCTTTAATACGACGTCGACTAACAGGTCAGATTGCAGGAATGGTTGGTGCGTACGGTAACATCGGTGCGGTCATCTTCTTAACCGTCTTCTCTTTTGTAACACCAACGATATTTTTTATTACTATCGGTTGCGGTATTGCATTAGCTGCTGTCGCTGCTTTGTTCCTGGATGAACCCAAAGGCGCAATGGCAGAAATATTACCAGACGGAACGGTACAAATGATTGAAGTACACTAAATCATAATCATCAAACAAACTTAAAAAAGGAGCTAATAGCTCCTTTTTTTGTGCCTGAAATAAAATCATATAGAAAACCATCTTTCTATATCAAGTTTCACTAATTAGTTTTACTCATACGTGCATGCTACTCTAATCATCAACATTTCTCTGGATGTAAAATATTTTTTAAATCACATAATAAAACAATGGGATTTCTTAATTTTCAAAGCATGTCTACACTATTTTTAAAAACATGAGGAACATGTTTTTAAACTTAAACATTTACAAAAAGCGCTGTAATACATACTTACAAAAAAGAAAAATAAAATGACGATACATTCACAAGATGAAAATACACAACCTAATCCCGTTTCTTTTTTTGAGGCCTTACTTTATTGGCTCAAACTTGGCTTCATAAGCTTTGGTGGCCCGGCAGGTCAAATCAGTATGATGCACCAGGAGCTAGTTGAAAAGCGACGTTGGATTTCTGAACATCGTTTTTTACATGCACTCAATTACACTATGGTTTTACCCGGCCCTGAAGCACAGCAACTTGCGACTTATATTGGCTGGCTCATGCATGGAGTATGGGGTGGCATTGCCGCTGGTGTTCTTTTTGTTTTACCGTCACTCTTTATACTTATTGCATTAACCTGGGCTTACCTTTCATTCGGTGATCTACCCGCTGTCGAAGGTATCTTATACGGCATCAAACCCGCCGTTACTGCCATTGTTGTTTTTGCCGCATACCGTATTGGTTCACGGGCTTTAAGAAATAACGTACTTCGTGGAATGGCTGTTTTAGCTTTTATTGCGATCTTTATTTTTGGAATCGCGTTCCCTTACATCGTCTTAATCGCAGCCATCATAGGCTATATTGGTTCACACTATACTCCGGAAAAATTTAAAACAGGTGGTGGTCATGGCAGCTCAAACAGTTCATATGGCCCAGCAATAATAGATGATGATACGCCAGCCCCTGAGCACACTAAATTTAAGTGGAGCCGTTTTATTACATTTGCTGTCATTGGATTAAGTATCGGCACGGCTGTAATGATCGCACTCACTCTCACTTATGGCTGGGATGCGACTCTGACTCAAATGAGCTGGTTCTTTACTAAGGCTGCTTTAGTCACATTTGGTGGTGCCTACGCAGTGTTACCGTACGTATATCAGGGCGGAGTTGATCAGTACCAATGGTTAACAGCAACACAAATGATTGATGGTCTTGCTTTAGGAGAAACGACACCTGGTCCACTGATAATGATTGTCGCATTCGTGGGTTTTGTAGGCGCATGGACAAAAGAAATTTTTGGACCCGATATGCTCCTGATGGCAGGTGCTGCCGGGGCAAGCGTAGCAACTCTCTACACTTTTTTACCTTCTTTCCTTTTTATTTTATTGGGAGGACCGGTAATTGAAGCAACACGAGGTGATATTAAATTTACCGCGCCTTTAACGGGCATAACAGCTGCTGTTGTTGGTGTTATTTTGAACCTGGCCACATTCTTTGCTTACCACGTACTTTGGCCTCAGGGTTTCGATGCACAGTTTGAATGGGTATCTGCAGCCATTGGTGCCATTGCTTTCGTTGCTTTATTTAAGTTTAAAATAGGTATTGTAAAAGTTATTGCAGTATCTGCAACGACAGGTCTGGCTTATTCACTTTTATTAAATTAACCACAGAGACACGGAGTCGCAGAGAAAAGCGGGCTTGATGTAGGGTGCGCCGTGCGCACCAATACAGATAAAAGCACATTATTCAGATTAACTCTTCTGTTAGCTGCGGTGCGCACGGCGCACCCTACAAATTAAAAATACCACTTATACTTTCAGAGCAGCGAATACAATCAAATGTTTTTGATTTTCCTCTGCGACGGGCTTTATCTTTTGACTTTTACTGTGATTCCTTATGACTGCCCTAGGATGATTTGCAACATTCAAATCATCAACTCGGGACCAATGAATCTAATCGTTTTTCTATACTTCTAAATCTTTATCTTCAGCTCTAACGACTCTATTCCGGCCTTGCGCCTTAGCTAAATACAAACCAACATCAGAACGTTTAATTAATTCTTTAAGCATTTCATCATCATGCATTTCTGCAATACCGAAACTGCATGTAATAGTCCCTACAATATCAAACTCAGACTTTTCAATTTCCTTTCGTAAATTTTCAGCTAATATAGCAGCGCCATTAATATCAGTATCGGGACAAACAACAATAAACTCTTCCCCGCCCCAACGACCCACTATATCTATTTTCCTAACATGATTCGATAGAATCTTAGACAATGTGACTAAAGTACTATCACCAACATCATGCCCGTAAGTATCATTTACATTCTTGAACTTATCGATATCCAGTAAAACAACACTAAAGCTAGTCCTATAACGCAGACGCCGTAAGTATTCTGTCTCCATGCTTTCTTCAATTTTAATTCTATTAAATAAGCCAGTAAGGTGATCTGTTATTGCCATGCTTTCTAAACGACTATTAACCTCTGCCATTTTTTGTTTTGCATCTTCAAGTTCTTTTGTTCGTTCCGCCACTCTTACTTCGAGCAAACCTTTATCTGACTCAATTCTGTCAATATAATCGTTTATCTTATTTCCCATGTGATTAAACGCCCGACTCAGTGTCGCAATTTCATCAGAACCTGAAATTTCTACATACGAATACTCTCCAGACTCTTTAAACTTACTGATAACTTTCGTTAAGCTGCCTAACTTATGAGTTAGTAAAAAACCAAACATAAGACCACTGATAGCTATAACAATCATTCCTGCCATAGCAATACCTATTCCTAATTGTCTCGCCTTCTGTAACTGCTTGGTAATTCGCTCAAGTGAAAATTCTATTTCTAAAAACCCAAACTTTGAGATTCGTTTCGTCACCCAGTAATGATGAGGCGAAGAAAACTTTTCATGCATTTTTTCTCCCACCTTATCAAACTGACTGTGCGCAATAATAACGCCACTCCTATTAAGAATGGCGATATTAAATATTTCAGGATCTTGCGCTATTTGTTCAATGTATTGTTGCAAATCATCGTACTCTTCTGAAAACATTGAGTTACTTGATATTTGCTGTATTAATTCAATAACTATTTTATGTCTATTATCAAGATCCTCTTTTGCCTGATTTTCAACGAAATTAAATGTATTCCACAAGACAACCGTTAGCATGATAGCTTCCATTACAAAAACGGAAATAGCAATACGATACTTTAAAGAAGATAGTGCTGTTCTAACCATTATTAGTACTACTTCCTAATCACATCATAAGCACTGTTTTCAGCGCGAACCATTGGTACAATTTTTCCACCTTCAAATAATTTTCTTCCTTCTACGGTATTAGGCCACTCAAGAATAGAAGCAATTAATTTCTGTCGTTGTTTTTCTGGTACACGTTTGTGTACAACAAACAATGAATTTGGCATATCTTTGGCTTGATACAATATTTTAAATTTATCTTTCATCTTTACATCGCCAAAATGCTTTAATGCACGTAACGCGGTACCACATGCAGCCGCTTCCCCAATGATGACGCTTTGCATACACGCAAAATGATTCTTTTTATATTTTCTATTTATTTCTGTCTTAACATCTATGCCATTTTTATTAAGCACCTGATCAGTTACTTTCGAAACAGCAGAAAGAGCGGAAGGAGTAGCTAAAACTTTACCTTTAAGTTCTTGCAAACTTTTCAACTTAGAATTCTTTTTGACGATTATGACAGGTTGCAATGCGGTTTTACGTCGAACCATAGGTAAGTAATTATATTTATCATGTGCTTCAATGTAGTCATACGGTTGAATAAATGCAATATCGTATTCTTCCCTAAACAATGCCTTTCTAAAGTCTTTATAAGAACGTTTTGTTCTCATAGTTACTGGCTGCCCAATTGTCTTTTCAAAATCTTTTGCAATGGGCGCATAGACCTTTTTAATTCTATTCGTAGGCAGGTAGGGAAAAACACCAAACTTATAGCCTTCTGATGTGCCCGCCGCCTGACCATTTGTTGCCACCAACATCAAAAGGGACAATAACATCAACTTATACATACACTTTAAGCCTCCAGAAGAATTACATTTTTATTTAAAACTCTATAAGATAGTACCATCAAGTAATATCTATACTCTTTATTAGTGTAGCTTATCAATTAATAAAATGAGGCCTATATATTTATTATCTATTTCCTTATTTATTCAATGTTATTCTTTAATTTGACTGGATTTTTATCTCTACAAATACCCTTTTATAAATCACCAAAATGGCGCGATATCATTGATTGAAGTAAGATAACGTTGTTTTGTTAACTAGGTTTACTGCTGCGATAGCAACAACATTATTTTTTAATAATATATAGTTTTACTAAATCCACTTGAGAGCAAGTATGCCTGCATCATTAAAAGTAATATTTGGCGAATACAGCACTGCAGGCATTAAACCGCAGAATGAAGATAATTGCGGCGTTCATATTCCCACCGAACCATTACTAACAACCAAAGGCATTAGTGCTGCTATTGCAGATGGTATGAGTGGCAGCGATGCGGGTAAAGAAGCAAGCGAAGCTTGTGTTAGTGGCTTTTTACGCGATTATTACAGCACACCTGAAAGCTGGACAGCCAAAACATCGGGGCAAAAAGTACTTGGCTCATTAAATAACTGGTTACAGAGTCAGGGTCAGCGACAATACGAAAGCCATAAAGGCATGGTAACGACCTTTAGCTCAATTATTTTCAAATCGAATACGGGTTATATTTTCCATGTGGGTGATACTCGTATTTATCGCTTACGTGACACTGAATTAAAACTTCTAACTAATGACCACCGTTTGGAAGTTAGTGCTGAAAAAAGTTATTTAACTCGCGCAATGGGTATTGGTTCTCATATCGACATAGATTTTAAGTCTGTTGTTGTAGAACCAGGTGATCTTTATATGCTTTCTACCGATGGTGTTCATGAGTTCATTAATGACAAAAACATTCATACCATTTTATCAAAGAACACATCACTCGATGAACGAGCAAAAGAAATAATTGATATTGCTCTAACAAATAAAAGCAACGATAACTTAACATGCCTTATCGTTAAAATTGAATCTTTACCAACTGAAAATGAAGATGAATTTTATAAAAAGTTAACCGCTCTTCCATTTCCACCACCGTTAGAACCGGGCATGACGTTAGATGGCTATAAAATTATTCGCCATTTATTCTCCAACAAACGCACAGAACTTTATTTAGCGCATGACCGTGAACTTGATATTCATGTCGTTATAAAGGCCCCATCGGTTAATTACAGCGATGATCCACAATATATCAACAGTTTCTTGTTAGAAGAATGGGCTGGGCGACGCATTAGTAATAATCACGTATTAAGTGTTTTAGATTTACCCCGTAAACGAACGGCCCTTTATTACATTACAGAATACTTACAAGGCACTACTTTACGACAATGGATGGATGATAACCCCAGACCATCATTAAGCACGGTCAGAAACTTTATCCGTCAAATTGCTCAGGGCTTACGCGCTTTTCATCGGCAGGAAATGGTACATCAAGATCTTAAACCTGAAAACATTATCGTCGATAAACACGGTACTTTAAAAATAATTGATTTTGGTTCAACGAAAATACCCGGCATTGAAGAAATACATATACCTATTGAGTCGCATATTTTACAAGGCACCGAAAACTATACCGCCCCTGAATATCATTTGGGTGAACAAGCGACAAATCGTACAGACATCTATTCTTTAGGTGTGATTTGTTACGAACTACTGACTGGCCACATTCCTTATGGAAAGGCCCTTAGTTCAAAAAACCTGCACAAGTTAAATTATATTTCGGTTAAACAATACGTACCGGAGATACCCTACTGGGTTGATAAAGCCATTCAGAAATCCGTTAGCATTAACACTGAGCAACGCTTTCAGATTTTATCTGAATTTGTATATGCGCTTAATACACTTGATGCAAATGTAACGCGACAAGAACATATACCACTAATAAAAGCGAACCCGGTTAGATTCTGGAAAGGTTTAAGTATTTTACTATTGTTAACTAACTTAGGTTTATTCTACGCACTTTTGTCTTAAAAACTTGATTAGAGTATGAAAATCACCTTTGTTTTAGCTCTTTAAAAACAAAAGGTAATACTATAAAAATCAAGCCGGCAATTGCTCCATATAAATGAGAATCCACCAGTACATGCCCTTTAATTAATGACTCAGACCCCGGCATAGCACCATTAAGCTGTTCCCATATTAACTTGCCAATCAAGACAAAAAACAACATCCAGCCTGATATTGGAAAGCGGCGTATTTCGGTAACAGCGCCCACAATAAATAAAGCATGCAACACACCTGACATACCCACATAGTTTTTTACTTCAGGATTAAATAAATATAAACCTAAACCTACCAGTAAAGAGGAAAATAGTATTAATATTACCCATTTAAGTAACTTTAATTGACCTGCAAAGAAAAACACCACCAGACCAACACCTAGCATATTCATCACTAAATGCATGGGGTTCAAATGCACAAAGTTAGCACTTATTAATCGATACCACTGCCCTGCCTCTATTGAATACCGTTGATAACGTAAAACCGATGTCATTCCTGAAAACTCAAAGAAAGTACACAATGCAATGAGTATTAACCAAAAGTAGTATTGTGGCTGGAGAGTTTTTTTAATTATTCTTGAAAAAAATGGGTACAAAGTTATTAATCTTTTATGCAATACAAGGCTCAACTATCTCACTTAACTCTATCGCGATAAACATAAAAGTTAATTTAGAGATAAAACACCAGAGTATTGGCTAAAACAACATCATAAAAAGCGGTTAAATAGTATTAATACAGACATTTTTTAAACCTTTTGCCCCTGAAAAGCGTTTAATCACTAAGATACAAGCTGAAATTCATTATATTTGTTAATATTGGGTCAAATAATGAATAAATTACAAATCTCAGGGTTAAATGAATGAAAATTGCTACAAATAAACAACAAGGTTTCACCTTAATCGAAGTAATGGTTGTGGTGGTTATACTTGGCATACTCGCAGCTGTTGTGGTTCCTCGTATTATGGATAACCCCGATAAAGCCCGTATTACTAAAGCAAAACAAGATATACGAGCCATGGAAAGCGCTTTAAATCTCTATCGTTTAGATAACTTTAGCTACCCTAACACCGAGCAAGGACTGGAAGCGCTTGTTTCTGTGCCATCAGATTTAGCTAATAGCGAAAACTACAAACAAGGTGGCTATATTCGCAAATTACCTAAAGACCCTTGGGGTTCTGCTTATTTATACTTAAGCCCTGGTGAACACGGCGAGCTTGATATTTATTCATTAGGTGTCGATGGTGCTCCTGGTGGAACAGGTGTAGCAGCAGATATTGGTAACTGGAATATCGAATAAGGTTTATTCGGTATTCAAATAAATATTATGAATGGCTTTTGTTGCAAGAAAAAATCTGGTTTTACTTTAATTGAACTACTGGTTGTTATCGTACTCATTGGCATCATTCTATCGATGGCAACCTTAGCAATAACAACCGGCTCACCTAAAGAACGGCTACAAACAGAAGCCCGACGCTTTGTTGCATTATTACAACTCGCGCAAGATGATGCTTTATTAAATGGTAGCGAGTTTGGCATTGTGTTAACTGAAAATAGTTATCAATTTGTCATTACAACAGACAATGGATGGCAACCTGTGCGTAACAACAATAGTTTACGTAAAAGAATGTTACCGGCAGATATGGAACTGGAACTGGAGTTAGATTTTCAATATGAAAACATTAAAAGCTCTGTTTCAAAAATCGGTGAGGTTTCTAAAGTTGGTGATGTGGAAAAATTTGACGATAATAAGGAAGATGAATCTAAACCTCAAATTTATCTGTTATCATCAGGTGAAATCGCACCTAGTTTTATGTTGATATTTTTTATTCCTGATATTGATATCAATTTTTCTGTGCAAGGCATTGAAGATGGCTCGGTTAAAATTAAATATCACTCATCGTAATCAAACAGCATTTACCCTGATTGAAGTATTAGTTGCACTCACTATTATTGCAATTACTCTCGGCGCCATCATTAAAACAAGCTCGAATCAGGCGGCGAATACAACTTACCTCAAACAAAAAACAATTGGCAGCTGGGTCGCATTAAATATGCACAATCAACTGCTGCTTGAAAAAATATGGCCATCATTAGGGAAAAGTACTGACAGTGTCAGCATGGCTAATCATGAGTGGCACTGGCAACGTGAAATTCAAAAAACACTATCGCCTGATACACGAAAAATAATATACCGCATTTATGTTGATGAAGACCGTCAACAACAAGTCAGCAAATTGACTGGCTACGTCACTAACCCCGAATTTTTAGAGCCTGGCTCATAGCAATGAAACGATATTCAAATGGTTTCACGTTGCTCGAACTATTAATTGCTATGTCAATTTTTAGCCTTATTTCTATCATGTCATTTGCTGGATTAAACAGTGTTTTATTTAATAAAGAAGTTATCGACAAAGAACTGACCCGCTTAAGCGACATTCAACGCACTATGCTCAACCTTTCGCGTGATATCGAGCAAGCTATCGACCGTCCCATTCGGAATAGGCTAGGTGGCACAGTCGCTGCCCTGAATGGTGGAAGCAATATTGATAGCACTCTATTTGAACTAACGCGCACTGGCTGGCGTAACCCTGCTGAACAACATCGCAGCCAATTACAACGCATTGCTTATAGCTATGAAGACAATCAATTGATTCGCCTTTATTGGTATCACATAGACCATCTGTTAACCGAGGAACCTGTTCGGCGCGTGCTGCTCAATGATGTCGAAGAAATTCAAGTGCGTTATCTCGACAAAGAATGGCTGGATAGCTGGCCCATTCAAGCACCTAATTCAAATACTGTTACACCCGCTTTACCTCGCGCAATTGAGATTACATTGAAATTAAAAAAATGGGGCAACATCACTCGTTTATTTAGGGTGAAAACATAATGCGCCATCATCAAAAAGGCATAGCGTTAATCACCGCTCTACTCATTGTCACGTTAGCAACGACTGCTGCGGTAACCATTACCGCTGAATTACAGCGTGAAATTCGTCGCAGTGGTAATATTTTGCACCATGATCAGGCTTATGTTTATGCATTAGCGGCTGAAGATTTTGCACGTTATGGACTTAAACTAGATCACGATGACAATAAATCCGACCACCTCCATGAACTATGGCATACCATTCCAATTGTCGAGGATATTGAAGGAGGCACACTCGAAGGTAAACTTGATGACTTACAAGGTTTATTTAACATAAACACTTTAGCAAATAATAACGCTATTGATAAAGATCGCTTTCAGCGCATATTACAAAACCTTGAGTTAACAACAACTGAAATTCAGCAAATAACACCCGCTCTTATCGACTGGATGGATGTTGGCCAGGATACTGTTTCACCTTACGGTGCTGAAGATGATTTCTATCAAGGTTTGGCTGAGCCACAAAAGCCTCACCTTGCCGCCAATCAATTAATAATCGATATCTCTGAACTCAGATTAATTAAAGGCTTCAACAATGATATCTTAAAGAAGTTACGTATCACCAAAAACACTGATCCAATAACAGGTGAAACTCTACCTGTGCTATTTACCGTATTACCTGAATACACTTCAATTAATATCAACACTGCTCCAGCTGAGGTGTTAAAATCTTTAGATATTAAAATAACAGATCAGATCGCGGAAAAAATTATTACTAAAAGAGATGGCGCTGCGCTTACCAATGGCACAGCCACCCCCTTTAAATCCGTCAATGAATTTAAAAGTTACCTTGCAAGCATCCAGGTAAACAATATTAATGTCACCTCACTGAGTGTGACGACAGAATATTTTTCACTCAAAGCTAAAACCGTAGTGGGTCAATCTACTATGAATTTGTATACTTTATTAAAGAGAGAGACAAGCGGTTTTAGTCGCGTTGTCAGTCGTAATCAGGGAGCCCATTAATGGCCGAACAACTTGTCATTTATATTAAAGACTTACATTCATTAGACGCAGACTGGGTTTTTAGCAGTCAAAATGGTGAAATAACAACGCCATTAAATAGCGGTTCTATTGATGAGCTCGTTGAGAAAAATAAAAATAGCATTCAATCGGTGCAAGTAATAACCTGTATTATTCGTGCAGAAAACATTCATTTAAGTTACCAGCATATCCCCGCTAAAAATAAACAACGTGCACTACAGGCAATACCTTTTGCACTGGAAGAACAATTAGCCGAAGACATAGAGCTATTACACTTTTCTACTAGCAATCCGAAAAATAGTATTTTTCCTATCGCTGTTATCAAACACGAAATATTACAAGCTCTTTTAGAAAAACTAAAAGAGTACGACATCACCCCCGGCAATGTATATGCAGACATTGCCTGCTTACCACAGACTGAAAATTCGTGGAACTTGCTACATCATGAAAACACTATCTCTATAGATCAACACCAAAACAGCATCATTCATGCTGACTCAAATACATTTGCTATTATTTTAAATCAATTATTACAACAAACTAGCGAAGAGCAATTACCGGACACCATCAATATCTGGTCTGACAGTGAAGAAAGCATACTGCTGTTGCCCGACAATCTACCTGAAAGCATCAACGTTATTCATCACGAATACAAATCATCTCCTGTTAGTCTTTTTTCAAAGAACCTTGCGAATAAAAACATTATTAATCTATTACAAGGCTCCTACAAAGTGGTCACTCATTCAAACCACTGGTGGAAAGTCTGGCAAGTTGCTGCAGTTTTAGCGACTATTGCTTTGGTACTTGAAATATTTTCTGGCACACTAATACTCAATCGACTGGAATCAGAAAACTCTCAACTTAACAAAGAAATCACTCAAATATATAAAAAGACTTTTCCACGCAGTAAACGCATTGTTAATGCACGCGTTCAAATGGAAACAAAGCTAAAACAATTGAGAAAAAATAACAACAAAGGCAGCAGCAGTTTCACCGACCTGTTAGCCACAACTGCGCCTATTATCCAACAAACCAACACTCTTTCTATTCAAAGTATAAATTTCAATAACAATAAACTGGAATTACAATTCAATATTGACAAGCTATCTAGTGTTGAAACATTTAAATCACGCTTAAATAAACTCCCTAACATTAAGGCAGAAATAATTTCATCAGCCTCTGAATCAAAACTAGTTAACGCAAAAATCACTGTTGAGGCTATCTAATGAACAACTATCTATTATGGTATAAAAGACTTCCTCAGCGTGAACAATACATGTTGATTGGCATGAGCATTATTATCACTATTACATTATTCTATCTTTTATTATGGGAACCCGTTTTTAAAGGTATCGATGAACAAATGGTAAAACACCAGTCTCAAAAGAAAATTTTACTCTGGATGAGTAATGCTGAAAAAGAGATTATGACTCTGCGTTCATCTGGCAATACGCTATCATCTCAAGCTTATTCTCAACCGATCAGCACACTGGTTGAACGAAGCGCCACTAGCACTGGTATTCGTTCCAGCATATTCAAGATGAAATCAGATAAAAAACAAAATCTTATCGTGCAATTCAAATCGGTTAATTTTGATCGCCTAACGCAATGGTTTGGTAAATTACAAAAAGACTATGGCATTACTCCAAAACGCGTATCCATCACGCAAACTGATGCAGCTGGTTTTGTTAGCTGCCGCGTCACCTTAAGCAAGAAGTCCTAATGAAAACTAAACACTTACTAATTACGGCCGGTGTTAGCTATTTTTTATTTTTAATAACACTTACTCCCGCTGCCAATATAATTCCACTTTTAAACAACAAAACTACCGGTGTAGTAATGAGCGGAATATCAGGTAGTTTGTGGGCAGGGGCTGTTGAAAAAGTAAGCCTTAAAAAACAAACGATACAATCGTTAAAATGGAGTTTTAATCCTTTTTCATTATTGAGTGCTAATTTGTCAACAGATGTCGAGGCCTCTGTTCAAGGCCAGTCCATTACAACTCAAATTGATTACGCTTTATTCTCTAAAACAACCGCTTTAAAAAACCTTCATAGCTCCATTAATGCAAATGAGTTAAAAGACATACTAAAATTACCACTTGGTGATTTTTCTGGCATCATTAATATTAATATAAACAATGCGACGTTAACTGCAGGTAAATTACCGTTAATTGATGGCTTGATAAACTGGAACAATGCGACATTAATCTTATCTGATAAAATTTCTTTCGGAAAAATATCTCTTACACTAAATAATACTGATAATGGAGATTTAATAGGTAAGCTTAATAACACGCAGGGCGAACTAAGTATTATCGGTGACATAAAAGTATTAACAAATAAAAAATACACTATCGATATAAAACTCACACCTCGTACGAATGCATCCAGCGAACTAAAAAGTATATTATCGTTAATTGCACCCCGTAAAGTTAAATCAAGTCATATTATTCACCGCACTGGTTACTTACATGACTTAGGTATTCGGCTCTAATAAGGCTTATAATAAACATTCATCTTATTATTGTTAGTAACTATGCCAATTATCGATAAAAAACTTAGCATTACTACTGATTCTAAATGTGATTTATGCACCGGCTCTCTCTGCTGCACGTATATAACGGAAGAAATAACTATTCCTCGTAGTAAAGCCGAATTCAATCACTTGCTTTGGCAGATATCACATGACAATGTTGAACTTTATAAAGACAGTGATGGCTGGACTCTTTTATTTAAAACTATGTGTAGTCATTTGGAACTAGATGGACGTTGTGGCATTTATGAAATACGCCCCGATATTTGTAAAGAATACTCTAATAATTACTGTGAATACGACGTGCCTCCTGAAGAAGCATGGGACTTACACTTTACAAACCATGCTGACCTATATGCTTATGTTCAGAAACGTTTTAAGAAGTGGCCTTGAAACAAAGTCAGGAGTCAGGAGTCAGGAGTCAGGAGTCAGGAAAAACCGTACTTTTCTGCTACACTCTGTCAAGACTTTAGACTTTAGACTTTAGACTTTAAATAATATCTCGATAACTATCAATAACTGCATAATCTTCTGTATTAATTTCAGGCCCCTGACTATCCGGTTTTCGTACTGCTCTTAAATGTTTAATACCATAATTTTCAGCCGCTTTAAGCACTGTTAAGTTGTCATCAATAAAGAGCGTTGATTCTTTTTCAAAAGGCTCTTCTCTATTTAATCTTTCCCAAAAGCCTTCTTCTTCTTTCGCCATACCAAATTGATGAGAACTAATAATTCTATGAAAATACTTATCAAGGTTTGTTTTCTGCATTTTAATTGCAATGCTCGCTTCGTGTGCATTTGTTACTAACACAACACGTTTACCTCGAGTTATGAGCATTTGCAAAAACTCTTCTACTAATGGTCTAATCGCTATTTTATGACTCACATCTTTTTTTAGACTACGTATATCCAGACCAATTCTATCTGTCCAGAAATCCACACAATACCAGTTCAAAGTACCACCAAACTCACCATAAAGACCTGATAGCTGTACTTTTGCATCATCAACACTAATACTGTGTTTATCAGCAAAATGGATAGGCACGTACTCTAGCCAAAAATGATTATCAAAGTGCAAATCCAATAAAGTACCATCGAGATCAAGAAATACTGTCTTTATAATTTGCCAGTCAACTTTATTCACACTTCACCGCCTAATGTATATTTGGTGTAATATACTATTATTATCCCTTAACAAATACCATTACAAACACCATTAATATGTCGACTATAAAACCTAAAATCCACGAACGTACTGAAATCGCTAAAACACGTTATTTTAGGATTGAAGAGGTTGAACTAGAGTTTTCTAATGGCGAACATCGCACCTATGAGCGCCTATCAAACCGCAGCCAGGGTGCTGTACTTATCATTGCTTTTACTGATGCAGACACTTTTTTAATGATAAGAGAATACGCTGTTGGTATGGAACGCTATGAACTCACCTTACCAAAAGGAAAAATTGATGAAGGTGAAGACATATTAACTGCCGCAAATCGTGAACTTATTGAAGAGACAGGTTACCGCGCAAATAAGCTCTCTCACCTGCATAGTTTATCATTGGCTTCTGGCTATTCAACCCACTTCACACACGTTGTACTTGCTGAAGATTTAATACCTGATAGTGCAGAGGGTGATGAACCTGAACCACTGGAAGTTATTCCCTGGTCGTTTAATCATATGAATGATTTATTACATGAAAAAGAATGCTCTGAAGCCAGAACATTCGCAGCTCTTTATATTTGCCAGCAACATTTGTTGCAGAGAAAATAATATGAACTTAGATTTGGATCTTGAAAATCTCTGTCAGTCCTGCGTGCAAATTGCTGAATCTGCTGGTGAAATCATTCTTGAAATTTATCATGGTGACTTTGATATTCAATCAAAACAGGATAATACTCCTTTGACAACAGCTGACATGGCCGCGCATTTTCATATTGTCAAAGCACTCGAGGAACTCACACCTAATATTCCTATCTTATCTGAAGAAGCAGCAGATATCCCTTTTAGCATACGACAAACATGGCAAACTTATTGGCTCGTAGATCCTCTTGATGGCACTCGAGAGTTCATTAAAGGTAATGGTGAGTTTAGCGTTAATATTGCTTTAATACACCAACACAAGAGCATATTAGGCGTCATTAGCGCGCCTGTTGGAAAACAAACTTATTTTGCATTTAATGGTCACGGTGCTTACAAACAAACCCCCGATACAACGGCTAAAAAAATATTATGCCGGAAAGCAGATGATAAAAATTTATTAATTGCCGGAAGCCGGTCACATCACTCAGACAAGCTTAAATTATTTCTCTCTAACCTGAATAATCCAGAAGTCATTAGCATGGGAAGTTCTTTAAAGTCTTGCCTTGTTGCAGAAGGTTCTGCCGATATTTATCCGCGGTTAGGCTTAACATCTGAATGGGATACAGCGGCAGCACATTGCATCGTCGAAGAAGCAGGCGGCCAGATCACTAAAACTAATATGCAGCCTCTCCTCTACAACACCAAGGAAAGCTTACTTAATCCTGATTTTTTTGTCTTTGGCTTATCCGATTTAAACTGGCAAGATTTTCTATAATTAATTATCAAAAATCGAACGCATTTGAAACGCTAGCTCCTGGCGTGTATAAGGTTTATTAACAACCACACCATCATATTTTGTTGTTGGACTACGACCAACATAGCCTGATGAAAGCAATACTTTTACATCAGGATATTTGTCTTTTATTTCACTTGCCAATTCATAGCCATTAATACCGCCCGGCATAACTACATCACTAAACACTAAATCTATAGGTTCATGACTTAAAATTTCTAACGCATCTACTGCATTAACCGCTTTAAAAACTTTATAACCTAATGAGCTTATATATTCTCCAGTTAAATTGAGCAATTCTAATTCATCATCAACTACCAGTACTCGCTCTGAACCTTTAGGTAAAACCATAACATGTTCAGGGTCTACAGCACTTCTTGAAAAATGACCCTCTTCATGAGCCCGCGGCAAATATATGCGTATCGATGTACCATAACCAGTTGTAGATTCTATTTTTATAGTGCCGTCACATCTTTGTGCAAATGAATAGACCATTGACATACCCAAACCTGTTCCACTACCGACCGGTTTAGTTGTAAAAAATGGTTCAAATATATGTTCGACCACTTCTTTACTCATTCCTGTGCCATTATCCTGAACCTCTAACATGACATAATCACCGGGCCGGGCTCCCTGATCTGCTATCATCACTTCATCATCAAGATATACATTAGAAGTACGAATAATAATGTCGCCACCATTTGGCATTGCATCTCTAGAATTAATTACCATATTAATGACAGCATCACCCAGTTCACCTTCATCAAGAACTACTGGCCAGGGTATTTCTTCAAATTGAAAAAATACATTTACTTCCGGCGTCACACTTTTATTAATAATATCCTCTATATCATTAATAACGCCATTTATATCAACTATTGATTTTTCTGGAGATTTTGTTCTTGAAAAAAGTAGTAACTGGCTTGTCAATTCAACGCAACGTTGCGCTGCCTTTTGTGCACTACGAACCCAGGCAGATTGTTTTTCTTCCTTTTTTAAAAAATCTTTTAGAAATTCAAGATAGCCTGTTACTATACCTAATTGATTATTAAAATCATGAGCAATACCACCTGACAATTGACCAACTGCTTCCATTTTTTGACTTCGTCTAATAAGCTCTTCAGTTTCACGGTTTTCTGTAATATCTTGAGATATCCCTAATAAATAACTCGCATTTCCCTCACGATTAAAAATCGGTATTTTCCTTGTGTGCAGCAATCTCACGCCTTTATATTTTGTATGAATAGTTTCTTCAGGAATATTATGCATTTTCCCTTCAGTAAGAACCTTTTTATCCATATCGACATAAAAACCGGCTTCTTCTTGCGTGAAAAAATCAAAATCATTTTTCCCCAACATATCTTCACGCTTCAAACCTGTTATTTCTTCAGCAGCCTTATTCCATTCAACATAACGATGATCTTCTGCTTTTTTTACAAATAACATTGCAGGTAAGTTTTCAACAATAGAATTTTTTAATTCATTTACTTCTTCCAGTTTCTGCTCTATTAACTTCCGACCAGTTATGTCTCGTATAACTTCAAGCCTACCTTTATATTCCGAATCAGAACCAATTGGTGACAGAGTAAAATCAAACCAGCGATTGCTTTCACTATCTTCCACTTCATATGCATTAACTCTATTCCCTTCTTTACTATTTTCACATAAATAGCATTCCTCTTTATCGGTTAGAGAACAATGAAACAAGTCATGGCTAGCTTTACCAATTAATTCCTCTTTTTTAAATCCCGATAAATTGCACGCAGCCAAATTAGTTTGATGAATTACACCGTCCATATCAACAACTAAAACAGCATCTGGAATTGCATCATACGTTGATGAATCTTTTGCCATTGCAATAAACGGTTCTTGTAATGTCGTTTTTATCATTGCCATAAAGATTAACCAATAAGACAAGAACCTAAGGAAATGACCAACTATATTAGAGAAAGAATATTGATTAATATAAAAAGAAAATACAATTTCCGAACACATCGTCAACACAATAGATATCAATATTAAATGAACAATGCTTTTATCCATATATTGTCGACGTTTCCAAACAATATAAATAGCCAGTCCCAATATAACAATAATAATATATTCGGAAATAGCATTTAAACTCGTCAACCCTAACCTATCAACATTCATCAAAGGAAAGAAGTCATTTACAATAGTATAATATGCAACTATAAAAAACAGACCGTAGCTGTAAAAAGCTAATCGATGAGGCAGTTTATACGTTAAAAACAACGGAGCTGACAACAAAATAATGGCTTCCATATAACGAGATACTATCAAGAACTGGGTAGCCATATTACCATCTGTAACCCCATACACGCCGACACCCTTATAGGCAATTGTATGAAAAATATTTAGTACGCCAACCCAAAGATAGCCACAACCCAAATACATCAAAAATCTATTTTTAGTAAAGGGATACATTTGCCACGCTACGACAAATATTAAAACGGCAACTATGACAGTAAAAAGCTCTGTGAGCGTATGAAACAAAAGAGGATTACTTTGACTGGCCACCATCAGCAAGAGTAGGAGACCTGCTGGGACATACCATACATAATCTATAATGAAATGTTGTTTATTATTTGTATTGTTTTTCATTTCTAATCAATTAGTTGTTTTATGTTTTATCGATGTATGTGATAAATTCTTGTTTTGTTATTGGTTTACTAAAATAATACCCTTGGACTTGCTCGCAATTCATCCTACTTAACACCTTGAGCTGTTCTTCGTTTTCCACACCTTCTGCAATAACTGTTAAATGTAAACGATGAGCAAGATCTATAATCGTTTCAACGATGGCTGAATCTTCAGGGTTAATTGTTATTTCACGTACAAAACTCTGATCCACTTTTAAAACATGCACTGGAAAGCTTCTTAAATAATTCAAAGAAGAATAGCCAGTGCCAAAATCATCAAGTGACCACCGTACTCCTTTGCGGGATAACTCGGCCATCATTTCAACGGAATATTCAACGCTTTCCATTAACGAACTTTCCGTTACTTCCAACTCGAGCAACCTGCCCGGCAAGCCTGTTTCCTCAAGTATCCCATTTACAATTTCTACTAAATTCTTTTGTCTAAACTGTCTTGTCGATAAATTAACAGCAACACGAAGGTTTTTATGCCCAGAGTCCAGCCACTTCTTACATTCAATACAGGCTGTTTTTAAAATCCAGTTGCCTAATTCATTAATAAGGCCAATGTCTTCTGCTAAAACAATCAGCTTTTCTGGCCCTAATATGTGTTCGCCATCTTTCTTCCATCGCAACAAAGCCTCCGCACCAACCACATGCCGAGTAATTACATCTATCTGTGGTTGAAAATACAGCTGCAAACCTCCATCTTTAAGAGCTGCTCTGAATTCTATTTCTTTCTCTAACCGATCAACCGCCGCCGCATTAAACTCTTTCGAATAAAACTGATAGTTTCTTCGGCCTTGAGATTTTGCATAATACATTGCTGAATCTGCATTTCTTAATAAGTCATCAACACTATGAGCGTCCACAGGATAAACCGCTATACCGATACTGCATGTTACACTTATCTCACGCCCCTCAATCTCCAAAGGCTGATTAACTACATCAATTATTTTTTCACTTAAGCTTTTTAAATAACCAATATTCTTTTTATAATCGGTAGCCAGATCAGTAACCAGTATCGTAAATTCATCGCCACCCATTCTAGCGATTGAATCCGCACTTCTTAAAGTCAGCTGCAGCCTAGTAGCAATAATTTTTAATAACTCATCTCCTGCAGCATGCCCTAAAGAGTCATTTATCGATTTAAATAAATCTATATCAAGAAAGAGAACACCAATATTTTTTTTATTACGTTCACATCTAACTATTTCTTGTGCCAAACGATCTTGAAACAGCGTTCTATTTGGCAGCTCTGTTAACGAATCATAATGCGCCATCTCATAAAGACGCTTTTCCCATTTCTTTTCTTCAGTAATATCTTTCGACATACTAAAGTAATTAGTCACTTCGCCTTGTTTATTACGAATAGCTTTTATATGAATCATTTCCGGGTAATTTGAACCATCTTTTCGACTACTCCATAGTTCGCCTTTCCACATACCCTCTTGTTCTAATTTTTGTTGAATTTCCTGGTATGTTTTTGATTTGCTTTCGGTCTGCAACAACAACGGTACTTTGCCCAACAACTCACTCTCTTCATACCCTGTCATCTCTGTATAAGCTGAGTTAACATGAACAATATGACGATCCGCATTTGTCACCATAAATCCTTCTACTGTGTTTTCCAGAACCTTTACAGCCATCTCCATTTCATCTTCAGCATTTTTCTGATCTGTAATATCAATGCGTACACCGACGACACCCTCAACCAGTCCTTTTGCATTTAAGAAAGGTATTAGATGCACCGAATAAGTAACAGTGCCTTTTATTTTTGACTCTAATGTTTCTTCAAATATCATCTGCTCTTTAGATTCGATGACTATTTTTTCGTTTTTACTAATTAATGAAAGTTCTTTAGAAAATTCCAGATCATTGTTTGCTTTCCCAATAACATTCTCTTTATGCAAGCCAATACTTTCACAATACCTTTCATTAACTGCAACATACTTCAAATCAGCATCTTTCAAATACGCTTCAAGTGGTAATTCATTTAAAATAATTTCAGCATTGTGTTTTCTATTGTCAACAACGGTTTTTTCAAAGCCTCCTATTTTCTGATTAAGCGCTGTCACTACCCCTTCAAGTAAACCTCTGCCATCTCTGGTTAGCCGACTGGATAACTCTGCTCCTATACGCAACCCTTCTATGTCTTTCTCTAGCAAATCAATAACTATTCTTAGTTTTCTTTTTTTACTCCACCAGAAGAGATAACCCAACATTATAGAAACAATAATGATTACAATCAGACTCAACCATGCAATATCTAGTACAGCATCAGCACTCGTCGTTTCTCTAGTATGCGATACGATAACGATAGGCTTATTACTAACATCACGAAGCAAGAAACGCGATATCACTTCTGATCCTGTTCTCATATGCGATATATCTTTATCTTCCAGGGCTAATAAAATTTTAGCCTGCTCACTATTTGCAGCCAGGTTAACGGTAGAAAAACTAATATCTAAAAAGTTATTAGCTTCAACTGTTTTCTCATCCACTTTATGGCCAACTACTAAATACCCAATATTCTCTTCAGCATCTGCATTTAGATAAACCGGTACTGCAGCCAACATATAAACATTTTCAGAATATATATAAGCGGCACTTTGCTCATCAGCTTTTAACTGCTTTGCAAATTCACTCGTACTAATTTGATATTTTATTTTTGATGCAAGTGTTGAAAAAGCGTTCTTCGTAGAATTGAACTGCTTAGAAAAGAATATTTTTTTGTTGATATTAATCAGGGCGACAAACTCGATCGCATCTTTCTTAAACATGCCAGACTTGAGTAAGCTTTTTCTATTCTTAGAACTATTTTTAGCAAACAATGATGTAACAACGGGGCTCAGTGCCCACTCGCTCGCGACCACTTCAAAACCAGCTAATTGTTGATTTAAGTAACTATTGATCGCTTCAAGCTCATTAACAACCATAAAGCGCTCTGTTTTCTCAATAATATCTACAAAGGCATAATTAAGCGTCAACAATGATGCTGTAATACCTATACTGAAAACCAGCCCAATTTTTAAAAACTGTAGAAACCTCAACATGCACCTTGTTCCAATGTAAATATCATAGTATTCATATACTTATAGTATATGAATTCGTATAACAATAGACTTTTTAAACGTATTATTACGTGAATATTCGACTCTTTTTATTAAAAGTAAATCCTTGAGCTATTTATACCCTTTTAGCGGCTATCTGGTAGAAATAAAGAGCGATAATGTTTAAAAAAAGCTACTTTTTCTTTAAACGGACGCTAAATGGACTGAATTTAAGGTTTTAAATCAATAACTGGAAAGATGAGTGTTTTCTATAGGCATAAAAAAAGCCGCAAACGAATTTGCAGCTTCTTTTAAGGATTTGGTGGCATGAGGTGGAATCAAACCACCGACACGAGGATTCTCAAGAGCTTTACTCTATACATTGTTGTCTAAAAATAACTCACATAATGGTTGGTTGATATAGTAATTACTTTTGCCGATTTTTTCTTTTTTTAAAAAACCTTTTTTCGATAAAAGATTCAGATATTTTGTTGCTGTTATTCTACTGACTTGTAAATCATTTTTCATAAACTCAATTTTTGTGTAGGGATGTTTAAACAAATTATTAATTAAATCCTGACTATAAATTTTAGGCAATTGATCACGAATATCGTGTTTATATTGCATCATCAGGTTTTTAATTTCTTGAATCAGGTTAATTGTTTTTTTTGATGTTTGTTCAACCCCATCTAACATATACAATAACCATGGTTCCCACTGGTTTGTCTCTCTTACATCCTGTAATTTTTTATAATAATTGGCTTTATCTTGAATAATAAAACGACTTAGATAGAGTACGGGTAAATCCAACAGTTCATTCATGACTAAGAACAATATATTGATAATACGTCCTGAGCGCCCATTACCATCATAGAACGGATGAATGCTTTCAAACTGATGATGAATGACTGCCATTTTCACCAAAACATCAATATCAGTTTGTGACTCGTCATTGATATAAGTAATCAAATTATCTATCAGCGAGCTGACCTCATTCGCACTTTGAGGCGGCACATAGATCACTTCGCCCGTTTGTTGATTTTTTAGCTCTGTGCCTGGAAGCTTACGTAAACCTGCTTTATTTTTTTCTAATAGAGCCTGTATTTCTATAATGTCTGATAAACGAATTAACCTTTGTCTTTTTACTTTTCTAAAACCTAATTTTAATGCTGTCGCATAATCCTGTACTTCTTTAGCCGCTATATTTGATGTGTGACTTGAAAATAATTCTGCTTTAAATAATTCATCGTGTGTCGTAATTATATTTTCTACCGCAGAACTGTCTTTAGCTTCTTGCAGCGTAAGCATATTTATTAAGATAACTTCATTGGGAATGGTTGCAGCAATACCCTTTAATTCTGCAAGGTAGCGATGTGCGGAAGCAGCCTTCTTTAAGACCGCTTTTGTCTCAAAAGCGCTTTCGTTTTCAAAAGGCAACTTTTGCACCTGATACGGCATTAGCTAAATTCCATTAGAGTGTTTCATGCATATAGAAATCTATATATTATGCACTATTCACGGTACATGTATAGATTTTTAAGTTATTTATACACGTTTCCGGCGATATGCTAAATAATATAATTCTTTTGACAGTAATCAAGTGAATTTCTCTGTGTAACTCTCCAGTCAATTTACCGGGCAATAGAGCAGGCTGTTCAACTTAGCTAAAACAATTTATACTATTTTTTCATAATTATAAATGGAGTTATATTATGGATAAGTCACAATCCACTGCTAATCTAAACCTAAGTCCTGCTGACAAACAAAGCATAGAAGGACTACTTGGTAACCTTTCAGAAAACGACAACTCTGATAGTAAAAATTTCCTCGACAACTTTGCCAACCAACAAGACTCAGGTTGGAAGCGTTATGTTAATGGTATTTATAATCACCCTAAAACATGGTGGGTAGGTATCATACATTTACAAATGCTTATGGGTATTTGGGGGCCACAATATTAGGCCCAAGCATCGATTCGTCAAAATGCATTATCTAAAGCCTTGCACTTTCTTTTGAATGATACTGACAAAAGCCAATCTCAGCTCGTTATGAAGAGAGCCATTAAATTTAATTTGAAATACCGTAAGGCTGATATTGCAGGTCGTTTTCATGGCAGCTTATTCACAAACTATTCTTCAACAGGCGGTCGAAAAGGAGCAAAACTACCTAGAATTTCTAAGTGGTCAGTGAAAATAACCAATTTTACAATCGCAAGTTTTGGTGCCGCTATACAATCAATAGCAAATGGACAAAAAGAACCCGATGCCATAATAAATTCTATCATTACTGGTAGAAGTGAACGTGTTCCACACCATATAAGTAAACAGTTGATGGATAATCAAGTGACCGCTGAAGAAGCGTCGCTAACTACCGCTGTTAACTCAGAAGTTTTCAGCGCAAATGCAATTAACAACTTACAACCAGGGCCTGTTCCTATAAGTGAATTTTGTAATAGACCTGAAAATATCGATTTGAAATCTATTTGCAATTAAATTTGAGACTAAAAGCATGCCATTTATTGATACATTAAAAGACTCGGCACTAGAACTATTAGACGAAATTATTGCGTCGATCAGTATACTTTCGGCTATATTGCTAGGACTGTATTTTTCATCTTGGATTGTGTTCGGTGCAGTACTTTCGACGGGGTTCATTATCGCAACTGTTCTTAACCGGATGTTTGCCACTAAGACTAAGCAATAACTCGCTCTTATCCCCGCAAAACTCCCGCACAGATACTTCCTCTGTTAATACTGATTTCCCTACAGACACAAAAAAGCCGCTATATAGCGGCTTTTTGAAAGTATTTGGTGGCCTGAGGTGGAGCAGGTTTGTCTGGAACAAACCAAGATGGCCTGCTTTTTGACCACCCGAAGGGGGCGGCGCATGGATGCGCCGCATCACTGGTGAAGTCAAACCAGCACGGCTGCCTTTTAGCCGCCCATAGGGTGAGGCGCAGTTGGCCTC
This sequence comes from Gammaproteobacteria bacterium, assembly GCA_030595185.1. Classification (GTDB taxonomy): domain Bacteria; phylum Pseudomonadota; class Gammaproteobacteria; order SZUA-229; family SZUA-229; genus JAUVDT01. Next base: position 43,818 of record JAUVDT010000003.1, read on the forward strand.
ATGAATCGAACTTAATGGTTCGATATCTTACAGGCATAAAAAAAGCCGCAAACGAATTTGCAGCTTCTTTTAAGGATTTGGTGGCCTGAGGTGGAATCGAACCACCGACACGAGAATTAGTTATTTATTTTATTAAAATCAACAGCTTAGAGATTGCCCATTGCAGATTAATCCTAACAAAGCATAACAACGCTTAACTAAAATACGCAATAATCGCACAAGCAATTATTGCCTTATTTAAAGCTAACTGACTTTGATCTAGAAATTAGATTCGAAATACTACTTACTTCCACACACAAACCGTCTGCAGAACCTTCTGCATTTACCGTACCTGTCCACGAACCATGCTCAATATTTGATTTTTTTACTTCTGTATTATAGCTTTCCGACGATTGAAGCTGTTGAGCCTCAGTATTAGCTTTCGTCATAGGATACTACCTCAGTGATCGTTAATTAATATTATAGTAGTTATATTTTAGCAAAAATCTCTTTTTCAACATCAGTCTCTTTTGACTGGTCATTATTCTCTTTTAACTCTGCATTTTCAAGTAAATGATTTGATATAGAACATAAAGAATAAAGAAGATCGGCTGCTGCTCCCCCTAATTCAGGGCTATAACGCGTATCGAATACCCCTCTACTATAACAATCAACACATAAAAAACCCCAGAATTTCCACGTACCTGGGCACTTCTTATCTTTCTCTTTTGGTGGTTTAAAGCTCTCACAATAACGTATAGGTAACACCAATGTAGACTTATAGTTTAACCTCCAATTACAAACAACACTCCTTATGCTCTTAAACCTAAGTACAGGCTCACCAACTACTTGGAAAGAACTTGACCTATACTCGTGGTTTTTCCAAGATGCCATTAAGTTATTATTCAAGTAATACCTTGTACATCCATTTATTGCATACCATAAGTTATTGAAATCCGTGTTGTCTGCTAGTTTATGGACTACATCTTCTTCTAGGTCACTATTTCTCGGTGACCTAGACTTCGTCATCGTATCTCTTCCAGCATCAACAATAGTAAGATCCCCTTTCAACTCTTTTAATGAAACTCTACACCGTTTGCCTGTCAACAAACTAAAGCAATTAGCAATCGCATCTAGTATATCTTGTAAAGTACCATCTAAATTTTCAAACTTACCCTCTTGTGCTTCAGCAAAATAGTCTCTAACCAAATGATTTATATAATGGATATATAATATACTTTCAGCATATCGGTGTAACTTACGCCTCTCTCTATAAAATGTATAAAACATCAACAATGAAATTAATATTACTAAGAATATGGTAAAAACAAGAGGAACATCTTTTTCTGGTAAAAACTGAGGAGCAGTTACTAAACCTATAATTGATACGCTACCTGTAATGTATGAAAAAAACTCCGAAAGGCTTGATGATTTCTTTTTAGGCAACTGTTCTTCATAAGTTTTAGCAAAGTTCTTAGAAGTATATTCAGCAATATTAAACAATGTTTCATCTACCTATAATTAGAATACTGTTACATATCGACACCATGCATTAAGTTTTACGGTCATCTTGAAATAACTTAAATACAAATCAGTCTTATTTTTTTAAAAACATCTTATACCATATATACAAATATTACTGGAGTTTTGAATCTAAACAAAATTTTATCAGCACTCTATTAATTTTCAAATTAGCTACATAAGAATATTTCACTAAATACTATGCTACACCAGCATTCTCATTAACATGCTTAACTATCTCAACAATCTTCTTACTATCATGTTCACCAAAAACCCCTATCACCCCATTATCATTAATATTAGTAAATGGTGAATCAAACATAGCTTTTGGCTCCATGGTCCCATTCTTAACCAGGTAATCGACAACTTCATTTAAGAATGTAATTTGATCTGGGTGCATTGGCGCCTCAGCCAGGAATTCTGCGAAGGCTTTTTTGGCTGCATTTCTATCTAACCCGACCATTGTTCGTACTAAGATACCTAATGGTTGGCCACCAAAAATTTCTGTGTATTTGTCTTTTGGTATTGGGCCATCTTCAGTAAAAAGTATATCTTCTAATGCTTCAATATCTTTAGGGGATACTGGTTCATTATTTTTTAATCTTCTTATTGTTATATGATCTTGATGTTCTCTTATAAATCTCTGAACTCTAGCTCTGTAATCAAGAAGCTTACTGTCACTTTTAACCACATCGTATTCGTCTGTATCTTCTCCAATTTCATCTTCAAAGTTTGTAAAGACATCTTCCTTAGCTTCGTCAGGATCAATGAATCGGATAAGTTCACGCATGCGCACACGAACACCTTCTAATATTGGTAGTGTGACATCTTGCCACCATTGTTCAGTTTGTAGTTCTTGAATCAAATCTAGTTGTTTCGCTACAGCCGGTATTGTTGATTTGCTTTCTAAATCATTCGCTATTCGAATGACTTTTTCCTGATATGAGACTTGCCTCTTACTATTACCCTGGATAGCTATTTGCAGATTTAATATTATTAAATCAAATCGGCGACGGTATTCATCATCCTCATCTATCGAGGGCAGGCTACTAATTTTTGACACAAGGATATTTACATCGCTCTCAGTTAACTTGATCCATTTATCACGTTTTGAATATATTTCAACCGCTTTACGTTCTTTCCTTATTATAAAATTATCAAGTTTCATTGAATCAACAGTCATATGCAGCTGATCCTTAAATGTATCAACAAGATCGTTCAACTCCGTTTCATCTGGATTACCATCTTGCAAGACAAGAGCTAATTCTAAACGGCGTTTAAATATCGTTTGTTTTAATGGTTCTTGAACACCTGAATCATAACCGTCCGGGTTAGCATTAAAAAATTCCAAGTTCTGGCAATAATCAAAAACAATAAATTCTTTTTTATGATTACCGGGGCCAAATAGATTTTCAGATAAGCGAGTACCTCGCCCTATCATCTGCCAGAACTTGGTTTTAGATCGCACCATCTTAAAGAAAACAAGGTTAACGACTTCAGGCACATCAATACCAGTATCCAACATATCGACCGATACCGCTATCTGCGGGTACTTATCAACAATGCTAAAGTCATCAATTAAGCTTTGAGCATATTTAACCGTGAAATCTATTTTCTGACAGAACTGCCCTTTATAGTGTGGGTAGTTTTTATCGAACTGCTGCACAATAAAATCAGCATGTTTAGTGTTTTTAGCAAAGACGATTGTTTTACCTAACTTATCACCACCCTCTACCTTGATACCATTCAGCATTAAATGCTCAAGCACTTTATTGACCGTATCAATATTAAACAGCCACTGATTTAATGCCGGTGCCTCTATCTGTTCTTTCAGTTGTCCGGTTTCTTCATCATAAAACCGTTCCTGTAACTCATACTCTTCCTGTTCTTCTGGTGACAGGTCTTTATAGGTAATGCCTTCACGTTGAAATTTGAGTGGCACTGAGATGGCCCGTGGTGGAACTAAGAAGCCATCCGCCACAGCCTTATCTAATTCATAAGCATAAGTAGGCTGGTGATCATCTAGTTCAAACAGTTTGTATGTGTTTCGATCAACTTCACCACGCGGTGTTGCTGTTAAACCTACCAACAAAGAATCAAAGTAATCGAAAATAGCACCGTACTTCTGGTAAACAGATCTATGCGCCTCATCAATAATCACTAAATCAAAATGCGCTACACTAAATGCTTCTTTCACATCTTTACGAGTGCCATCAATACAATTTAATATCGTCGGATAAGTTGAAAACACAACCCGTGACTCTTCCTGTTTTTTGTCTAACAAACTCGATACCGAAACATGCGGCTAATGTTTGTTGAATTCACGCTTGGCTTGATTAACCAACGCAACACGATCCGCCAGAAACAATATGCGCCTTGCCCAGTTAGCTCGCATTAACATATCGACTATCGCAATTGATAAGCGTGTTTTACCGGTACCGGTTGCCATTACTATTAAACTTTTACGCTTTCGTTTTGCACCAAAGTTTTCCATTACACGGGCAGCCGCTTCCATTTGATAATAACGCCCAGTAATTTCTGTTTTCGATTGTAGCTTACTTAAATCTTCACGCGTGCTTCTCTGATTGATATGCCACTGCAATTCATCACGTGTTGCAAAGCCCTGTACTTCTCTTGGTGGGTAGAACGTATCATCCCAGATCCATGTAGTGTAACCATTGGAATAATAGATAATAGGTCGTTGCTTGAAATGCTTTTCTAAACAATCGGCATACAACTCAGCCTGTCGTTTACCTACTTTTGCATCACTGCGCGTACGCTTAGCTTCAACCAATGCCAATGGTTTTTTATCACTCCCCCAGAGTACATAATCAACATAGCCCGTACCCGTTCGGCCACCTAGCGAATCTGGCATGCAATCCAATACTTCAAATTCTTCTGTGTTTTTTAGTTTCGGGTCCCAGCCTGCTTCACGCAGCATCACATCAATAATAAATTCACGGGTTTCAGCTTCCGTATACTCATCACTACCAATGGTTTTTTGATTGTCTTCTTTTACTTGCTGTAATAATGAAAGCTGTTCTTTCAGCTCTTTTAATTCAGCTTCTGTTTGCGTTAGTTTTTCTTTAGCCTTAATCGCAGCATCATCTTTGGCTTTTAAGTCTTCTTGTATTTTTTCTAATTGATCAACACTTAACTGCGGCTCTTCCGCACCTGCTTTCGGTAAATAATTAACGTGGAATTGTTCAGGCTTAGCACTACCTCGAGTATAAACACGCGCTAACCAGCCCAGAAACTGATGCAAGGCAACCGTTGCTTTTAAACCTTCTTGTTCAGAAATGGTTTGATCACCATGCACCGCCACATTACCAAGGCGATGGATAAACTTAATGTCATGGAACAAACCTTTTTTAATGTTACTGGCAAAAGTCGGCTCATGAATCATCGCCGCTAGGCTTTTTTCATAGGGGGCTTTTAATGCAATGTCGTTGACGAATAGCCATTTAAGGGAAAGCTCTAAAGTACGGCGAGCATAAATGGAGGCAGCGCGAGGATCACGCAGTGCATAGCTTTCTACTTGCTGTGCATCTTGTAGCAAGAAAGCCCAGTGTTCTTTTAAAAATGCAAAGTTACTAGCTTGTGACATTTCCCACCCTAATTAAACGTTTATTATTATTTTTTTAGTGCCATCATTTATATTTATATTTATATTTTTGCAGGTGTGTCTTCTAAATTTAACAACCTTTCACTTCGCCAAACTCTAATAACATGAATGATTTTTTCTTCTTTTAAGTAAACGATACGAAAAGGAGAATGTATTAATTCACGTATATTTTTTTCATTAAATTCAGGCACCATTCGACCAATTTCTGGGTTATCTATTAGTGTTTCAATATGCGCAATTATATGAATAATAAATTCATCGCCTATTTTAGGAACACCTTCATCCGCGTAGTATTTTTTTATTGCTTTTAGATCATTAAATGCAGAATCTGATATTAAGATTTTCAAATATTAATACCCAGTTTCTTTTTAACATCAGAGAGCGTTTGTTCTTTGCCATCTTGTACTTCCATTATGCCTTGTGCAATCGCTTTTATAAAAGCACGTTCTTCTTCAAGATTTTCATACTCCTCCAAGCCTTGCACAACAGCGACACCACGCCCACGGCTAGTCAGCAGAATAGGCCGGTGACTGTCTTTAGCTCGGTTTACAATTTTTCCGGGGTTAATTTTTAGTTCAGATAATGGAATGACATCTTGAGAAAATCGTATTTTCATTGAATAGTACCTTTTAGTGGTGCTGTTAACTGGTATTGATTATAGCAGCCGTTAACTAGAGCGCAATAACCATTTGCCGATTAAAGTGTTTCGCTGCCATGTGTCCTGGTTCCCATCTCCGCGTGGGAACCCATACCATCCTTAACTACAATTTATTATTTCAGCGCTGTACCAAACTTCTCTATGCATTACCACGCGAGAGCGTGGAAACGAGTATAAAAGCCTTCAATAACTACGCGCTCTAGCTTTATGTACAAATTAAAACATATCGTCATTCCCGCGCGCGCCTAGCGGGAATCCAGTGGCTTTGAGTAAACTTAAGCTATAGATTCCGGTTCAAAAGCATACCGGAATGACGGTGACTATTTATTTTTACTTTTCCCCACAGCATCCGCCAGTTTTGTTAATTGATCTAGGTCTTTATTATCAACGGCTTTCGCTTCATCTGATAACCGCTGTTGTGAAAATTGTTCATATTCCTTTTCAGCCAGTTGCTTTGCTAACTGATGAGTCACTTTACCCGCATGATCAAGTATATTACGATCATTCAAACTCAAAAAACCATCCAGCTTTTTTATCCAGTCTGTCATGTTCATCGCTATGCGCCGCATTGCCTGACCTTCGGCAAAAACAAGGTATTGCTCCACCAGGTTATTTAATGCCAGTAACTCATCTTCTTGCAAATAGTTTTTGGCATTCACCACATCTTGTTTACGCACTTTGCTACCACGCCAATTGGTTAAGCCCATATTGCTTTCACTGCTATTTGCTCGGCTTTTAATTAATTCAGCAGCAGTCTTGCCAGTAATCGCCCAGTGCACTTTATTTTGCACGGTTTTAAAAAATGAGATACTGCCTTCCAGCGTGGGGTCATAGTCGGTACTGGTGGCATAAATGTCGGTAATTTTCGTGTAAAAGCGTTTTTCACTGGTGCGAATATCCTGAATGCGGCGGGTCAGCTCTTCAAAATAATCAAAGGGCTGATCGGGATTCTTTAATCGCTCATCATCCAGCACAAAACCTTTTACAATGTATTCTCGTAGTTGTTGTGTTGCCCATTGACGAAAGCGGGTGGCGGTATGGGATTTAACCCGATAACCGACTGAAATAATGGCGTCCAGATTGTAGTGTTTTAGCTGCCTTGTAACCTGCCTAGCACCTTCCTGACGAACTACTAAGAAATCCTTAGTAGTTGCCTGCTCATCTAACTCAGCTTCTTTATAGATGTTTTTTAAGTGCATCAAAATATTTTCAGGCGTAGTGAGAAGAAGCTCTGATAATAGTTTCTGAGTTAGCCAGACAGTTTCATCCTGAAAATGCACATCCAGTTTGGTTTCACCGTCTTCAGTTTGGTAAATAATAAATTGTGAGGTGTTATCTGATTGTTCCATTTTATAAATCCATTTATGCCGCTTGAGTTTGTTTGCTTAGTTGGCCGTTGAAGGCTTGTTGGGTAAGACTCTCAAAAAGTTCTTTTCCTGAAAAGGCATTTAGTTTATTTTTAAAGTCATCATGTTTTTTACGTATATGAAAATATTTGTTAATGATTTCATCTTTTGGTACTGGAATTTTAACATTACCAACAATCCCTTTATTAAGATTTGGCATTGTTGCGCCTAATGACTCACCTTCCAAATATTTTTTGATAGCAGCGCTAGACAATAACGTATACAAATATTCAGAGAAGACTCCGGTAATTTTAGGTCTAATAAAAAGGGAGCCCGTACCGCACATCCAACCATTCTCTTTTTCAGTTATCAATGCACACCTCCCCATTTCACCTCTTCGCCCCATAATAATATCCCCTTGAGAAAGATGATATTCACTTAAAGAACTATGCTTATCACTTGAAATAGAGAGACTACTTTTAGGAACCACATTACCATTTACAATATGAGTGGGATTGATTAATGGAACTCCACCTTCTATGTAGTCTTCTTTATGCAGCTGAGTACCAAATGGACCGATTTGAATGTGAGCAATATCCTTCAAGTTTTTTATTTCAAATCCCTTCGGATTCGTTACCGGATCACCAAACATTTCCAGAAAAACGGAGCGGAGGAGTTGGTCGGTGAGGTCGATGGCTTGCTGGCGTTTGCGGCGTATGGCATCGGCCTTGTCCAGAATCGCAGCGATGCGTTTTTGTTCTTTTAGGGGTGGGAGTGGGATTTTTAGCCGTTTTACAAATTTAAAATGGCGACTATAACCAGCATCTTCTGGAAGCCTTGCTTGCTTCAAAAAATAATACAAATATTTTTCATCTAAAGAATCTGACAAAGGTTTAAGAACTTTTACCCCATCCGCACCCAAAGCAAAAGCCTGATCAACAAATTTTATTTCTCGAGTATGATCACCAAAAATAACAACTGGTAATTCAGACTTACATGCTAAATCTTCATCATCTATATATCCGCCAATATATCCTTTTCCCTGATCAATTACAGGCAAAACACCTTGCTCTAAATAATCACCAGATTTGATTTTTGCATTACCAGATGTGACATCTTTGACAGCATCAGTAAATAATACTGAACCCCAGCTCACAACATCGTCCTCAACTCTTTCAAATCAGATTGTATTTCAGATTCCAACGCTTCAAGTTGATCCAGAATTATTTGAGGCTCATCGTATTTCACTTCCTCATATTCAATTTCTTTGTATCGATTAATTGAAAGGTCATATTTGTTAGCCGCTATGTCATTTTTATCCACAACAAACGCTTTAGACTTTTTATCCTCAAAACCTTCGCTTTTCTTTTGCCACTGTTTGTATTTTTCGACAATGTCTGGAATGTCGTTAGCCTCTATCGGTGCTCGTTTGTCATCTAAACTAAGACCATCAGCTTCCATATCATAAAACCAAACCTTATCCGTACCACCTGAGTCAGTACGGGTAAAAATAAGTATCGCAGTTGAAACACCGGCATAAGGTTTGAAAACTCCGGATGGCATTGAGATAACGGCATCGAGTTTATGTTCTTCTATTAGCGTTTGACGTAATTGCTGATGCGCTTTGCTAGAACCAAACAGCACACCATCTGGCACGATGCAGGCACAGCGACCACCTGGTTTGAGTTGTTTTAGAAACAGGCTGATAAATAGCAATTCGGTCTTTTTGGTTTTGCTGACTTGCAGCAGATCTTTGGCTACGCCGTCTGCATCTAATGAACCTTTGAAAGGCGGGTTAGCCAAGATTAGTGTGTATGCATTTCGTTTGTCGGCATGGTCTTCACTTAATGAGTCGCGGTATTCGATGCTTGGGTTGTCGATGCCGTGCAAGGTCATGTTCATGGCGCCGATACGCAGCATGGATGAGTCGAAATCTGAGCCATGGAACATATGCTGATGGAAATGTTCTTTCTGCTCGTTATCTAACAATATGTCTTTGTGAGTTTCTTCCAGGTAGGCCGCTGCGGTCATTAAAAAGCCGCAGGTGCCACAGGCGGGATCACAGATAATGTCTTTAGGTGTTGGCGCTGTTAGCTCGACCATCATTCTGATGATATGACGCGGGGTACGGAACTGGCCGTTTTGCCCTGCTGTGGCGATTTTGGAGAGCATGTATTCGTACAGGTCACCCTTGGTGTCACGGTCTTCCATGGGGATGGCGTCGATCATATTGACGACTTTATCCAGTAGTGCCGGGTTGGGTACGATAAACACCGCGTCTTTCATAAACTTGGTGTAGGAACTGCCCGCGTTGCCGTTCATGTCTTTAATAAACGGGAATACTTTGTCACGGAAGGTATTGAATTTCTTTTCTGGCTCAAAATCTTTAAAACGTGACCAGCGCAGCTCGTCCTGACCTTTACTGAAAATTGGGTTTTCAATCTTGCCACCCAGTAGATTAGCTTGCGCTTCTCTGTTGGTGTGAATGTCATCAATTCGCTTAGCGAACAGTAGATAAGTAACTTGCTCGATGACAGATAAGGGGTTAGATATGCCACCTGTATAGATAGTGAGCCATAACTGGTCGATTTTGCTTTTTAATTCGCCGGTGATCATTAAAGATAAACTACTTAATAAGTATGTAATGAAACATTCTGCCGAGTAACACCGGTATATGCAACTGATTGAGACTGTAGTTTATATATTAAACAAACAGCTAATAGGAAGGAGGTTAACTTTTGAACAGAGACTGGTCATACCAAACCTGTAAATCTATCGGCATAAGGTTATTTGCTTCAATTGTCCAATGTAGGTATTGCTGATAGCTCATAAACATTGACCGACAATGCCCTTGCAACATTGTCGGTCAGGTTAAACGATAACTGATTATAATTTCATCCAGCGATTAACTAATACAGCCTTATTCATCATCATCGTTTTGGTTACCGCCTCCGTATTCAGGATTATTTGGGTTTAACTGGTCAGCATGGTTATCCATAGAGTCCTGATATGCATCATTTTCTGGGTTCATACTGTCGCTTCGGTCATCATTAGGATCTCTGCTCATTTTTATACACCTTTACTTAGTTTATAGTTGCTTTAAATAGTACGTCCTCGAACGTGCCTTATTTAATAACATTCATTAGTAAATATCAGGGACATTTGACTGAAATATGGTATCTCGAAAAGATAATAATAAAAACAGGCAATCCTTCAGCAACATCATCCCTGAAGAGGACCCTATCAATAGAGGCTTGTTATTTTACAACTTACCGCATCGCTTGCTCATTCACAGTGGCTTGTATGAATCTCAATCAGACTATGTTGTACAAGCTACCCGTATACTTAAAAACGATCCAAATATTGGCGCTGATGATCAATATTTTAGAAAATTTCGAGAGTGTACCCTAACCAGAGAGGATGTAGTAAAAGAAGCCAGATCACTATACCCACCAGAACTTGCGGATACAGTTATTTCATTTACGGATGATCTTTTGGAAAATAAGACAATTGGTGCCTGGTCATTTTTATCTAGCCCAATAATACGTGAGCTTCAGATAGTAAGTGATCCTGAAGTACGCAAATACTTAGAATTTATTCTGGCGCTCTGTGATGTCGATGAAAAATTTTTAACTCAACGCTCCCAGAACCCCGATTTCGACATTGATGCACTAGCCAGTGAATGGTTTATTCTGGATACTGACTTTAAAACCAACAGAGTCGAGAGCAAAAGTGTTCAGTTTAATCTTGGCTTATTATTACACTGGATGGCTTTATTTGAACACTATCTTGATTTAACAGTCGCCTCTAAAAAAGACAAAAGAATAACCTTCAATAAATACCTACCTAAGAGCACTCAGACGAATAAATTAACAAATAGCGTCAATGTGTTTTTAGAGAAGATAAAAAATGAGTGGCTTATAGAAAACTCTTTAAAGAATAACTGGGAGGCGTTTTTCTCAGAAATATCTTCAAAGATTAATGAGCATTCAATTGATGGAAAAGAAGTTGATGCGGAAGCTGTAAAGAAACAGATTAATAGGATTAGAAAAGGAAAAAATAAACTAACCATCAATATCTTTATAGAAAGACTGGCTATCTTAAATGGACGTATAGAAGTTGACGACACATCTCCCCAATTATTGGTAATACCCTTTATTCAGGTCATTAGTAGCTTTCAGGATGAATTATTAGACTATGGCCTAGAAGCAGAATGTATTGAAAGAATATTTCAGACTTATCCCGCTTATATTGCTTTAGTTTCTAAACGATTTAAAGAGTACTGTAAGACAGGACAACTAAAGCCACAGGTATAACAAACTTTACTTAAGTTTATATTAGAAATAACTGACCCTTATACCGTTTATAAACAGCATCCCTGTTATTCAACTCAGCATAGCTGATGTTAGCCAGTATTTTTTTCATGTAATCCTGACCATGATTTCTAAATACATTACTGTTATGATTCAACACACAATTTAATTATCAAAAGGAATTGATATGACTGACGTTGCTGAAAAAACAAATACACATTCTTCTTTCATACAATCTGTTAATGGCTCTATTGCCTCAATTGCATTAGAAAAGACGGGGCGCGCAGTCGCAGGTGCTTTAGTAACCCCAGCCACCTGGACTCTTAATTATTCAGTAAACGGTACAAAACCAGATAAAGCTGATCTAGGAATTTATGCTACTGGTCTGGCAGGAGGAGCTGCTATTCCTGCTTCAATTGCAGTTGGTATATTCAAAGCTGTGGCGGATGATGACATTGCTATCAAGCTCGGCCTAGTCCGTAAGAAACAAGATGTTAAATATCGCCCCTTTATCCTGCTATCAGTACTCATCAAGCCCACCAGCAATCAACGCAATGACAATTGCAAGTTTTGGTGGCACAGCATGGCTGGATGTAAATGGCCTTTGGGTTTATATCACCGATGCGACTGGCAAGCTTGTATCTGACTTTTAATCTAAAAAGGCTATCAAGTATGACCAGCCAAAATCCCCTTTACAAAAACTTAGTGCTGGAAAATTTCGCTGGCACATGATAACTCAGAGATAACACCGATGAAAAAGCTTTTTATTTTAATGTCATTTTTCTCTTTTTATTCGTGTACAGCACAAACAAATAGCTTTGATGTGGTATGCGGCGCATATACTAAAACAGAAAAACAGTTCGCAAATGATTACGCAGCCGCATTTACAGCTATTAAACAAGACCTCACTAAATCACTAACTGCAAGCGACCCAGCCTACGTTGCTTGGGAAGCTGTTATTTATGCCGAACCAGACCAACGATATATGCTCTACCAGTCCGCTGCAACCGACACACTTTCTTCATCGTGGAAATGTAAAGCTA
>JAUVDT010000114.1 GCA_030595185.1 Gammaproteobacteria bacterium
GGTGAGAAAAGCGAAAGCTACTCGTGCCTTACTTGAAGTGCGAGAGTCTAATCGAGTTGCAATCAATTTGTATACTAGTCTTGGTTTCGAAAAAATAGGTAAACGTAAAGACTACTATCCCGCCGCTAATGGAAGAGAAAACGCGATAGTGTTAGCAAAGCCTATTTAATTTAGAAGGCTTATCGCATCTCAAATTAGTTATCTGAATATTTAAAATCAAAACCCACCACAGAGGCACGGAGACGCAGAGAAAACCTTTTATAGATATTCTTCTAAACATATCTAGGGAAAGCATTGTACGCGGGCTATTTCAGAGTACAAACCACTGATATATTTTTCTTGTTTTTCCTCTGAGCCTCCGTGCCTCTGTGGTGAAATCCTTTGACTTTGACTGTGATTTCTTATGACCGCTTCAGGATGATACTGGATGGTCTGCTATTCTGTATATTATCCGTTTAGCCATGTTAAGTAATGATTCAGACTATCCCGCGCTTGCGCTATAATGCGCGCTCTCGAACTAAACTGAATGTAACAATCCGATGAGCGAATTCCTCGAATCTCTGCAAAAACGCCGTACTTTTGCCATTATCTCGCATCCAGATGCGGGTAAAACGACATTGACTGAAAAGTTATTGTTATACGGCGGAGCAATACAGGTTGCGGGAACAGTAAAAGGTAGAAAAGCGTCCAGACATGCCACATCGGATTGGATGGAGCTCGAAAAACAACGTGGTATTTCAGTAAGCTCATCAGTCATGCAGTTTCCTTATAAAGATTGCATTATTAATCTGCTCGATACACCGGGACACGCGGATTTCTCAGAAGATACTTATCGAACACTGACAGCAGTTGATTCGGCATTAATGGTCATCGATGCGGCCAAAGGTGTTGAAGAACGAACCATTAAATTGATAGAAGTTTGTCGACTACGTGACACGCCAATTATTACATTCGTTAATAAAATGGACCGTGAAGCGCGTGATCCAATCGATATTCTTGATGAAATTGAAAGTGTTTTAAAAATAAAATGCGCACCGATGACCTGGCCAATTGGCATGGGTAAACAATTTAAAGGTGTTTTCGATTTATACAATGACTGTGTATATTTATTTAGTGCCACTCACGGCGGAAAATTATTAGATGGTGATTTGATTCAAGGTTTAGACAACCCTGTATTAGATGAACATTTAGGTGCTACAGTTGCCGCTGAATTGCGAGAAGAAATAGAATTAGTCAAAGGCGCTAGTTATGAGTTTGACCTAGAAGCTTATCTAGAAGGTAAGATCTCTCCTGTTTATTTTGGTTCAGGTATCAATAACTTTGGTGTACGAGAGCTATTGGATGCTATTGACCAATATGCACCTGCACCAAAACCACGCATGACATCAACGAGAGAAGTTGAATCCACTGAAGAAGCATTCAGTGGCTTTGTATTTAAAATACAAGCCAATATGGACCCTGCGCACAGAGATAGAATTGCTTTTATGCGTATTTGCTCTGGTGTCTTCAAAAAAGGCATGAAAGCGCGTCATGTTCGAATAAATAAAGATGTGAAATTTAATGATGCACTAACCTTCATGGCATCTGATCGTGAGCATGTTGAGAATGCCTATCCTGGCGATATTATTGGTGTACATAATCACGGCACTATTCGAATAGGCGATACATTTACAGCAGGCGAAGACCTTGCATTTACAGGTATTCCTAACTTTGCACCTGAGCTGTTCAGGCGTGCACAGTTAAAAGATCCGTTACGCATGAAAGCCCTGCTAAAGGGCTTAACGCAGTTATGTGAAGAGGGTGCTACTCAGTTATTTAAGCCCATGCATAATAACGATTTGATTCTGGGTGCCGTCGGTATCTTACAGTTTGATGTTGTGGCATATCGACTCAAAGATGAATACGGTGTGGATTGTGTGTTTGAGAATGTGAATACCAATACCGCTCGTTGGATTGAATGTGATGACGAAAAGATGCTGGAAGATTTCAAAATTAAAAATCACGCAAACCTGTCATTAGATAACGCCGGTGACTTAGCGTATTTAGCGCCAACACGAGTAAATTTACAAATGGCGATGGAAAGATGGCCTGATGTTCGCTTTGTAGCAACGCGTGAACACGGTATTTATAAGTAGTAAATTTAATGTATGAATAGAATTATCTTATCTTTACATCAAAATCAGATAATTCATACAAAATTTCAACCATTCTTCAACTAAATTATACCTTTCAGCACTAAGTGTTTCATATTGCAGGAAGTTAACATAATAGACATACATTTTTGAAGCAATAAGTAAAAAAACTGTCTATGATTTATCTTAGCGATAGGCGACTTAGCATTAAATAAGAAACAGCTTATGCAGAGGGACATTGGTAGAAATAACCAATGTGTTAAATATCATTTTAGTAAAGCTTGTAAAGGTAATGTGATGGTTACTGAAAAAGATATTAAAGACAGTCGAATTCTTATTGTCGATGATGAAGAAGCCAATATTATTCTCATTGAAAGAATTCTAACCCTTGGTGGTTATCATAATTTTCAATCAACCACAGACTCTACTAAAGCCATTGACTTATATCAGCAACAAAAGTCACACCTTATCCTTCTTGATTTAAACATGCCTGTATTTGATGGCTTTGATGTAATGCATCAACTAGCTGCCATTGAAGAGGGTGAAACTTTCCCATCCATACTGGTTTTAACCGCTCAAACTGACCGAGACACTCGAATCCGTGCGCTTGATAGTGGCGCAAAAGATTATGTGCATAAACCTTTTGATCGGGTAGAGCTATTATCAAGAATAAGAAATCAGCTGGAAGTGAAACGTTTATACGAAACCATTCAAGATCAAAATAATTTCTTAGAAGAAAAAGTAGCTGAACGAACCCAGGAATTACAGAATACTCGCCTCGAAGTTATTCACCGTTTAGGGTTGGCTGCGGAATATCGTGATAATGAGACAGGTTTGCATATTATTCGCATGAGTAAAGTGTCTGCTGAATTAGCAAGAGCAGTTGGTTTACCTGAAGATGAATGCGAATTGATTTTAAATTCAAGCCCAATGCATGATATTGGAAAATTAGGTGTACCAGACTCGGTATTGCTTAAGCCTGGAAAGTTAGATGCGGATGAATGGGAAATAATGAAAACCCATACATTAATTGGCGCTGAAATTTTATCAGGAGGTGATAGCGAATTGTTAGAACAAGCCTTATTAATTGCTATGACGCATCATGAAAAATGGGATGGTACTGGTTATCCCAAAGGATTAAAGGGCGAAGAAATTCCATTGGTTGGTCGTATTGTTTCATTAGCCGATGTATTTGATGCACTGACATCTGAAAGGCCATATAAGAAAGCGTGGTCAGTTCGTGCTGCTATTGAATACATTAAAGATATGAGCGGCAAACAGTTTGATCCTAAACTGGTTGATATATTTGTTAGTATTTTGCCAAAAGTACAAGAAATAAGCGATCGGTACCGAGAGCCTGCTGAGCGTTTAGAAAAAGTAGGTTAAATTATTTATTTTGTAATAAAGTTCGCAGTCGTTCAAAATCCTTAGGTGCGACGTATTGCAAAACTTCTTTGCCTTCTTTGTTATAAGTAATGCTTAAACCCTGTTCAGGGTATAGCAATACAGTCGTGTTCTCATTAACTTCTATTGTTTCAGAAGCAATACCAAAGCGTTGCATGATAATTTCATCATCAAATTGCGCGTAGGGAATGTAACTAATGCTTCTAATGGACGTTTGCATTGCCTCAATACCATCGGGCTCACTGAGTTCATATTTAAAAGCACCGCTGGGTGTTCCTTTTTTATCTACGCTTTGATTAATGTAACGCTCTAGTGTTTCTTCATCTGCATTATATTCCAATATCATTTTTGCACTTAGTCCGCTAAGTGTTACTGAGCTGATATAAGCTTCCAGGTTAGTGCGACCATTGGCATGCTGAAAAACAGCCATTTCGGGAAAGGCACTTAATTTTTGTAATGCATCTCGTGCGCTTGTTTTATTTAATGTAATACCGAAAACGGTACTATTTTGACCATCCTCAGAGACAGTGATTTGCCACGGTAGGGTATCAGAGGAAATGGTGTAGCGTTTTTCATTAATTGAAGTGATTAAAATGACAAAGGCAAGAACGATCAAAAATAGATAACATTTTTTGCAATTTTTTAGGCCGAATTTACTGATCATTATTAGTCTCTGTATTAATTATTTTTAATGGTTATCAAGCGTTGATAATTCATTGACGATACCAACGATTAGGGACTCACCTTGTGGTCCCATTTTTGCCATGAGTCTGTCAACATCACGTTCGCCATCAATTAAGGGTTTTATAATAGCGCTTAGTTGAGCCATGTCGCCACCAGTTTGAGACATTTGTTCTGCCATTTGACTAACTAAAGTAAGGGCACTGACATCGCCTCGTGAGGCTTGGTGAATCATTCCCGCAAGCATAGGAGCGGCTTGACTGGCATCTGCTTTTTGTTCTGGGTCAGGTAGGCTAGCAGGGTTCTGCAGGCCTTGTAAAATGGCGATAATAATACAAGAGTCGTCGTCGTCCAGCCCCTGAATCAGGTTTTCAGCGCGGCTACCGTCAAGAATTTTACGAATAGTTTTAACTAAATCACCCCAGCCATTTTGTTCTGACATGTGCAATGCTTTATCAAACTCAGGGCGAAGGTCTGGGTTTTGTGTGCATTGAACAGCCGCTACAATTAATGGTGCATGAGCTTGTTTTATTTGGTCAAATTTATCCGGTATCTTTATCATGTCGTTCTCTAAATAGCCTGAATTTTTATCAGCTGTTCATTTAGCTGTTTCACTGCCGTGTGCATTTCTTCAATACGTTGGCGTTCTTTAGCAACAACGGCTTCCGGTGCTTTATCAACAAAACTGGCATTACTCATTTTCGCTTCGCTCTTTTCAAGGTTGGCGTTAATTTTTCCAATTTCTTTTTCAAGACGTGCAATCTCTGCATCTTTGTCAATTAAACCGGCTAATGGAATTAATATTTTCATATCGCCAATTAAAGCAATTGCCGATTCAGGTGCTGATTGATCCGTTAACCATTCTACTGATTCAATTTTTACTAATGTTTTTACAAAGGCTTCATTTGCATCGAACAATGTTTTGTCATTTGCTGAATAGTCTTGTAATAAAACTGGCAGGGCTTTACTCGGTGCAATGTCCATTTCAGAACGGATACGACGTACACCAATAACAAAAGCTTTAACCCACTCCAAATCAGTGATGGCTTTCTCATCTAATTTACTTTCATCAAATGTTGGATATGGCTGCTGCATAATCGTTTCACCTTTAATACCTGCTAAAGGTGCCACTTGCTGCCAGAGTTCTTCTGTGATGTAAGGAATAATAGGGTGAGCTAAACGTAA
>JAUVDT010000006.1 GCA_030595185.1 Gammaproteobacteria bacterium
GTAATTCATAATAATGCAGGTAATTAGGCTGTTACAAAGAATAATTTGTGCGCTATCGCGCTCTTAATTTACGTGTCTCCTACACACGTAAGTACGGTACTTTTTCAGCTGTAGGAAAAAGTGCCTCGCCCGCCGGTGCGAATACCGGCAATGTGTCTACAAAGCAACAAACTTACACCTTGTAAAAATATAACTCTATAAACAAGTCACTCGCTGTCGACCGACAGCCGACGCCTTTAACTTTGATTCCAAAGAAAAACTCAATCCGGCTCATAATCCAACAACGCATTTACAAACTCTTCCGCATTGAATTCACGTAAATCATCAATGCCTTCACCGACACCAATATAACGAATCGGTAGGCCAAGTTTTTGCGAGATAGCCAGCAAAATACCACCTTTAGCTGTGCCATCGAGTTTGGTGACTGTAAGCCCTGTAATCGTCATCGCCTTGTGGAATTGTTCTGCCTGAATCAAACCATTTTGGCCAAAACCTGCATCCATTACTAACATGACTTCATGTGGAGCGGTGTCATCCAACTTACCCATCACGCGGCGAATTTTAATTAGCTCTTCCATTAAGTGGCTTTGCGTGTGCAAACGGCCAGCGGTGTCGGCAATCACAATATCAATACCTTTAGCTTGTGCGGACTGCACGGCATCAAAAATGACCGATGCAGAGTCAGCACCAGTGCCTTGAGCGATGACGGGTACATCGTTGCGCTCACCCCAGGTTTTGAGTTGTTCGACGGCTGCGGCGCGGAAGGTGTCGCCAGCCGCTAGCATGACGGATTTGCCTTCATTTTGGAATCGCTTGGCCAGTTTACCAATAGTGGTGGTTTTGCCGGCACCATTAATACCCACTACCAGAATAACAAACGGCTGTTTGCTTTCGGTTTGCAGTGGTTGTTCTGCTGGTTTTAGCATTTCAATCATGTCTTCAGACAGGCACTGTAATAGTGTATCGGCATCATTGAGTTCTTTACGTGACACACGTTTACTTAAATCGTCGATGATTTTCTGAGTCACATCGATACCGACATCGGCTGTAATTAAGCGTGTTTCCAGTTCTTCGATAATATTGTCATCTATCGATTTAGAACCAAGCAGAACATCGGCTAAACCATCTGTAAAACCGCGGCGTGATTTTTTAATCGACTCGCGTAAGGGCTTGTTGTCCTGTGATGGTGGTGTGACAGTTGAATCGTCAGTCTTTTTTTTGCGTTTTAGAAAACCAAACATGAAAGTGAAGCCTAGCTGGGGTTTTATAATGTATTTGAAAGCAGTATTTGTACTGATTCCACTGTTCTGTGGCCGTATTCTAACATCGCCAGTGAATGCTGGTAATGTCTAATTTTGCCTATTCATCTAAATGTTGTTGTGGCTTGAATGTCGATCAAAGGTTAAATCAATGAAGATAAGCAGCATTTGGTTCTTTGCTCACAAAAATTCTATATAATCTCTGTATTATTCATCTGAACTAGCCGGATTGTTGCCGGTCTATAAGTTACATTTTTAAGTCTTTTTTTGGGGTCTATATATGAATTTAACTGGGCGTTTGACAGTAATTCTTGCTGGCGTGGTTTTAATCGCTGGCGCATCTTATATTTATTGGGTTAACAGTGTGCCAGCACCTGCTGTCATGCTCTCATCTACCGATTCGGTTAAAGTCTATCAACTCGCAAATGGCATGAAGGTGTTAGTGCAGGAAGATGACCGCTCGAGCGTGGTGGTCTCTCAAGTTTGGTACAAAGTGGGTGCCAGTTATGAGCCGAAAGGTAAAACAGGCATGTCGCATGTGTTAGAGCACATGATGTTTAAAGGTACGCCGGATTACCCATCGGGCAAGTTCTCAGAAATTATTGCGGTGAATGGAGGCAGAGAAAATGCCTTTACTAGCAAAGACTACACGGCTTATTTTCAGCGTATCTCAAGCGACCGTCTTGAATTGTGTTTAGAACTAGAAGCCGATCGCATGAAAAACCTGGTACTGGATGAAGCTGAGTTTAAAAAAGAAGTTGAAGTCGTAAAAGAAGAGCGTCGCCTACGCACTGAGGACAAGCCCACATCGTTAACCTATGAACGTTTTAATGCCTTGGCATTTAAAACGGGGGCGTATCATCACCCTGTGATTGGTTGGATGGAAGATTTGGATAACATGACCGTTACCGATATGCGTGACTGGTATGAAAAGTGGTACACACCTAATAATGCAACATTGATAGTGAGTGGTGATGTACAGGCTGAACAAGTTGTTCTATTAGCAAATAAGTATTTTGGCACAATCGAACCGCAAGCCGTACCTAAACTACAAAACAAAACAGAAGTACTGCAAACAGCTAGTCGCTACCTGGAAGTGGCTTTACCTGCGCAAGTACCTTATTTAATTATGGGTTACAAAGTACCAAGCCTAACGCAAGCAAACACTGCTGAGTTAGATGCAGATGTGTATGCATTGGAAGTGTTAGCGGGTTTGTTAGACGGTGGTAACAGTGCGCGTTTAACAAAAAATCTGGTACGTGGTCGTGAAATTGCAAGCAGTGCCAGTGCTGGTTACAACCCATACGATCGATTAAATACAGTTTTCTTATTGAGTGGTTTACCTTCTGCAAAAAGTAATATCGCCGAATTGAAAACGGCTTTGTTAAATGAACTTGAAAAACTAAAACTTGAGTTACCAGCACAAGTGGAACTGGATCGTGTTAAAGCACAAGTTATTGCAGCAAATGTTTATGAAAAAGATTCTCTTTTTTATCAGGCAATGCAATTAGGGATTTTAGAAACAACCGGTTTAGGTTGGGAAAAGAAAGATGAGTACTTAGAAAAAATTAGTGCCATTACTCCCGAGCAAGTACAAGCTGTTGCCATTAAATATTTTACCGAAGAGACTTTAACTGTGACTGAATTAAAACCATTGCCAATGGACGCTATGAAACGTAAAGCTTCACGTAGTGCTGGAGGTCGTCATGGGAGTTAAATCATTCATTGCTTTTGTTTTACTTTCTTTGTCTTTACAAAGCCTTAATGTCAATGCGTCACCTAGAATTCTGCAATGGCATACGGAGAAAGGTACGCCTGTTTATTTTGTAGAATCTAATCAGTTACCAATTGTTGACGTACGTATTATTTTTGATGCGGGTAGTGCACGTGATAAAGGTCAAGCTGGTTTAGCGGTGTTAACTAATGCCTTACTGGCTGAAGGTGCAGCAGATAAAACAGCGCAGCAAATAGCGGAACAATTTGAAGACGTGGGGGCGCAATTTAGTAACGGTGCCTTACGTGATATGGCCTGGTTAAGTTTGCGTAGTTTACGAGGTGATCAGTACTTACAGCCTGCTTTAACCATGTTGAAAGGTGTTTTAAGTAAACCTGTTTTTTCTGAAGAAAGTTTTCAAAGAGAATTAGCCAATTTAAAAATAGCCAGGCAGTCTGTTAAACAATCACCTTCAGCGGTAGGTTCGGAAACCTTTTATAAAAAATTATATGGAAATCATCCCTATGCATCACCCGTGAATGGCGATGATGAAAGTCTGGCTGCAATGCAACGTAAGCAGGTGATTGATTTTTATGATCGTCACTATGTCAGCAGCAATGCTGTTATCGCGATTGTTGGTAAGTTAAGCCGTGCTCAAGCTGAAAATTTAGCCAATGATTTGGTTGCTGAATTAGATAAAGGCATTAAGTTGCCAGCCATTCCTGCTGTAAAGCTTTTGCAGAAAGCAGAAACCATTAGCGTTACCTTTCCATCAAAACAAAGCCATATATTGATGGGGCAAACAGGGGTTAAACGTGGCGACAAAGATTACTTTGCGCTGTATGTCGCTAACCATCCTTTTGGTGGTAGTGGTTTTACATCGCGTTTAGTTGATGAGATTAGAGAAAAACGTGGGTTGGCTTATAGTGTCTATAGTTATTTCTCACCAAGTCGAGAATTAGGTCCATTTATGATGGGCATGCAAACTAAAAATGAGCAGGCTGAACAAGCCATTGGTTTATTAAAAACTGAGCTAAAAAAATATTGGTTAGATGGCCCTGGTGAGGATGAACTGGAATCGAGTGTTAAAAATATTACGGGTGGCTTTCCACTGAGAATTGATAGTAATAAAAAAGTAGTCGAGTATTTGGCGATGATTGGCTTCTATCATATGCCACTGGATTATTTGCATAATTTTAATCGTCGCATTGAATCGGTAACTTTGGAACAGATTCAGTCAGCATTACAAAGAAGACTGGATCCTGAAAAAATGATTACCGTTGTTGTGGGTGGCGAAACAAAAGCTAAACAGAGCAAAGCAAATTAATAGGCAGAGTAAAACTAACTCTCGATCGATGAAAGTGGATGGTCAGCGTAAACTAGAGTTGGGTAAGCTGCGAATTATTGGCGGATCCTGGCGTAGTCGTATATTGCCAGTACTCGATGCAGATGGTTTACGACCAACAACTGACAGAGTGCGCGAAACTTTATTTAACTGGCTGCAAACCGATATACCAGGTAGTCGATGTTTAGATTTATTTGCAGGCAGTGGTGCTTTAGGTTTAGAAGCGGCTTCACGTGGTGCAAAAGAAGTGATGATGGTTGAAAAATCATCCGAGGCTTTTAAAATTTTGCAGCAAAATATTGAAAAGCTAGCCGCGTCACAGGTAAGCTTGTTAAAACAAGATGCATTGCTTTATCTTAAATCGTTGAGTTCTGCTGTTGAACCTTTAGCAGTTGATATTCTTTTTTTAGACCCGCCATATCAAGCAGACTTACTGCAATCTATTCTTGATTTATTGGTATTATCGGCAGGGACGAAAGTTTATTTGGAATGTAAAAAAGGGCATGATGTTAAAATTCCTTCAAACTGGCTCTTATTAAAAGATAAAGTAGCTGGTCAAGTTCATTACCGTTTGTATGAGATAGAATAAAGTATGTCAGTAATAGCCGTATATCCGGGTACGTTTGATCCGATGACCAATGGTCATTCGGATTTAATTCAGCGTGCCAGTAGAATTTTTGAAAAAGTGATTGTAGCCGTGGCTGCAAACCCTAGTAAAACACCATTATTTGATTTGCAACAACGGGTTGATATGGCGGAAGAGATATTATCTGACCTGCCAAATGTAGAGGTGTGTGGTTTTTCAGCCCTTTTGGTTAACTTCGTTAAAGAAAAGAACGCACATGTCATATTACGTGGATTGCGCGCGGTATCAGACTTTGAGTTTGAAATGCAATTAGCGAGTATGAACCGGCGGTTGGAAAATGAGATCGAAACACTGTTTTTAACGCCATCAGAGCAAAATAGCTTCCTTTCATCGAGTTTAGTGAAAGAAGTCGCTTTGCATGGTGGAGATGTGCATGAATTTGTCCATCCTGTTGTTGTGGCTGAACTTAAGAGCATAATCAGGTAGAATCCACGCCAAGAACCAAGTCTTACTGGAGAAAATTGTAATATGGCGCTTTATATCACTGATGAATGCATCAATTGTGACGTATGTGAACCCGAATGCCCAAATGAGGCAATAACACCGGGTGATGAAATTTATATTATTGACCCTAATAAATGTACAGAATGTATAGGGCACTACGATACGCCACAATGTGTCGAAGTTTGCCCTGTTGATTGTATTCCTAAAGATCCTGACCATGAGGAATCTGAAGATAATTTATGGGTTAAATACAGGGCTCTTACCGGAGAGTCTGAATAAAGAACGAAAAAAGGCCTGTAAGGGCCTTTTTTTATGTATGCTGTTTATCCAATACAAGGATAGTAGGGAACGATTTTGGCCGTAATGGTCAAACAGAGTTAAGATAGCGTTTCTAAAACAAACGCTTTAATTAACAAATAGTTAATGGCTTATATGTATGATAAAAAATAAAGTTCTGCAGATCTTACAATCAATTAATTTTCTAGTTCTATTTTTAATGGCAACCTCAGCACAAAGTGCGAGTCTTAGCCAGGCCGGTGTTGCAACGGCACATCCTTTGGCAACAGAAATCGGCGAAAGAATTTTAAAAAATGGTGGCAACGCCATTGATGCTGCAGTGGCAATTTCAGCTGCATTGGCAGTCGTGGAGCCTTATGGTTCAGGCATCGGTGGTGGTGGCTTCTGGCTGATCCATACAGCCGTGGATGGCAAAGATGTCATGATTGATGGACGTGAACGAGCGCCTTATGCTGCGCATCGTGATATGTATTTAGATAAAGATGGCAATGTTGATCACAAAAAATCAATGGATGGTGCATTAGCAGCAGGCATACCTGGTGTACCGGCGGCATTGCAATACATGGCTGAAGCGCATGGTTTACTGGATTTAAGTACCAGTTTGGAACCAGCGATTCATTTAGCGCGAGATGGGTTTAAAGTCGATGCCTATTTTGCCAAAATGCTTAAATTTCGTTTAGCCGCTATTAGAGAATCAAAAGAATCAGCGAGAATATTTTTAAAAAATAATGATGTGCCAGAAATTGGGTATGTGATTAAACAAGATGATTTAGCCAATACCTTAGAGTCAATTGCCAACAAAGGCATGGATGGTTTTTATCAGGGTGAAGTTGCAACCAAATTAATTAATGGTGTTAAAGAAGCGGGTGGTGTTTGGAGTTATAAAGATTTAATTGAATATCAAGTTGTACCGAGGCAACCGGTTGTAAGTCAATATAAAGGTATGAAAGTAACATCAGCGGCATTGCCTTCTTCAGGCGGTATCGTAATGGCAGAAGTTTTTAATATGCTGTCGTCAAAAAAAATAAAAGATAAAACCAGTACAGAACAAATTCATTTAATTATTGAAGCGATGCGCCGTGCGTATCGAGACAGAGCCGAGTATCTGGGTGATAGTGATTATATAAAAGTGCCGGTTAAAAAATTAATTAGTCAGGCTTATGCGGATAAGTTATCAGAAACAATCGATATGTCTGATGCAACTTCTAGTGACTCACTTAAGTCGGTAGCTTTTGAAAGTGGTGGTAATAATACAACCCACTTTTCAGTCATTGATAGGCGCGGAAACCGTGTTTCTGCAACTTTGTCGGTAAATTATCCTTTTGGTTCTGGCTATATTGTGCCGGGAACAGGTGTTTTATTAAATGATGAAATGGATGATTTTTCTGCGAAACCCGGTGTGCCAAATGCTTATGGTTTGGTGGGAGCTGAAGCTAATGCCATTGCGCCGGGGAAACGTATGTTATCCAGTATGTCTCCTACCTTTTTAGAAACGGAAGATCGCATTGCTGTAATTGGTACGCCCGGAGGTAGTCGAATTATTAGCATGGTTATTTTGGCTGCTTTGGAATTTTATAAAGGTGGCGATGCTGCATCAATGGTTAATTTACCGCGTATTCACCATCAATATTTACCCGATAAAATCTTTTATGAAAAAGATGCACTGACTGAAAAAAATATAGAACAGTTAGAGTTAATGGGGCATCAGTTAAGTGAAGGTAGTGGCTGGGGTAACATGCATGTCGTTATCTGGAATAAAAAGAAAAAAACTATCGATGCAGCATCAGATAAACGTGGTATTGGTAAAGCGGTCGTCATTAAGTAATAGATTGATATAACTCGTTTCGATTAGATATAGATAACTTTCAATGTCTCAACTAGTACAGCGCTGTTGTAAGCATTTAAAGTCAAAACCCACCACAGAGGCGCGGAGTCGCAGAGGAAAGAAAAAACACTTAAGGGTATTTTTTGTTCTAGAATAGAACATTTCTATATACAGTTTTCCGATATTAGATAGTAATAATATATAAAAGGTTTTCTCCGTGTCTCCGCGCCTCTGTGGTGGGTTTTGACTTTGACTGTGGTTTCTTTAAGGCCGCTTCAGGGTGTTTCGAGACAAAGTTTTTGCTAGGGTGTTAGTAATTAAAACTTAATCGCCGAGTGCTATATGCTCAGTGGTTATGTTTTATAAGCCAGATGACAAATTGATCGATGCTGATTGGTTTTGAAATATAATAGCCTTGAATAATGTCGCAGTTAAGCGTTTTTAATTCTAATAGTGTTTCTTTGTTTTCTACACCTTCTGCAATAATTTTGTAGCCGAGGTTATGTGCTAATTCGATTGTCGATTTAACTATGATTGCAACGCTTTCATTATCCAACATATCAAAAATAAATGACTTGTCTATTTTTAGTTCATGCACAGGTAATAATTTAAGATAGCTTAAAGATGAAAACCCAGTGCCATAATCATCAATTGATAAAATAATACCCATTTCATTTAATTCATTTAAAACATTTCTTGCTCTAATAGGATCGTTCATCATAGTGGTTTCGGTAATTTCAAGAGTTAATCTGTTAGACGGCATCTGATGATACGATAAAAGTTTTTTAATTGTTGAGGGAAGGTCAGGGTCTTGTAAATTCCATGTCGATAAGTTGATGGATAAATTTATTCCTTTCTCAAATAGATAGCGCATGAATTCTTCGATTGCAGTATTTAAAACCCAAATCGTTAATTGTTGAATAACGCCTGTTTTCTCGGCAAGGCTTATTACCTCTTCTGCAGAAATGAAGCCTTGTGTAGGGTGGTGCCAGCGTAATAAAGCTTCTACTTGAATAACTTTGTCTGTTAATAAGTCTATTTGTGGTTGGTAATGGATACTGAGTTCGGTTTTATTTTCTACTGCATGGTGTAAGTCGTTAACCAGAGAAAGTTTATCAGGTGTATTTTTATCTTGAGATGCTAAATATAAAAGAGCTCCCTGATTATTGTATTTTGCACCATACATTGCGGTGTCGGCATGTCGTATCAATGTGTAGTTATCTGTTCCATTGTCGGGGTACATTGAAATACCGATACTAACACCAACAAAAATATTATTATGTTCCAGTTTGAAAACTCTACTAAGTGTTTCAATTATTTTTTTAGAAAATTCTAATGCCTCATTTGCCGATGTTTGAGGAGCAATGATAGCAAATTCATCACCTCCTAAACGGGCGACAGTATCAGATGATCGTATGGAATCTTGTAAGCGAACAGATGCTTCTTTTAAAAGTTGATCTCCAATGTGATGGCCTAATGTATCATTAACATCTTTAAAACGATCCAGGTCTAATAAGAGTACCGCAAGTTTTTCTTTTGAACGGTGCATCATATTAATGGCTTGAGTCAATCTATCATTAAAAAGGATGCGGTTTGGTAGATTGGTCAGTGCATCGTGCATTGCTTGATGTTCAAGCGCTACTTGACGTTGGTGTATTTGAGTTTGCATTGTATTGAATGCAGAAGTTAATGCATTTATTTCTTTGCTACTATTATCTTCGATATGAGAATAATAGGGTCCGATCTTCATAGTTAAAGATTGTGTGATACGGTAAATTGGTTGTAATACTAATTTTTCTACCATTAAATATGCAAAAAATACAAAAGAAATAGCAAGTAAAGTGAGTAGCCATAGTTCAGATATTATTTTATTAGCTGCATCTGATAAATTCTTAATTTGTTTTTGTGACCAGTTGAGTGAAGAGTTTTCAAGGTTTTCCATTGAAAGGTTTATGCTTTCTTGTAATGGTATTATTTCTTTTTGTAAAAAGATAATATCATTTCTCCACGCATTATTATTTCTTAGCTTTTGCATGTTCTTCCATTGCTTTTCCCATTCTTTAGACGAGTCTTTCATGATTTGAATATAGGCTTCGACATGGAGCTCTAACTCATCATTGGTTTTTAGTTTATCCAGTCTTTTTAGTGAGTTATCAATTTTAATCTGGAGTTTGTCAATGGTATCTTCTTGTGGTGTTCTTTTTGTATTATTAAGCCCTGCAAATCTTATAATAACGGCTCTGAAATTAAGTGTTTTGTTTTGCCATAGGCTTCTTAATTCATGAAGTTGGTGATAAGTTTTATCGTATGGAATATCTTCAATATGGTATCCATAAATACTCGATTCAACCGATGATATGAAGTTCTTATTTGGAGTTAATAGTTTACTACTAATAAACGGCAGGGCAGGGTATACCCATGATGAATCCTTACGTTTTTCAGTCAGGATTTGAGTTTTTTTCTTTAGCTCACTAAAGAAAAAATACAGATCATTTATAGGCTGTTCTAGTGTTGTTGTTTCAGACCTTAATTTTAACTGCAATTCTGTGATGAGTTGCAGTGCCTTATTCATGTTCTCGTCAATAATGACTTCATGAGATATATCAGGGTTAATTAGCATGGCATTAATTGTCATGCTAATTAATGATGATGTGTGGTGTAATCTCTGCGCTGTGGCAGTAACTGATTTATTGAGTTCTAGTGCTGTCAGGTTGCTACTAGTAATGCTGTTGGTATACCAGCTGGCAATGCCTGCTCCCGCTATTAATAGGGTGATAACGAGCGAAGCCAGTGTTATATAGCGTTTTCGTAGACTAGGGAGCTTCCTGTTCTTAGTCATAATTTAAGTGCTGTAGATGCTTAAAAATGATACTAATTACTCCAAAATAATATAATCAATGACACTTTGTATTATAGATTAGATTATAAAAGATGTAGCGATGATTTAAATATTTTATAATTGTATTTGAAAGTATAAGTTCATGAAACTAGTGACTAATTTGGAGTTTTTTTAGATGGCAATAGGGGTGTTTGATTCTGGTTTAGGTGGTTTAAGTATTCTAAGGCATTTAAAAAAACAGCTTACTCATGAGTCGTTTATCTATGTGGCGGATAGTGCGAATGCTCCTTATGGTGATAAATCGGAACTGTTTATTCAACAGCGTTGTTTATCTATTGCAGATTTTTTATCTTGCCATCACATTACAGCCCTTGTTGTTGCTTGTAATACAGCGACGGCTGCAGCAGTCGAGCTTATAAGGAATAGGTTAGATATTCCTGTTGTGGCTATTGAGCCGGCATTAAAGCCTGCTAGTATAATGACAAAGTCAGGAAAAATAGGTGTATTGGCAACAGCTTCTACGTTACAAAGTACTCAGTATCAAAGCTTATTAGATAAATATACGACGGATATTGTTTGTTTTGAACAAGCGGCTCATGGTTTAGTTGAAAAAGTGGAAGCAGGTCAGTTGAATCATGCTGCTACAGAAGAATTATTACGTCAGTATTTGAACCCTATGATGAACGAAGGTGTTGATTGTATTGTTCTTGGTTGCACACATTATCCGTTTCTTTTACCAGTAATTAGAAATATAGTGGGTAATGATATTGAAATTATTGATACAGGTGTTGCAGTTGCAGAGCAATTAAATAGTGTAATTAGTGAAGATACATCATTCTGTTCAGCAGCTAATGAAGCTCAAGATAAATATTTTAGTTCAGCAAATAAAGAGCATGCAAAAGAGATGATTAATATGCTCTTAGGTTTGAATGTTGAAGTGGAATCGTTGCCAATTTAATCTTTTATTTGATCAAAGTTTCCTGTTGAAGGCTAGCGTGGAAGTATTGAAAAGTTAGTAGCTCGATATATTGTCTCGACCTGTTTCTTTGACTTTGTACAAGGCTTTATCAGCCGCTTTTAATAATTCAGTAATATTATCAAAATCATGGCCATCTAAATGAGATGCGAGACCAATTGATACAGTGGGTCTTTTTTCTAATTCGTTCATTTTGCCAAAATCATTGGTTCTCATCTGTTTTAATATTCGGCTTAACATATTTTTTGCTACTTCATTAGTTGAACCAGGCAGTAATAAAACGAACTCATCACCACCGTAACGTGAAAAAATATCAGTTTGTCTAATGTGCTGGTTAATAAATTCAGCAATGTCTTTAAGTACCTGGTCACCTATTAAATGGCCATGAATGTCATTTACGTGTTTGAAGTTATCAATGTCAATAAAAGCGAGTGAGAGAGGCCAGCGATTCAAATTGGCATTTTCAAACTCTTCTTCTAATACTCGATCAAAATATTTTCGATTGTAAATACCCGTGAGGTCATCGTGAAGCGTCTCATGTTCGAGGTCTTTTGCTTTTTCTGTTAATGCATCAAGTTGACGGCGGTCTTGTTCGGATTGTTTTATCACTTGCAAGTTTCTTTCTAATAAAAGTTCTCTTGCTTCATCTAGAACACGATCTCGGGATGAGGAATCAGATATCGTGATATCGAAGAGGTTTGATATATCAGGTATCATATTATTGATATCTTTGAGAAATTCACTAAACTCTTCATCGTTAATATTTAGTGTTTCTTTAATATCGTTCAGATTACACTTTAAAGACTCTGTTTGGTCATCGCTTAACCAAATATCAGCAATACTTC
The DNA here is from genome assembly GCA_030595185.1 of Gammaproteobacteria bacterium. Classification (GTDB taxonomy): domain Bacteria; phylum Pseudomonadota; class Gammaproteobacteria; order SZUA-229; family SZUA-229; genus JAUVDT01. The sequence continues at coordinate 12,191 of JAUVDT010000006.1, forward strand.
CTGATAAATTTATACATTGTTGAAATTGCGTTGTTTCAGACGGTAATGACTCATCATTACAATTCATGTGGCTTTTGGATACCGCCATATACAGTTTTTCAGGTAGATGCCAGGTTTGTAATAACCATGCACCAATTTGAGCATGGTCCGTTTCAATGGCCTCACATTCAAAACTAACTCTTGATGCGTGGTCTAACGAGTCGATCTCCGATGACGTATAAAAATTAGGGTCATTACATTCCAACGCAAGAATACCAATATCTTGCAATAAGCCAGTTAAAAACAGGTCTTCAAGGTTTGAAAGACCTAATTTAAAGCCCATGTGTCGAGCAATCGTGGCAGAAAGTAAAGAGCGCCTCCAATAGTTTTTATGATCTTCAGATTTCTCTTGTCCATCTTTTAGTGATCTAACCAGTGTGAAGCTAAGAGCAATGGTTAAAGAGGCGTTAAGGCCTAGTAAAGTTAATGCTTCGCGTAAATTATGAATAGTGCGGCGCAGCGAGTACAGTGGTGAATTAGCTATTTTTAATAGCTTTAATGAAAGCGCAGGGTCAGTGCGTATAATTTCAGAGACTTCAGCTAAACCAATGTCGGGATCTTTACTGGCATCAATTACTTGCAGCACAATAGCCGGCAGACTAGGCAAACTAGAGCAGTTGGCTATTGAATGTTTTAATTCAGTGGGTAAATTAATGGAAAGAGGCTTGCCTGTCATCAATGATCCAAACTATTAATATAAAGGGTTAAGGTTTGTTGAATTATAGGCAATAAAACGGCTGTCTGGTGATATATTTTATATTTAACCAGTATGTAGAGTAATTTGATGACTTATCTCCATAATTTGATACTTATCAAGCCGTTAAATACTTTGAATGTGCTATAAATTAGCTAACAATAATTTGATATTCGCCCCTTAAGAGGTAGTTACGATGAGCCCAAAAGATATGAGTCACAAACTTGAAGTTGCCTATGAGCATATGCTTGAAGTAGCCAAAGAATTTGTTATGAACACCCGTGAGCACGGTGGTCCTATTATCAAAGAGGCTTTGAAAGAAGCTAGAGAGAAAGCATCTGATATTTCGGAGCTAACGACGGAAGAAATAGATAAATTATCTACTTATATAGAAAAAGATCTGACAGAAGCAGCTGGTTTTATGCAACAGCAAGAAAGAGAGCTAGCTGACTGGTTAAAGCTGGATGTTTTATTAATTGAGAAATATCTACTCGAGAAGTTTTCATCGCTAGCAGATCAAACCCGCATTGAGTTGGAACAGTGGTCAATTGATGCCGATGAAAATGGTGAATGGAGAACAGGTGAAATTGTTAGCATGGGGGTCTTACGTTGTAAGTCTTGTGGCGAAGAATTGCACTTTGAAAAACCAGGGCATATACCGCCTTGCCCTAAATGTCATGCGACAGCATTTAAACGCATACATAATGCGTAATGACATTTTTAATACTTGCTTTTAAAAAAGTGGGGTGTTATTAATACCTCATGAATATTTCTAAATTATCTTTGTCGAAACAAGTGAAATTATGGCTGGTAAGTCTATGGTGGCTAAAACCTTGTTGCGGCAGAATAAAATAATTTAAAAAAATCAATATCATTATTTTAAACAGGCCGCAAATCAGCGGCCTGTTTTATTTCCTTTAAAGAAAAATAAACTAGTCAGATTTGCGGCTCTAAAATACAAGGAGTTGTAATGGCGTTCATGACACAAAATTATTTACATGATAAGCGAGTATTGTTTGCATTTATGCTGACATTGTTAGGCGCTATTATGTTTTCTGCAAAAGGATTATTTATAAAGTTTGCTTATCAATATAATGTCGATACGGTCACTCTATTAGTGATACGTATGGGTATTTCAGTACCGGTATATTTGATGATTGGTTTTTATAGTGAACGATTTCATCAACAGAGAATTAGTAAACAACAGCTATTATCGATAGCTTCTTTAGGCTGCATTGGTTATTACCTTGCCAGCTATCTTGATATGCAAGGTTTGCATTATATTTCTGTTAGCTTAGAGCGGGCTGTCCTTTATATATATCCAACGTTTGTATTATTGTTGTCAGCACTTGTTTTTAAGCAACGAATAACGAGTAGGGATGTATGGACGATATTAATAGCCTATACCGGTCTTGTTCTTATTTTTATTGAAGGCATTGAGCATGGTACTAATGAAATATATTTAGGTGGAATATTAGTTGCTTTTAGTGCGCTAGCATTTGCTATTTTTATGGTGGGTAGTGATAAACACATAAAAATGGTTGGCTCAATTCGTTTTACGGCGTATGCCATGTCAGCCGCAGGAGGCTCTGTCTTTTTACATTATTTATTAAGTGATCGAGTTACTGTCTTTACTCAGCATCAACAAGTGTATTTCTGGGGCGGTATTTTAGCTGTTTTATCAACCATCATACCCAGTTTTTTAATGGCGTACGGTATGAAGGTATTAGGAGCTAAAAAAGTGTCGTTAATCGGTGTTGTTGGGCCTGTCTCGACGATGTTACTTGGTGTCGCCTTTTTAGGAGATACCTTGAGTGTCATACAGAGTCTCGGGATTGCTATTGTTATATTTGCGGTAACGTCCATTGTTATTTTCAATAAGGTAGATAAAGATAAATAATGAGAAAAGTTATTTGTCTTAATTATAATGTGCGGCCTTTTGGTACATACGTATCAAAATAATATTTGTTAAATAGTTAATCGTAGGAGATTTACATGGCGAAGTTTGTCCAGCTGGTTGGACTGACGGTGATAAAGGTATGACTGCAATGCCAGAAGGCGTAGCTGAGTACCTAACAGAAGAAGTTGATAAACTATAAGCTAGTTTGCTTTATTTGTTATAAAAAGCTTGTTCGTTAATTCGGGCAGGCTTTTTTATTGCCTGGAATTAAATAATAATAAATGTCTCAAATCATCCTGAAGCGGCCATTAAAAACCAAGGTCAAAAAATTTCACCGCAGACGACTGCATGGATGCAGAAGGTAGAGTAACGCAGGAGCAGTTACCGAGGCGCAGAGGGCGCAGAGGAAAAACAAAGAAAAATATAACGGTAGTCTTTATTCTGAAACAGCCTATGCACATTACTTTCCCTAAATAAGTTATAGATATATAAAAGGTTTTCTCCGCGCCCTCTGCGTACCCAAAGCACTTCGCGGGGCAGGCCCTCTCCGTGGTGGGTTTTATCTTTTGATGTTTGTGGCCGCTCTGTACTAGTACCAGACAAAAATTGAGTCTGTTGAATGAACATATTACTTGTTGAATACGTCGTTAATGATATTTTTTCCTAAATTAAACCCGGTGTTCAGGTCCAATAAAAAACCACCTTCGTGATCTTTTTTCCACTCTAAACCTGCTTGCTCAGACTCAACAAAAAAAACATACTGACAAAAGCTTTGTGTCACATTCGCTTTTAGCTGTTCTAGTGTTGGTTTTAGAAATGTGATCATCGCGTCTGCTGGTCTAGCTTGTTCGATTTTATCTTTGGATATTGTTAGTGTTATTTCATGGTCTGTTACTGGACAAGTAGTATGAGCCGTAATTGTTTGCTGAAAAATTATGGGCATAAAGAGTAAATCCCATGCGCACCATGTGTATAAGGTTTGATGATTTAATTCAAAGCTATGTCTTGTCTTAGTAGTACTTAGTCCCCAAAAACCATCGATGTTGTTACTTTCGTCAAAACTAACGCCTGTCCAACTTTTAAAGATGGCATTGGTTTGTTCAATAGTTAACTTAATTTCTTTAGCAAAATCTTGTACTGATATCGCTTCACCATTGGACAATAATTGATAGAGTTGTTTGGCTTGTTGTTGTCCTGTGTTATTAAGTTTAGGGAAGGCCTGACTAAATAATTGTTGGAGTTCGATGGTCAATGTATTAATCCATATTAAAATTGGGAGCTTAGTTATTATAAACCCCCAATTAGAATTAATTGATCTGTTTTGTCATTTTCATTGCGGGTCCATTGTCTTTTATGAGTAAGTTAACCTCATTTCGTACAGCAGTGGTCCAGTGATGGTCGGCTTTATAGCCTAAGTATTTCAATGCGCGTGAGTTGTTAGCATGTGTATCTTCCAGTAAATGAATAATACTACGCGTTACTAAAGGCTCCCATGGAACAAAAGGATTAACTAATTCCATTAAGGCCGCAAATGGGTATGCGATAAAAAAGGGTACGCTGAAATGTGGTGTTGGATAAGCGTATTCATTATGTATAAATTCAATAACTTCTCGTGCTGATGGCGTCTCAGGGCCAATAATATTAAATGCATCATAATTTTTTAATTCAGGTGCTAAGCAGGCCAATGTAAATGCTTTACCAATATCGCGGCCATCTATAATTGGCATAGCTGTTTTACCAGAATTTACCCAGGGCACTAAATGTGTTTTTAAACGGGGTAATAAAATGGGCAGTAAACCTAAACTGTAACGCTCACCTGCAAATAGTCCCAGACGTAAATTAATCATTTGGCAACCTTCTTCTGATCGTTGCCGAATTATATTTTCAATTTCGATAACGCTTGATAGATGTGGCCAGAACCTTTTTTTTATCCCTTGGCTAAATGCATCGATTGATTTCTCAGGTGCTGCTGACGTTGTGCTGCAAAATATAAACCTTTTAATGCCTTTTTTTATGGCTCGGTCGATGAGGTATTGAGTTGGTTTTAAATAAAGGTCTTTAGACTGTTCTTCATGTCCGAATAGAGAGCTCCATGCTGCGGCATGACAGATGATATCGATACCCGATAATAATTTGTCGACATAATCTCGATCTCGTAAATCGCCTTCACGAATTTCTCCTTTAAATTCAGAAATTAATTTATTTTTATTGCGACATGCGGCGATGACATTTATCGAATCATTTTTCATCATGTTTTCTAAAATATGGCTGCCCACGAAACCATTAGCGCCAGTAATTAATATATTTAGCATTTCAATTCCTTATAAGTCAGACGACTGTCTTAGTTTTAGATAAAAGAAGAAATAAGTCAATTTATTTCATACAGAAATGCTGGTTTTATAAGAAAAGCTTTATATTACAGTTGGTTAGAATTATGTGGTGTTATGTTGAAGAGACGAGGAAAAGGCTCAATAAAACCTTTTTTCATCATTTGGTCGGTGTTTGAAGCGTTTATACGTCCACTGGTATTGCTCTGGGCAATCTCGAATGACTGCTTCAATGTCTTTGTTTATGATATCAACTGAGTGTTGTATATCTGTTTCGGCATCATTTTGTGTTGCTGGTTGGAATACAAGAGTGAAGCCTTTACCTTCAGGTAATCGTTTAGTGTAGGCATAAATAATTTCACTATCAGACTTCGCTGCCAATTTTGACATTAAGGTTGCTGAATAAGCAGGGTAATTAAAAAAGTTAGAGAATATTCCATTTTTTAATTGAGGTGGCGGTTGCTGGTCTGGCAATATCACAATGACTTCACCGTTCTTTAATGCTTTAGAAACCGCTCTTATACCGCGTGTATCTGTCGGTACTAAGATTGCACCAGTACGTTGTCGAGATTCTTTAATAATATTATCTAACGAACGCATATGCGGTGGTTTGTATAAAGAAGTAACAGGGTAGTGTCTAGCAGCGTATAGGTTTACGAGTTCCCATGAGCCAATATGAGGCATGGCAAGCAGAATACCTTTGTGGTTTGCAATCGCATTTTTCAGATGCTCTTCGCCTTCAACGCTCTTAATCATATTAAGCACACGTTCACTATTAGCTAGCCACATAATACCCATTTCAGAAAGTGTTTTTCCACTTTCATTAAGTGTGCGACGTAATAGTATTTTTTGTTCTTGAACGTTTAGTTCAGGTAAACAAATTTCAATGTTCTTTTTTGCGATTTGTTTACTTTTATTTGGGATTGTATTTAACAACCAACCAAACATATAACCAATGCGATGCACTAATGGCAACGACATCATGGAAGTTAGACGAAATAGTATTTTTAAAAAGCGACTAAGCATTGTTTAAAGTTATATCACTGAAAAAGAAAGTTACTTGGCTGAATTACTTGAGCTGTCTTTAGCAATCTCAGCCAAAACTTCTTCGATTGATTTTTCACTAGGCAGTTGTAAATGAAAACCATGCTCTTCGAGGTTGCTGATAACCGTTTTAGCATCTTCCTTTGCTAGTTTTTTTTCTGGCGTAATATCAATTTCCAGAGTGAACTCAGTTTCACCTAATGATTTCATAATGTGTTTAGGGATCACTGAGAAATCATCCTGATCTTTCAGAAATACATACATGTCGTTTTTTGCAGCGCAGCGGTAAATATAGCAGTTCATGGTTTTATCCTACTTCGATCTAGTTATTTAATGTACTGAAAACTTTTTCAGCGGCATCAATTGTTTTTTGTAAATCTTCAGTTGTATGCGCTGATGATACAAAACCCGTTTCATAAGCAGAAGGTGCAAGGTAAATACCTTCATCCAACATGCCGTGGTAAAACTTTTTGAAACGTTCTACATCGCATTGTGTGGCTTGTTGAAAATCAGTGACGCTCTCTGCCTCTGTAAAGAATAAACCGAACATACCGCCAATAGCATTGCTGGTCATTGCTATACCGGCTGCTTTTGCTTTTTCTAAAATACCATCAACAAGGAAGTTTACTTTTTTGTTTAGATCGTCATAAAAACCATCTTTAGAAATGAGTTCTAATGTTTTTAAACCAGCTGCCATTGCAACCGGGTTACCTGATAAGGTGCCCGCCTGGTAAACCGGGCCTAATGGTGCAATGTGTTCCATGATTTCACGTTTACCACCAAAAGCACCTACTGGCATACCGCCACCAATGATTTTACCTAATGTGGTTAAGTCGGGCTTGATGCCGTAGTAAGCTTGAACACCGCCAAGTGCAACGCGGAAGCCTGTCATTACTTCATCAAAAATTAATACCGTGCCGTACTCATCACACACTTCGCGTAAGCCTTCAAGGAAACCAGGAACTGGAGGGATGCAGTTCATATTACCGGCAACCGGTTCAACAATAATGCAGGCAATTTTGTCGCCGTATTGTTTGAAGCAATCGCGAACCATGTCGATGTTGTTGTAATCTAAGGTCAGTGTTTGTTCAGCTAATGCAGCGGGTACGCCAGGTGATGTTGGTACGCCTAATGTTAAAGCGCCAGAACCTGCTTTTACTAATAATGAATCTGAATGACCGTGGTAACAGCCTTCGAACTTAACAATGGTATCGCGACCGGTAAAACCACGGGCTAAACGTATCGCACTCATGGTAGCTTCTGTGCCTGAACTGACCATGCGCACTAAATCCATAGATGGTACTAACTCACAGACTTTATCAGCCATCTGAGTTTCTATTTCAGTCGGTGCACCAAAACTAAGGCCGTTATCAACGGCTGCTTTAACTGCTTTAATCACTTCTGGGTGTGTGTGACCCAAAATCATAGGGCCCCATGAGCCGACGTAATCAATATATTGCTTGTCTTCGTTATCGATAATGTAAGCGCCTGTCGCACGTTTAATGAAAACAGGGTCACCACCAACACCATTAAATGCGCGAACTGGTGAATTAACGCCACCAGGAATGTGTTGTTGTGCTTGATCGAAGACTTTTGACATGGATTTTGCCCTTACTGGATTAACAAATATTGGATATATAGCGCGAAACTTAGCGAAACGAGATTTTACAGGATTTTTTGGGATGAAGCATTAAAACAGTGGTTACAAAGCAATAAAATGTCTTTTTTTTGATACCAATATGACAGCTGCAAATGCGGTGTGTAATATGTGGGTTCGGGGCTTGTGAGATGGTGTTGAGGTGATTGATAGTAGTGTTGTAATTTTTTGTACGGCTTTGTATCTGGCGGTTCTGTTTTATATTGCTTATAGAGGAGATAAGCAGGCACACAGTGTTTCTCGTCTTCAGCCTGCAATTTATACCTTGTCATTAACGGTATATTGTACCTCGTGGACTTTTTATGGTGCGGTTGGTAATGCTGCTGAGTCGGGTCTAAGCTATTTTACAATTTATCTAGGGCCTATTCTGGTATTTGTTTTTTTCTTCCCTTTTTTGAAGAAAATCATAGCAACGGCTAAACGACATAAAATCACTTCGATTGCTGATTTTATAGCAACACGATATGGTAAAAGTAATGGTTTATCTGCATTGATTACGCTCATTGCTTTTGTTGGTACGATGCCGTACATCGCGCTGCAGATTAAAGCTATTTCAAACTCATATGATACGTTAATTGGTACTACGATTAATGTCAGCATGTCGCCATTTAGCGATACTGCATTAGCTTTAGCTATTATCTTGGCTATCTTTTCTATTTTGTTTGGTGCGCGAACGATTGATGCGTCACAGCATCATAAAGGGCTTATTTACGCGATAAGTTTTGAGTCAGTAATAAAAATTATTTCATTTTGTGCAGTTGCTTTCTTGGCCTATGATGTCATTGAAGCCGTTTCATTGAAAAGCAAAACAGAGTTAACAACGCAGCAGATATTATTTGCACCTTTTAGTTCAATTCAGTTTTCAACCGCTCTTGTGACAAAAACATTCTTGGCAGCCGGTGCCATATTTTTATTACCCAGACAGTTTCATGTATTAGCTGTTGAAGCACGTGGTGGTGAAAACGTATCTCGATGGGGCTTTCCGTTATACCTTATTTTATTCAGCCTTGCGGTTATACCAATTGCCGCAGCGGGTTTGTTATTAACAGAGGGTAAGGAAAACGCAGATTTGTTTGTGCTTTTAATACCGATGTTAGAGGAGCATAAGTTTTTATCTATACTCAGTTATCTAGGCGGCTTTTCTGCAGCAACAGGTATGGTAATTGTTGCCACGATTGCACTAAGTACGATGGTGTCTAATGATCTGATTTTTCCTTTATTAGTTCGATTTTATAGAGGTAATACCAAGCAGGAATTCCATACTATTTTATTAATTGTCAGGCGTATGACAATCTTTGCGTTAGTTCTGTTAGCGTACGGTTATTTTTATGTTGGTGGCGCAGACAAATCTTTGCATAGTATTGGCTTGATTTCATTTGCGGCAGCGATTCAGTTTCTTCCTGCACTCTTAGGTTCTATTTATTGGTATAAAGGACATAGAAATGGTGCCTTTATTGGACTGTTATCAGGCTTCATTGTTTGGATTTATTGTCTTTTACTTCCATCGTTATCTAATTCGTCATGGATGCCGGTATTTTTTGTTGAACTGTTGGTAGACCAACAGTCGTTCTTCAATCCATACCAGTTATTTGGCATTGAATTTGATGATGCATTAACCCACGGTGTTTTTTGGAGTTTATTTTTTAATACCTCTGCTTTTATTTATTTTTCAATTAAAGCAACACCAAGTTTGGTAGATAGGTTACAAGCAAATTCTTATATTTATCAAAATAAAGAAATAGCAATTAGTGGCGAACAATATAAATTTAAAGTTGCTGATTTATTTGATCTTTGTGTTCGGTTTACGGGTGAAGGGCGTACCCGTGAATATTTCTCAGAACATGATTATGATATTAATGCAATTTATTCTCAGGATGCTGATCACTTTTTTAAAGAACTTTCAGAACGTTTGTTAGCAAGTAGTATTGGTTCTGCAACAGCAGAGCATTTGATTCGATCCGCGGCCATGCCGGAAGAGGTAGCGCAAAATAATCTATATGGTTTTATTGATCAAACAGAGCAAGCGATTGAATTTAATCGAGAACTACTGCATGTGACTTTAGATCATATCGGCCAAGCTGTGAGTGTGGTGGATAGTGACCTACGTTTAATGATATGGAACAGACAGTATATTGAGTTTTTTAATTTCGATGAAGGATTCATCCGAGCAGGCAAGCCCATTGAAGAAGTGATTCGATTTAATGTGAGTCATGGTTGTGGTCCTGATTTATCGGAAGAGTTAGAGAAAAAGATAGAAAAACGATTAAATTATTTGCGTAATGGTGGTGAGTATACCTTTGTACGTCAGTGGCAGAATGGTCGAATTATTCAAACAGAAGGTGCGCGTATGCCTGATGGTGGGTACATCACAACTTATACGGATATCACGCCTTTGAAGCAGGCAGAAAATAGGCTGGCTGCAATCAATGAAACGCTTGAAGCAAAAGTGATTGAGCGTACGGAAATGCTATCAACAGTTAATCAACAACTTGAGGATGTGATTAATAGTAAAACACATTTTCTAGCGGCGGCGAGTCATGATTTGGTTCAGCCAATTAGTGCATCAAAACTTTATATGGGGGCGTTGTTAGAAGACTTGTCGGGTGACCTTGATAAACAGAATTTAGCGGGTAATGCGTTGAGTGCATTAACCACGGCAGAGACTTTGATTAAGTCTTTGTTGCATCTTTCAAAATTAGATTCAGGTGTACTTAAACCGGATATATCTCGTTTTTCATTAAATGATATTTTTAATGAAATAGAAAATGAGTTTTCGGTTATTGCAAATCGTAAAGGACTTAAATTAAAGATTATATCGGCGGCTGGAAAAGCTACTGAAAGCGATCGTTCATTATTATTAAGTATATTGCAAAACTTAGTTGCCAATGCCATTCGTTATACGTCTCAAGGCAGTATTTTGGTGCTTTGTCGTCGTGGGTCTGAAAAACAATGGCGTATAGAAGTTAGAGATTCTGGCGATGGTATATTGCCAGAGAATCAAGAGAAAATTTTTCATCCGTTTGAAAAACTGAATAATAGTAATGAAGGTGTGGGTTTAGGTTTAGCTATTTGTCGACAGGCTTCTATTTTATTAGGTCATAAGATAAGCATGCGCTCTCATCTGAATAAAGGCAGTGTCTTCAGTGTGTCAGTGCCTGGCGTTAATAATGATTCTATTACTCAACAAATAGTCCAGTCGATTTCTATTAATACGATGACTTCAAAAAGGTGGTTAGAAGATATAAGAATACTTTGTGTTGACGACGACGTAAGTATTCTTAAAGCAAGTAAAAGTCTTTTAGAAAGGTGGGGTGCGGAAATTAGTTGTGTGAGTTCAGTTGAGAAATTTTATGAACTGCTTGCAGAAGATGATAGCTTTCATGTGGTATTAATGGATTATCAATTAGGGAGTGATGAAAATGGCTTAGATTTATTAAAACATTGCCAACAAGTGTTTGCTGATAAATTCACTGGTATATTAGTGACGGCAGAACAAGATGCTTCTTTGGCGGAAGCAGCAAAGGCCGGTGGATTTTTGTTTTTAGAAAAACCCGTAGAACCAGCAAAATTGCGCTCACTGATACAAACATGTTTTTAGTTTTTTTAGAATAAATTTTAGTTATGAATTAGTCAGCTAAAAATCCTGGTAAGTCTAATTGCTTTGCAACAATAACAGCTTGTGTACGATTATTAACACGCAACTTACGAAAAATAACCGTCAGATGAGCTTTTATTGTTGCTTCGGTAATATTCATCAAGTCCGCCATTTCTTTACTGGGTTTACCTTCTCTCAGTAGTGTTAATACTTTTAGTTGAGTCGTTGTGAGCTCATTAAAAGCAATAGCGCTTACATTGTCTTCACTAACTTGTGGGAACCATAAGTCGCCTTCTAGTATTTGAGCGATCGCTTGAATCATTTCTGGCATTTCTAAGCTTTTGGGTATGAAGCCACTGGCCCCGTATTGTTTGGCATTTTGTACTATTTTTTGCTCGTCATAAGCTGAAACAATGACAACAGGTAATGCAGGGAATTGCTTCTTAAGGACTAGTAAGCTATCAATGCCTTGTATGTCTGGGAGCTTAAGGTCTAGTAATACGAGGCTAGGTAGTGACTTTAACGATTCGAGTAAGTTTAATAATGATTTAAAGTCTTCCACTTCGGAAACAGTAGTCTCTCCTTCGAGTCGCTGTAGTAAATGATTAATTGCGGAGCGAAATAAAGGGTGGTCATCAGCCACTATGATGTGTGTGCTCATATTTCTTTTCTAAAAAGCGATTTATATCGGTATTCGACAGTATATTACAAAATATTAGACTAAAGTCTAATTGTTGCTTTGATGTGCCTAGAGATATAGTTCCATAGCTATTTTTTAAATGATAAAAATAATGACAAAAAATCCCATTGGAGACCTAATGTAATGACTGATAAAAATGAATTTGATACGCTTTCTCGTCGTGGTTTTTTAAAAGCATCCGTTGCTGCAGCTGCCGTTGGAGCTGCACCGATGTTTTTTATGAACAATGCGAATGCTTATACCAATGCACCTAAGGGTGGTACGTTTACGCTAGGTTTTAACGTGCCACAAACCGGTGCTTATGCAGATGAAGGTGCTGATGAGTTACGAGCGTTCAAATTAGCGGTCAAGCATATAAATGGTGAGGGTGATGGTGGCATGATGAACACCATGAAGCCTATCGTCTTAAAGGGTAACGGTGTTTTAGGTAAAAAAGCTGTTTTCGTAACAGGTGATACACAAACTAAATCGGATGCTGCGCGAGCATCAGCTAAACGCATGATAGAAAAAGATGGTGCGTTAATGATTTCAGGTGGTTCTTCATCTGGTGTTGCTATTGCAGTACAGGGATTATGCCAGGAAGCGGGTGTTATCTTTATGGCAGGTTTAACACACTCAAACGATACGACGGGTAAAGATAAACGTCGTTATGGCTTCCGTCATTTCTTCAATGCGAAAATGACAGGTTCTGCATTAGGTCCTGTATTAAAAGAAGAAATGGGTACAGATCGAGTGGCATACCACTTAACGTCTGACTACACATGGGGCTGGACGCAAGAAGAATCAATTAAAGAGACAACAGAAGGCTTAGGCTGGAAAACTAAAGCAACAGTGAGAACACCTGTTGGTGCTGGCGATTTCTCTCAATACATTACACCTATTCTAAACTCCGGTGCCGATACGCTGATCTTAAACCACTACGGTAAAGACATGGTTAACTCATTAACTCAATCAGTACAGTTTGGGTTAAGAGATAAAATGGTTAACGGCAAACAGTTTGAAATCATCGTGCCTTTGTATTCTCGTCTAATGGCGCAGGGTGCAGGCGATAACCTTAAAGGTATTTTAGGTACAACGAACTGGAACTGGGCATTAAAAGATGCAGGTTCTAAAGCATTTGTTAAATCGTTTGGTGCTGAGTATGGTTTCCCACCATCACAGGCTGCGCATACTTGTTATGTACAAACGTTACTGTATGCAAATGCATGTGAAATGGCTGGTACCTTTGATCCTTCACAAGTTATTCGTTCACTTGAAGGCTTTAAATTTGACGGTATGGGTAATGGTGAAACAGAATACCGTGCAGAAGATCATCAGTGCTTGAAAGATGTATTGGTGGTACGAGGAAATCAGAACCCATCGAATCAATTTGACTTACTTGAAATCGTTAAAGAAGTGCCACGCTCACAAGTTGAGTATGACCCTGCTATCTTTGGTGGAAAATTAGGGCCTTACAAAGTATAGGTTTTACAATAAATAAAGCCATACCAAACTTTTTTGGTATGGCTTTTTTTTATGACATTTTAGAAGATAAAAAATTATGGATGCATTGCTGATTCAATTACTTAATGGCCTGGATAAAGGTGGTGCTTATGCATTAATTGCATTAGGCCTGACATTAACTTTTGGTACATTAGGTGTTGTTAATTTCGCGCACGGTGCTTTATTTATGCTGGGTGCCTTCTGCTCGGTATTATTTAAACAAGTACTGACTATTTCAAAAAAAGTAAAAGATGAAAGCATTACTTTCTTTGATGCATATAAAGAGCAGCCTTACCTGGAAATTTGGTGGGGTGATACCGGAGCAATGATTATCGATTATGCGGTTCCCATTTCTATCATAATGGTTATACCCGTTATGTTGTTAATTGGAGTGGCATTAGAGCGTGGCTTAATAAAGCATTTTTACAAACGAACGCATGCGGAACAAATATTAGTCACATTTGGGTTAGCAATTGTCTTGCAAGAAGTAATCAAGATGTTTTTTGGTGCGAACCCTATCCCAATGCCAGCACCTGATATTGTTTCGGGCAGTGCAGCAATAGGTGCCGCATTAGGGTTGAGTGATAACCTGGTTTATCCATGGTGGCGACTTATTTATTTAGTTTTTGCAGGGGTCATTATTTTTTCAGTTTTTGCCTTTTTAAGATACACAACCTTTGGCATGGTGGTAAGAGCCGGTATGGCCGACCGAGAAACGGTGGGCTTATTGGGCATAAACATACAAAAAAGATTTACGATTGTATTTGGTTTAGCTACGGTGGTTGCTGGCATAGCAGGCGCAATGTATACACCAATATTACCGCCTGATTATCATATGGGAATGGACTTTTTAGTGCTGTCCTTTGTGGTTGTGGTTGTTGGTGGTATGGGGTCATTAGAAGGCGCGGTTGCAGCAGGGTTTTTATTAGGAATGTTGCAGTCTTTTGCATCATTGAACGAAGTGAAAGCTATATTTCCGGGTATCGATCAAATTATTATTTACCTGGTGGCAGTGGTGATTCTTTTAGTCCGGCCTCGAGGGTTGATGGGGCGTGAAGGGGTGATGGAAGAATGATGATCAAATCCATATTAGAAAAATTTTCACTAGAAAAAAACTCATCAGTAATGCTGGTCTTTGCAGCGGTGGTATTAAGTGCTCCTATTTGGTTGACACCGTTTGGTGCTAACTACCCAGACTTGCTACAAAAATTCGCAATCTTTGGGATTTTTGCAATCGGTTTTAATATCTTATTTGGGTTAACGGGGTATCTTTCATTTGGACATGCTGTTTTCTTAGGTGTTGGTTCATACACTGCTGTTTGGGTATTTAAATTGTTTACCATGAATGTGTTACCTGCGGTCATGCTGAGTGTTGCTATTGCCGCCGTTTTTGCATTGTTAATTGGCTATATAAGTTTACGTCGATCAGGTATTTATTTTTCGATATTAACCTTAGCACTGGCTCAAATGTCTTATAACTTGGCATATTCAGTATTAACGCCGATCACCAGTGGTGAAACAGGTTTGCAATTGTCTAGTGAAGATCCGAGATATATCGATAGTTTATTAGGTGCAGGTGTGCAAGAGGGTTTGCCGGCAACAAACTTTTTTGGTATGTCGATGAGCGGATATTCAGGATTTTACTTTTGTGCTATCTTCCTTATTTTGGCTTTTTATATTTCGCTTAAAATATTTAGATCACCCTACGGTTTAAAATTAATAGCGATTAAATCAAATCAAAAGCGCATGCTTTATACCGGTTTTAATACCCGTCCTTATTTGTTATCTGCATTTGTTATTTCAGGCATGTTTGCTGGATTAGCAGGTGGCTTGATGGCAGCAACAGATCCATTAGCAGGTGCCGAACGTATGCAATGGACCGCTTCTGGTGAGGTTGTGTTAATGACTATTTTAGGCGGTTCAGGTACATTGATTGGGCCGCTATTAGGTGTTGGCGTTATTAAGTATTTTGAAAATATTTTCTCTGCACTAAATGAAACCTCATTACGTGAGATATTTAACTTCTTACCTGATGTTGTCGCTGATTTTCTGGTGAGCATAACGCATGTGTTTGTAGGTGAAGGTTGGCATTTAACCTTAGGTATATTGTTTATGTTGGTGGTGATATTTTTACCCGGTGGCATTATGCAAGGTGTTGGTATTTTTACGCGTTATTACAAAAAGAAAATGACTGAGTTAAAGTCTGAGCGGTCAGTAGAAAAAGGAAAATCTCAATGAGTATAGTCCTTGAAATTAAAGGTGTTAATAAAACATTTGGCGGCTTAAAAGCTTTAACTGACGTTAATTTAAAAATAGAAGAAGGTAAAACGCATGCCATTATTGGTCCAAATGGCGCGGGTAAGTCAACACTGCTTAATTGCTGTATCGGTAAATTAATTCCTGATAGTGGTTCGGTGACCTTTAATGGTCAAGATATGATAGGTAAGCAACCGTATGAAATAAATCATGCCGGTATGGTGCGCGTTTTTCAAACACCAGAAATCTTTCCTGAGTTGAGCTTGTTAGAGAATGTCGTTATTCCTGCTCTTGCTAAGCGTGATGGCATATTTAAATTTAATCCTTTCAAAATGTTATCAAATGAAACTGAAATACATGACCAGGCGATGCGAGCATTGGCCGATGTAGGGTTGGATAAATTTCATCAGAAAAATGCGGGTAGTATTTCACGCGGCGATAAACGGCGTTTAGAATTGGCTATGGGCTTGATTCAAAATCCAACTTTACTATTGCTTGATGAACCAACAGCAGGTATGGCGAGACACGATACAAATCAAACCATTGACCTGTTGAAAAAAATTAAAGACCGTGGCATGACTAAAATCATTATTGAACATGATATGCATGTTGTTTTTAGTTTGGCAGACCACATCAGTGTATTAGCGCAAGGCTGTATTATTGCGAGTGGTACACCCGATGAAATAAGAAATAATCCCAAAGTGAAAGAAGCGTATTTGGGAGAAACTGAAGATGAATAGTAAAAAAGCGATGACTGATAAAGTACAACCTGTTACTAACAAAGGATCTTCTCCGGCGTATTTTTCTTGCTGGGATGTAAAATCATACTATGATGAAAGTTACATCGTACAAGGTGTTAGCTTTGATGTAAGAGAAGGTGAAATATTGGCTTTGTTAGGACGCAATGGTGCTGGTAAAACAACACTGCTACGTTCTATTGCGAGAATGGATTCACCGCAAGTTATGCATGGTGAAATTTGGTTGGATCATAAACCATTGCACAGCATGAAATCACATGATGCCGCTATGAATGGTGTTGCCTTAGTGCCAGAGGATCGCCGGATTATTGCCGGTTTAACAGTAGAAGAAAACTTACAGTTAGCACAAATAGCCCCGCCCATCGGTTGGTCGATTGAACGTCTTTACGAACACTTCCCACGTTTAGCTGAACGTCGTAATCAAATGGGTACAACGCTATCGGGTGGTGAACAACAAATGCTTGCGGTTGCAAGAGCATTGGCTAGAGATATTAAACTTTTATTATTAGATGAACCGTATGAAGGTTTGGCGCCTGTTATTGTGCAAGAGATAGCGAGTATTGTTGATAGTATTAAAAAACAAGGTATCACTACTATTATTGTTGAGCAAAATGCAGTTGCCGCATTACGTTTAGCAGATCGAGCCATTATTTTAGATATGGGAAATATAGTGTTCGATGGCACTGCTGACGAAGTGCTGGCCAACGAAGAATTGCGTCATGAATATTTAGCAATTTAGTTTTTATTTGTATTTTGATAGTAGGTTTGATGTTATGAATGATTGTAAAAAAGGTAGTTGTTTGTGTGGCGAGGTGACGTATCAATATACTGGATCAGGTAAAGTTTTTCAGTACTGTCATTGTTCTCGTTGCCGAAAAGTAACAGGCTCTGCACATGCGTCTAATATTATTGTCGACCCTGAACAATTCGAATGGATAACGGGCGAAAAAAATGTAAACCGTTATGAAGTGGAAGATGCGAAATATTTTGCTACTTCTTTTTGTAAGAAGTGTGGTTCATCTTTACCTTGGTTAACAAAAAATGGAAAAGCAATGGTAGTTCCAGCAGGAACCTTAGATGATGATCCATTAGAAAAGCCTGTGCATAATATTTATTGTTTAGATAAAGCCCCTTGGTATGAAGAGGCTTCATCATTAAAAAAATATGATGCGTTACCAGTAAAATAAAAGTGAAAAATTATCATGGCGGCTGTCATTGCGGAACAGTTCGGTTTTCGGTAGAAACTGAGATTAAAAAAGTCGTTCGCTGTAATTGTTCTATCGGCTCTAAAAAAGGTGTGTTACATCATCAGGTGAGTGCTAAGTAATTTCATATTGATAAAGGGCGGATAGCTTAGTCTTGTATCGGTTTGATAGTAAAGAAGCAAAGCACTTTTTCTGTAAAACATGCGGTGTTCATTCTTTTTGTAATCCGCGTTCTGCACCAGAAAAAATTAGCATAAACATTCGTTGTTTAGATGATTTCGGCATAGAGAATGAAAGCTTTGAAATAATAGACTTTGATGGCCTACATTGGAGTCATGCTGTTAAAGAATTAAGGCAACAGCTAAAGTGAGATAAATAATGCATTTATTATTTAAAAAGTAGTCAATGAAGTTATATTTTCTTTTTTCGAAAAATTAAACTAAAGTTTTAAGGTAAATGTATGTCCACTGAAAGTCTCTATCCTGTCCCTCAAAAGTTTTCTAAAAAAGCACATATAGATGAAACGTTATATGACGCAATGTATCAACAATCTATTGATGATCCTGAGTCGTTTTGGTCAGAGCAAGCCAAAAAAGAACTGACGTGGTTTAAAGATTGGGACACGACATTGGACTGGAGTTTTGATCAGCAAGACTTGCACATAAATTGGTTCAAGGGTGGCAAACTGAATGTTTCTTATAATTGTCTGGATCGACATTTAGAAACCTTAGGTGATCAGACTGCTATTCTTTGGGAAGGCGATAACCCTGAAGAAGATAAAAATGTATCTTATAAAGAACTGCATGAATATGTTTGTAAATTTTCAAATGTATTGAAATCACGCGGTGTTAAAAAAGGCGACAGAGTTTCGATCTATATGCCAATGATTCCTGAAGCAGCAGTGGCTATGTTGGCTTGTACGCGAATTGGAGCCGTACATTCAATTGTCTTTAGTGCTTTTTCTCCTGCGGCATTGCGTGATCGTATTTTAGATTCAGACTGTCAGGTTGTAATAACAGCCGATCAATCGGCTCGTGGCGGTAAGTTATTAGCGTTGAAAAGTAATGCCGATCTGGCCATTAATGAGTGCCCTAATGTGCACACTAATATCGTCGTTAAACGTGGTGGCGAAGCCATTGAATGGAATGACGATAAAGATGTTTGGTACCATGAAGCAATGGCCGATGCATCGGCAGAATGTGAAGCCGAACAGATGGATGCCGAAGACCCATTATTTATTCTTTATACATCGGGTTCAACAGGTAAACCTAAAGGCGTGTTGCACACTACCGGTGGGTATTTACTGCAAGCGGCAATGACGCACAAATATATTTTTGATTATCAGCAAGGTGAAGTGTATTGGTGTACTGCTGATATCGGCTGGATTACTGGTCATACTTACCTAGTCTATGGACCACTTTGTAATGGTGCGACCAGTTTAATGTTTGAGGGTGTACCTACTTACCCGGACGCATCTCGTTTTTGGAAAGTCATCGATAAACATCAGGTCTCTAGTTTTTATACAGCCCCTACGGCTATTCGTGCATTAATGGCGGCGGGCGATAAGTTTACCGAGGATTCATCACGTAGTAGTTTACGAGTATTAGGTACGGTGGGTGAACCCATTAACCCCGAAGCCTGGAACTGGTATAACAAAGTGATTGGTCATAATAATTGTCCTATTGTTGATACCTGGTGGCAAACAGAAACGGGCGCTCATATGCTTGCGCCATTGCCGGGTGCAATAGCATTAAAACCGGGCTCTGCAACCAAGCCATTTTTTGGTATCCAGCCTGTTTTATTAGATGATGAAGGTCGTGAAATAAAAGGCAACCCTGCCGCTGGTAATCTCGCCATGAAATACCCGTGGCCATCTCAACTGCGTAGTCTTTATGGGGATCATGAACGTTACTATGATACTTACTATTCTATGTTCAAAGGTTATTATTTTTCTGGTGATGGCGCTAAGCGTGATGAGGATGGCTACTATTGGATTACGGGACGAGTAGATGATGTTTTAAATGTTTCGGGTCATCGATTAGGTACCGCTGAAATCGAGTCGGCTTTAGTCTTACATGAAAAAGTAGCAGAAGCGGCCATTGTCGGTTTTCCGCATGAAATCACAGGGCAAGGTATTTACGCTTATGTCACGTTAATGCATGGTGAGAAAGGCACGGATGATTTGAAAGCTGAGCTAGTTGCATTGGTTAGAAAACAAATTGGGCCTATTGCAAAAGTTAATATTATTCAATGGGCTCCGGGTTTGCCTAAAACACGTTCAGGAAAAATCATGCGTAGAATTTTGCGAAAAATTGCTGCCAATGAAATCGATGAACTAGGTGATATATCTACCTTAGCTGATCCTAGTGTAGTTGATGATTTGATTAAAAATAGAGCGTATTAAGAAAATAGCTTAGTTAATCTTTGGCTGGCGGTCACGATATCTTGATTAGAAAATATATCGCTAATAACTGCCAGCATATCAGCGCCTTTATCGATTAATGGTTTAGCATTGTCAGCTGTAATGCCACCTATGCAGCACACAGGTATTGTTAGCTGGACTTTTGCTTGTTCAATGAGTGAGAGTGTCGCATCTGTCGCGTTGGGTTTAATAGATGAACTAAAAAATGCGCCAAATGCGACATAATCTGCACCGGCATGTTCAGCATCAATCGCATTTTGAAGTTGGTTGTAACAAGTGATACCTATTATTTTGTTATGACCCAGCTGCTCGCGTGCGGTCGTCATAGCGAGGTCATCTTTGCCCAGATGCACGCCATCGGCATTAGTGGCGATGGCTAGTTCAATGTCATCATTAACAATAAAAAGAGCCCGGTATTGATTACATAATTGGCGAATTGCTTTTGCCTGTTTCAAACGCTTTTCTGAATTCTCTGATTTATCTCGATATTGAATGATGCGAGTACCACCTTGCAAACATTGTTCAATAGCCAGTTCAAAGTTATCTGCCATTAGCGTGGCATCAGTGATCGCGTAAAGCCCGCGTAGTTTGGAATCAGTCATTTTGATTTCGTTGAAATAGTCGATCAGGTAGCCATTGACCTTGTCCGGGGGCGTGAGCGTGTTGCAAGCTGTCAAAGGTGTAATCCAGACCCTGTTGAATGGCACTATTTGTGTCTTCACCCTTTGCTAAAAAGGCTGCAATGCTGCTTGCTAATGTGCAACCTGAACCGTGATATTCATGTGGAAGGCGTTCGTTTCTAAATGACTGTAAGGTATCGTGAACATGGTATAACTTATGTTCGATGACGTTTAGATCGGCATGTGTACCGGTTACTAAAACGTGTTCACTGCCTAAATGTAATAAAAAACTAGCCGCTACATCAATCTCAGTATTGTCTGGCTCAGCGATGCTCGCAAGTTTTATTACCTCAGGAATATTAGGCGTAATAAGGTGACAATAAGGCATTAAATAAGTATTGATGGCATTGATTAATTTGTCACTGGATAAACTGGTACCCGCACCAGAAGCCAATACTGGGTCTAAAACCACGGGTATTTCTTTGTGTTGTTTAATAATGTGATGAATAGCTTTTACCACATCTACATCGGCTGTCATGCCAATTTTAATCACATCGACAGTCATATCTTTTAGTAATACTTCAGCTTGTTTTTGTAGCTTGTCGGCATTAACAGCCTGAAAGCTCAAAACATGGCTGGTATTTTGGCACGTTAAAGCCGTCACAATAGTGGCAGCATGTACGCCTTGGGCGGTGATCGCTTCAATATCTGCCTGAATACCCGCACCACCACTAGGGTCATGTCCAGAAAAACACAATACAACTGGTTTTCTTTTTGAATGGTTTTTAATATAGGTCATTATTTTTTATTTAATAAAACTCAATTGGGTTAAGCGCTAGGGTTTGGCACTATAAATAGGTAGAATGTGCAAACTTTCAATTTATCTAATAAGTATATTATAGGCAGCTTTATGGAATACAAAACTTATATGTGTGTTATCTGTGGTTACATGTACGATGAAGAAGCAGGTGACCAGGAGCACGGTATCGCACCAGGCACTAAATGGGAAGACGTTCCAATGAACTGGACATGCCCAGAATGTGATGCAAAAAAAGACGATTTCGAAATGGTTGAAGTATAAATCAGCTATTTTATAGATAGCTCACGGAAGAGTTATCTGCCATTTGTTATAACCCTTTATTCTGCTCTACGAACACAATTCCTTCCATCAGCTTTCGCTTGATAAAGTGCTTTACTTGAATCTTTAATAAACTATCTACTATGAATAAATAGGGAAAATTTTAGCCCAAATTTACTGATGCGTGCCAGCTTGTTGAGCGATGAAAGTGGTTTTTGCGGATAGCTCCAATGAACAGGTCCATTTGTAAGCTAAGTTTAAACTTTCAGCGGCTGCATACACGCCGTGTTTACAAACAATAGCGGCTTTGTTTGTTTTTAATGCCTCAGAAATCGCTTCAGGTGCTGCACTAATAATTTCATCATTGGGCAATGAAATGACGGGGACACTTCCAAAATAGTATCCGCCTTCAAAGTCTGCTGGTATAAAATCTTTGCCATTCATTGTTAATGCAACTGCATGAACACAGTGGCTATGCAGAACAGCATTTAATTTTGAGTTCTTCTCATAAGTCGCTAAGTGTAAAGCAGTATCCAGAGATGCGCCTGCAGTAGGTGGCATACCCATTTTGCATTCGATTAATTCATCGACTTTTAAAGTATCTGCGCATGCTCCGGTCGGTGTAATCCAAACAGTGTCATTTATTCTTATCGATGCATTGCCGCTGTGTGAATCATTGATGCCATATTGGCGTAACCACTGGTAGTATTGAATCAATTCTTTTTTTAATGATAATGACATTGCAAGGCTTCATGGGAAATTCTAAAGCACCTACTTTACCTCAAGATCAAATAAATCACACGCAACTCAATAAACGTATTTGGTCTTTATCGGGCCCAATGATGTTATCCAATATTTCATTGCCGTTATTGGGTCTTGTTGATACCGCGGTGATGGGACATTTAGACAGTGCTGTATACCTTGCGGCAGTTTCCGTTGGCGCCATGATTTTGCATTTTATCTTCTGGGGTTTTGGTTTTTTGCGCATGTCGACAGTGGGGTTGGCAGCGCAAGCATATGGTGAAAATAACGGGTATGAACTAAGGCAGTTATTAACTCGAGCAGGAATCCTGGCTTTAACTATTTCATTATTATTAATTGCATCGCAGTACTATTTGATTGAATGGGCATTGCTGTTAGTGCAACCCAGTACTGCTGTGGCAGAACTCACTCAGGAATATTTTTATATTCGTATTTGGTCTGCACCGGCTACTTTATTAACCTATGTGTTATTGGGCTGGTTCTTAGGTATACAAAAAGCACGTTTGGTTTTGTATGTCATGGTCTTTGTTAATGTATTGAATATTGCATTAGATCTTTTGTTTGTTGTCGGTTTTGGTTTAACCGTAACAGGCGTAGCTTTTGCATCGTTGATATCTGAATACGCAGGTTTGATTTTGGCAATGTTCTTAATCTACAAAGAAACAATGCATTTAAAAGGCAAGGGTAGCTGGTTTAGTGATTTGGAATGGGGCTCTTTTCGTCGTTTACTGAGTTTGAATTTTGATATTTTTATCAGGACGATTACTTTATTGTTTGTGTTTGCCTTTTTTACGACACAAAGTGCGCGTGCTGGTGATGTGGTGATGGCGGCTAATGCTGTATTGCTGCAGTTTTTAACCTTTATGGCGTATGTATTAGATGCTTATGCACATGCCGCCGAAGCGATGGTAGGTGAGGCATTAGGCCATAAAAATAAACAACGATTAATTCAGACTGTTAATGCCTGTATGAAATGGTCGTTAGGGTCTGCGCTTATTTTTATGCTGTTTTATTTAGTGGCAGGGGAATACCTCTTAGCGTTGTTAACAGATATTGAAGAGGTGAAAATATTCGGTGAGCAATATTTGTATTGGTTAGCAGTAATGCCACTGATCGCTGTTTGGGGTTATTTGTTTGATGGTGTATTTGTTGGTGCAACGTGGTCGAGAGAGATGAGAAATGTGATGCTCATATCGGTGTTTCTGGTTTATTTGCCTGTATGGGCTATATCACAGTCATTACAGAACCATGGTTTATGGTTAGCAATGATGTTGTTTCTTGCAGCACGTGGCGGACTAATGGCATGGCATTATCAAAAAAAATTGATTAGTATAAAGTTTGATACGGACGGGAGAATGTAATGAAAGAAAATGTAGGTTCAATGGATCAATATATACGTTATGCAGCAGGTCTAGCTATATTGAGTGCGGGTGTTGCCTATGAAAGTATGTGGGGTTTATTGGGTATTATGCCAATAATGACCGCGTTATTAGCCTGGTGTCCACCTTATGCTTTATTAGGTCTGATGACTAAAAAGTAGGCTGGCTAAAATGAAAAGGCCCTTGAGAATGATCAAGGGCTTTATTTAATCTATATGTATTTTATTTTAATAATAGCGCATGCGAGTACCGTGATTTAGCGATAAAGATATTTCTTCTGCGCGTAATGCGGTAGGGAAAAGGGCACCAGAAATTTGTGCGTCATGAATGCTAGTTCCTTCCATTTTACTGAGTGAAAAGTCGACGCCGCGTAAATCACAGCTACGGAAATAGCTGCCACTAAAATCAATGCCATCAGCATTGATACCTGTCAATTTAAGGTTTCTGAAATCGGCACAGACAAAATCGCATGTTTCACCAACCTCTTTTCGTTTATTGAATTCTTCAATATTTTCATCGCGTAATAAACGGTACATCTCATTGTCTTTAAATTCAGGTGCATTTTGTGCCATAGTATTATCCTCCTTTTTATAAATATAGTTGAAAAAATATGACCTTGCAAGCATCCACTAAAGCAATATGCCTGGATATTAAAGCAACGGATATAAACGACTTGTGTCTGGATTCTTTAAATCAATTAGATATTGATTGGCAATTCCAGGATAAAACAAATGCAACTGAAGTGGCGGCGTTGATTAAAGGGAAGGCAGTGGTTGTTACCAATAAAGTAGTTTTGGATCGACAGTTGATTGAAAATGCCAGCGATTTAAAACTGATTTGCATATCAGCGACAGGAACCAATAATGTCGATTTACAGGCAGCCAGAGAAAAGGGCATCGATGTATGTAATGTAACGGCATACGCAACATCTTCTGTGGTTCAATATGTCTTTACTGTTTTACTGACTTTAATGAGTCGATTGCCAGAGCATCAGCAAGCAGTCGTGAATGGGGAGTGGTCGAAAAGCGAAGCCTTTTGTTTGCTTGATTATCCCTTTCATGAGTTGGCCGGTAAAACACTCGGTATTGTTGGCTATGGTGAGTTGGGCCAGGCAGTTGCAAACATTGCTAAGTCATTCGGTATGACTGTTTTGTTAGCATCAAGAAACGATGCCGATACTCGAGATAATCGTATACCGCTTAATGACCTGCTTGCTCTTGTTGATGTACTGAGTTTGCATTGCCCATTAACTCAAGAAACTAAGAATTTAATCTCTCTTGAACAAATAATGCGCTTGCCCAAAGGTGCCATTCTAATTAATAGTGCACGTGGTGGTGTTGTGGATGAAAAGGCTTTGCTTAGCGCAATTCAAAATGGTCATTTAGGGGGTGCAGCAACGGATGTGTTAACAACTGAGCCGCCACCAAAAGAGCATTTATTATTACAAAACAAATACCCTAACTTAATTGTGACACCTCATATTGCATGGGCAAGTATTGAGTCGCGTCAGCGCTTAATTGATCAGGTGGCATTTAATATATCGGAATACTTTTTAGGAAGACCACGCAATATTGTTAATTAATCACCTGTCACGGTAATAATTAAATTTCTTTGATGCGGGTGTGTTCTGTGTTCCCAGCAATAAACACCTTGCCAAACACCTAAACCGGCATTGCCATTAACAACGGGTATGGTCAGTGCTGTTTGCGTGAGTACAGTGCGGATATGTGCTGGCATATCATCCGGCCCTTCGTCCTGATGCAAATATCTGGAGTCACCATCCGGCGCTATTCGTTCCATAAAACATTCTAAATCGTGTCTAACATCAGGGTCTGCATTTTCGCTAATAATTAATGAAGCACTGGTATGTTTGATAAACACGTTACAAAGCCCTGTTTTAATTTGGCTATTATGAATGACTTTTTCTATCTCACGAGTAATGTTGTAAGTACCACGGCCAAGCGTATTGATGGTGTGTGTTTCTTGATGTGTCGTCATTTTAATTCTCAGGTAGTTGTTGGCATTGGTGGTAACCCTCTAACAGAGAATTTATTAGTTTAAAATACAGTTCGGAATCCGGCTTAAACGATTGCGCTAAAGGGTCGATATGTATCTGAGGGATATTGTGAACAAGGTTACGTGCGACAGAAGGTAAACTTTGTGTATTGTAAATAATGCAATTTATTTTATTTTTTGTAATGAGTTTATTAACCAGGATTAAGTGTTTGATGCCTGGTGCGTGTTCTTCATCGTTACTGATTGCAATTAATGGTGAAATGTTGATTTGTTTTTCAAAATATTGGAATGCGTCGTGATAAACCAGGTATTTAAAACTGGCATTATTAAATGCTTTTGTAAGGCTTGTTTTTTGTTTAAGCAAACGAGTGCGAAGTTTATTTAAATTGGTGTTATATAGCGCTTTTCTTTTTGGATCAGCTATAGCCAGAGTACTTGTCATTTTTGACGCTAAGACTAAAGCGTTATCTATTGATAACCAAATGTGAGGATCAATGCTTGCATGATGGTGACTGTCATTGTGATCTGTCGATTTAGCGCTGGAACGGGGCTTTAATAGCGTCAAACCTTTACTGTCTATCAGTTCAATCACCTGTACCTTTTTAGGCAGGCTATTTAATACACGAGGCATAAAGCCTTCTAACTGTTCACCTATCCAAAACACAATATCGGCATGTGCCAAAGTACTGCGCTGAGAAGGACGTAAACTATAATGATGTGCTGATTGTGTCTGATCTAATAATAAAATCGGTTTGCCTGATCCTTGCATAATAAAACTGAGCAAAGAATGAATTGGCCGAATGGTGGCCACGACTTTCAACTGATTTCCATTTGTTTTTGTATGGGCTTGTTTAATCAGAGAGTTAGACGGCTTCTCATCTGCTGCTTGCACAGTAGAGAAGGTGAAAAAAGTTAACAATAAAAGACAGCAACGTAATATCATAGGCGCATGATAATTTATTCGTTAGCAGAATGAAATAATGACCGAACAGTTAATTTCAGTAGAAAAGGCAAAACTGTCGTTTTCAGGCCGGCTTGTGTTGCAAGATGTTGATCTCGTCGTCAATCGCGGTGAAATTGTAACCATTATCGGGCCTAACGGTGCGGGTAAAAGTTGCCTGGTTAAAGGCTTGCTGGGTTTAATCGATTTTGACCACGGTACAGTCAATAAAATAAACAATTTGAAAATAGCTTACGTACCTCAAAAATTGCATATTGATGAGACGATGCCACTCAGTGTTGCTCGTTTTTTGAAAATGGTGCCAGCGGTGAGTACTGCAAATGTGCACGAAGTTTTGCAGGAAGTGAAATTACAAAACCTTGAACAGTCGGCGATACAAGATTTATCGGGTGGCGAATTACAGCGATTGTTATTAGCCCGGGTTATTCTGCAAAGCCCCGATCTAGTGGTGTTAGATGAACCGGCACAAGGTGTTGATGTGATCGGTCAGCAAGAGCTATATCAGCTCATTGCCTCGATTCGAGATCGCTATAACTGCGGTATCTTAATGGTTTCACATGATTTGCACCTGGTGATGGAAGCGACCGATCGCGTACTTTGTTTAAACCGGCATATCTGTTGTACCGGTCACCCGGATGCGATCAGCAAACACCCTGAATATTTACGATTGTTTGGCGATGCGATGGATGGTTTTGCGGTGTATACGCATCACCATGACCATGAGCACGACAGTCATGGCAATGTCGTGCCATTGGGTAGTGGTTGCCAACATTGGGATGACGCAGCGGGTTGTCGCCAGGAATCATGCACGAACCCGGAGCATGATCATGGATGATTTTGTCTACAGAGCATTATTTGCCGGTTTGGCTGTGGCGCTACTTACCGGGCCATTAGGCTGTTTGGTTGTGTGGCGGAGAATGGCATATTTTGGTGATACTCTGGCGCATTCAGCATTGCTCGGTGTGGCATTGTCGATGCTATGGAGCATTAATCCTGTTTTTGGTGTGGCTTTATTAGGTTTGGTGATTGCTATCAGCTTAGTTTGGCTGCAACGCAATCAAGACTTAGCCAGCGATACATTACTAGGTATTCTCGCACACACCTCCCTAGGCTTAGGTTTGGTTGTGATCGCAATTTTACAGTCTCGCGGTATGCGAATTGACCTTAATGCGTATTTATTCGGTGATATATTAGCGGTTAGTCAAAATGAGTTGTGGCTTATTTTTGCAAGTGCCGGCATTTTATTGCCCATTATTGCGTGGCTGTGGCGACCCATGATCGCGATCTCAGTGCATGAAGACCTTGCGCGAGTTGAAGGGGTTGCGGTTGTAAAAACTCGACTGGTGTTTATGTTGTTAATGGCGGTTGTCGTGGCTGTGGCAATGAAAATTACTGGTATTTTATTAATCACCGCTTTATTAATTATTCCGCCGGCAGCAGCGAGAAGGTTTGCATCCTCGCCAGAACAGATGGCTATCATCGCGATTGTACTGGGTATGCTGGCGGTAATGATGGGCTTGTTTTCATCACTGCAGTGGGATACGCCAACTGGCCCGAGTATGGTTGTGGCAGCGGCTGGCTTGTTTTTTGTGTCTCGACTTAAACGAAAGAGTTAACTGTAAAGTTTTATCCGGTAAATCTCATTAAACTCTTAGGGTAATTGATTTGAAAAAAGTAGTCATTCTTGGAGCCAGTCCTAAAGCCAGTCGCTTTGCTTATAAAGCACTCGTTAAGCTGAAGAAAAAGGGACATGAAGTATTGCCTGTGCATCCAAAAGCTGAAGAAATAGAAGGCATGAAAGTCTTTTCGTCATTAGCGGATATTAATTGTGATATCGATACCGTCACTTTATATGTTGGGCCGGAGCGCATGATAAAGTTGGTGCAAGATGTGTGTGCATTAAAGCCACGTAGAGTTATTTTTAATCCCGGTACTGAGTCTGACGACATTCAGCAACAGTTTGAACAAACAGGTATTGAATGTGTGCGTGACTGTACATTGATCATGCTCGATGAAAACCGATTCTAAAGCGAAAAAATAAATGGGACGTTATCGAGCACCACAAAAACCTGGTTCTAAATACATTACAGCAGAAGGTCATCAGCACCTGGCAACAGAGCTGGATCACTTATGGTTTGAATTAAGGCCTGAAGTAACACGCGCTGTCAGTACTGCAGCGGCAGAAGGCGATCGTTCAGAAAATGCAGAGTACATCTATCGCAAAAAACAATTACGTCAAATTGATAGTCGAGTACGTTTTTTACGAAAAAGATTAGAAAATATGAAGGTTGTAACAACTATTCCAGATAACCAGGAAAAAGTTTTTTTTGGTGCATGGGTCACGGTTGAAGATGAAGCCGGTGAAGAACAAACATATCGAATTGTAGGCCCTGATGAATTTGATATGGATGAAGTTTATATCAGTATGGACTCTCCGGTTGCAAAAGCGTTATTGGGGAAAAGTCTGGACGATGAAGTGAATCTCATTTTACCGGGCGGTAAAAAAACAATATTCATTATTGATATGAAATATAAAACTATGGAATAAAGACTACCCGCAAGATAGCCTGTGACGGCGTGCATCATGCGGGTTTGGATGAGCTGATTGAGCCCTTATATGTTAGACCTAAGTCTATAGTCGACACCTGATTTATCTGGAATTCTCCTCTTAAGATAAACTCGTTTTTATTTACCGAGCTTCTGTTTATAAATCGTGTTGGGAACATAAAATAATGCTTTCCAACTGGTGTAATATAAATTTATATGCAAACCGTTAAACAAACAAATTAAAGTTTTTAATACCTCTGATTAATTGATATTAAAAACTAATCGATTCCTTCCACAAAGTAATAAGTATGCCGCCTAAGCTATTGTTTGCTGTGTTTTATTTACCAAAAATCACTCTCATCATAAGAAAAATTCATGACCGTATGATTTAAAAAATATATTTTGTTTTGATGTATATCAACATACCTATAGCAGTATTTTCTAATAATGTAGTACGTATTATTAGCAGGATAGGTCATGATGATTAAAACAGATTTTCCATTATTAACAATTAGAGGAAAAACACTATTACCAATCTTTCAAGGAGGAATGGGGGTTGGTGTATCGGCTCATAAATTGGCGGGTACTGTGGCAAAAGAAGGCGGTATAGGCACTATCGCAAGTATCGATTTGCGGATACATCATCCCGATTTACTGGAACTCAGTAATAAATCCCGTAATGCTGAAGTTATAGATGAATGTAATTTAATTGCATTAGATCGTGAAATTAAAGCAGCAAGAAAAATAGCGCCGGATGGTTTTATTGCGATTAATACGATGAAAGCAGTAGCTTCGCATAAGCTATTAGTGCAACAGGCGTGTAAAAGTGGCGCGGATGCTATTGTAATGGGAGCTGGTTTGCCACTTGACCTGCCAGAAATGACAGCTGGTTATGATATTGCCTTAATACCTATTCTTGCTGATGTTAGGGGCGTAAAAGTACTGCTTAAACGCTGGATGAGAAAAGGCGTTAAACCCGATGCGATTATTTTAGAACACCCGAAATATGCCGGTGGCCATTTAGGGGCCACAAAGCCTGAAGAAATAGGGCATGAGCGGTATGATTTTTCCACTTTATTGTCTGAAGTGAATAAATTATTTGATGATTTAGGCATTGAACGCATTCCGTTAATTGCTGCCGGTGGCATTAATTCTCATGAAGAGATAGAAGAATTATTTAAACTGGGTGCTAGTGGTGTGCAGTTAGGTACGGCATTTGCTGTTACCGAAGAAGGTGATGCCGATGACACATTTAAACATACATTAATAGATGCAAAGCCAGACGATATTGTTACTTTTTTAAGTACAGCGGGTTTACCTGCACGAGCGATTAAAACACCGTGGTTAATGAAGTATTTGAAGCGAGAGGAAAAACTAAGGGAAAAAGCGACTCCTGAACGGGCTAAGTGTGCTGGTTGGGCAGAATGTTTATCTCATTGTGGCTTTCGTGATGGGAACCCTTCTGCTGGGCAGTTTTGTATTTTGAAACAACTGGAGTTTGCTGTGCAAGGAAACTATGAAAAAGGTTTGTTTTTTCGAGGTTCAGAACCAATGATCTTTTCTGACAAAATACACCCTGTACATGATGTGATGCAATATTTGTTAACAGGAGAGTTAGCAGCATAAGTCGAAATTATTAGTCCTGATTTAACCGGCTATTATTTGAAATAGGTGTTGGGTACTTTAATACTACCCAATAAGTAGAGAATATAAACGATGAAATGGTTGCGACCTGAATAAGCATCGCGCCTTCCTGTGTTAATAAACCCATCGAAAGTGCCGAGAAAGCAACTAGTAATGAAAATTCACTGGACTGAGATAATCGTGCCGCTAGTTCTCTAGACGCTTCTAGTGGCTCACCAAACCAGCTGAAGGCCTGACGAAAAACTAAGGCTTTAAAGGGTACGATTAAAGCACCGAATAGAATTGCGGCGAATAAAAGCTTTAAATTCATATCTAAGTTTAGTTGAGCGCCAACAGCAAAGAAAAATAAAATGAGAAAAAATTCTCGTAGTGGTTTCAAGTGCTCTGCAATGACCTGAGCAATTATGCAAGAAGCAATAGAAAGGCCTGCAACAAAAGCGCCTAGTTCGTAGGACAGTCCCATAAGGTGTGCGCATTCAGCCCAAAGTAGACACCAGGCTAAAGTAGCAAGAAAAGTATACTCCTGCACCATATCAAATTTTTGTAGTAAAGGCGTCATGATGTATTTGACGCCCATTAAGGCGAGTAGCCAAATGATACTGAATTTTCCAATTAAAAAAGCAAATGTTATTAATGTGCTTTCACCTTTTTCACCAGTAATGAAAAGAATAATAAGAATCGCAAGAATGTCCTGAATCAGTAGAACACTGGTCATGATCTCGCCTTTGCGTTTATGGTGTAGTGTTGTTGTAGGAATTAACTTAAGGCTAATAACGGTGCTAGAAAACATCATTGCAACAGCAAAAACAAGTACATTGTTTATATCAAAACTTAGCATTAAAGCAAATACTGCAGCGCTTAAAGCAAAAACCAGCGATGTACCTATTGTTAATGGTGAGGTCTTTTTAAAAAGATGCATTAACTTACTGGGCTGAAGATTAAGTCCAATTAAAAAAAGCAGCAGAATAATACCAAAATGAGAAAATTGCTCGATTTGCTCGGTGTCTTTAATGAGACCGTATCCACTGGGCCCAATTGCAATACCTGCTGCGATATAAGCGATGATGATAGGCTGTTTAGCGTAGAGGAATAATGTACCTAAGACGGCGGCACCAATGATGATAGCGCTAAGTTGAAAAATGATATTATCAATAACCATTTATTACCCATTGAATTCAAATTGAATTATTTTTAATACTAACGGAGTTTGGATAAGAAAGGGAAGTGTTTTTATTTTATGCATAAAGATGTGGGTAAATCACAGGAGAATGCATATATCTGTCTTTTCCTGTGACTGGTTTTAAAAATTATTTAACATTTAGTGCAGCCTTTTACTAAAGGCACTTTTTTGTTCTGTGAATATTCTGCCATAGAACCATCATATAACTTTACATTTTCGAAGCCCATGCTGCGTAGAGTGAGATAGGTTTGCGATGCCCGATGTCCCGATCGGCAATAAGTGATAATGCTTTGTTTTTTATTACTGAAATCGATGTGGTTTTGCTGTTTTCTTATTTGAGCTTCGTTTTTTATAATAAATGCCTTTTCAAAGTCGATATTATCTTGCCAGTTCCAAAGAGCAGCTTTAGGAATATGTCCCGTACGTGGAAATTTAGGGTGACCTATATATTCATCTTTAGAACGTGCATCAATTAGCAGGCTGTTGGTTGTTTTAATTATATTAATGTCTACAAGGTTATCTCGTTTTGAAGAGCCATTACTTGTATAGCGGGTTGGTAACCGTTTGGTGTTTTTGTTGTTAACTCTGCGGTTTTCGTTAATCCATTTAACTAAACCACCATTAAGCACAGAAACACGTTTGTGGCCAACTTGTTCCAGTTGCCAGAATAAACGACCTGCATTGAATCCACCCATATCATCGTAAATGATAATGTAGCTATTATTGCTTAAACCATATTTTGATAAAATTTGCATGAAATAGTTATTAGGTATTTGCATTGAAACTTTATCGTGTTTACGTTTATAGACAATCTCGCTGTAATCGATGTGGATGGAGCCTGGTATATGAAAACGTAAGTGCTGTGTATGGTCGCTGGTATCAATAACAACTACGTCTTTATTGTTAATGTTTTTGGCTAACCAATCTGTTTCAACGAGTACAGGTGACGCTATTGTCTGGACAGGCATTAGTTGAGTAGTGATAAACAACGTTACAAGTACTAATATTCTTTTCATTTA
The DNA here is from genome assembly GCA_030595185.1 of Gammaproteobacteria bacterium. Taxonomy (GTDB): domain Bacteria; phylum Pseudomonadota; class Gammaproteobacteria; order SZUA-229; family SZUA-229; genus JAUVDT01. The sequence continues at coordinate 45,476 of JAUVDT010000006.1, forward strand.
AAATTCCTGTGTGTTAGGTCGTATCTATTGTTAAGCATTTGTTATTCTATATTAAGAATAGATCAAGAGATTACTCTATTGATATGAATTATTGTATGTATTTAAAGTAGGATTGTTAATTTAAGGACGCTTTGTGGACTATACTTGCTATTATAAATTATCGTCCTAGCAATATTAATATTTACTTATGTATTAATGTATCGGTGCATTAAAACGGAACCGATATACCAATAATAACTAATTCTAAATTTAATGGATTTGTAATGATTCGATACTTCGCTCTTATTTTTCTTGCCCTATTCTCAACTTTGATAGAAGCCTCTAGCTTAACAAAACATGTAATCGCATTTGCACAGGATAATATGGCAAATGATTTTAGAAAAGCTCAGGTATTTGAAGTGCGTGACGAAATTGCGAAACATAGCCATATATCATTTATCTATTCTGATGGAAAGGGCAAGACATCATTGATGATTCGTCAAATAGAGGGATTTATTAAACAGAAAGTTGACTTGATAATACTCGGTACGAATGATGAAAAAGCAGTAGTTCCTATTATATCGAAAGCATATAAAGCTGGAATAGCGATTATTCTTCTGGACCGAGGGATTCTTAGCGATGAATATACCAGTTATATAAAATATGATAATAGGCGGGTTGGAAGGATTGCAGGAAAGTTTCTAGCTAAAAAGATTAATGGTAAAGGAAGTGTTCTTCTGCTTGAAGGTGTACCTAACGCTGATGTAACGAAACTAAGGACATTAGGTTTTTTTGATGAAATAGATAAATATAAAAATATTCATGTAATTAGACGGGTTGGTAACTTTTTAAGGAGAGATGCAATTAGAGAAATGGAAAAAATAATTAAAAAAGGAATACATATAGATGCCATATTTGCAGAAAGTGACAGTATGTTGAGTGGTGTCAGATTGGTATTTGACCGGTATAAGATAAAGCCCACATCGGTTGCTATGGTAGGAGTGGATTTTATCAGCGAAGCGCAACACGCAATTCGTAATGACAGGCAGCTAGCAACTGTAACTTATCCCTTGGGAGGAATAAAGGCTGTTGAGGTAGCACTACAAATCTTCAATGGCATACCCGTTCCAAAGCAGGTCTTGATATCTAGTGAGTTAGTTACTAAAAAGAATGTAAATAAAGTAATTCCAATTTTCTAAAAAAACATAAGTATGGATGTTTGTTGTGAACAGTAATAATTTTTCTTGTAAATATGACAGTTAGTGTTTTTCAAAGTCAGCTGAGTCTTAAAACAAAATTATCAATGATAGTGGCGATAGCTGTTATGTTGGTGGTTACAGCGCTTGGGTTTTATTTTGATGGTTTTATTAGAAATGGTTCGTTAGAAAATGCCCATAACCGGATAGTGCATGGTTATCAGCGTCTGGCATATAAAATAAAAAATATAGAAGATGGTCTTAAAAGTGGTATTGATTTTATTCAATCCGATGAGAGGATGATAGCGTCGATTGAGCTTGTTAATAATTATCAAGATAAAAACAATTACGATTCTTTTCTTCTTGATGAAGAAAAGAAATTTATTGTTAACCAGTTATTGGAGAGAGTGAAATTCTCATTTAATAATAATGTTTCTATTTATGATAAAAATGATGAGCTAGTAGCTTACGTATCAAGAAAGGGAAGTAATTACGAGCTTAATTATGTTTCGTATGAAAAGTCTGAAATTGTTCTGTTTAATAAAAGTGAATTAGAACAAGAGTACAGTGTTGATGATGATCTAGAAAGTTCGGGTATTGTATTTCAGCATATTCATTTGTATCGTCCAGAGCAAATCAGGGGTACAAGTTTTATAACCTATCACCACGTAGATGAGATGATTACTATCACATCACATCGAATGATTATAGATGAAGGT